>JACXUT010000302.1 GCA_014763765.1 Micrococcales bacterium
CGTCCCGCCCCTGCCGCCCGAGCCCTTCCCCGCCACGGTGACGGCACCGGGGCCGGACGCCCCGCGCTCCTGGGCCGTCCGCCTGCCCGACGGGACGGTCGTCGGGCTGGAGGCACCCCTGCTCGTCGGTCGCAACCCCGAGCCCCAGCCGGGCGTCCGGGTGGCGCCCGTGAGCGACCCGGGCCGTTCGGTCTCCAAGACGCACCTCATGCTCGGGGCCGACGAGCACGGGGCCTGGGTCGTGGACCGCGGCTCCACCAACGGCACCCTCGTCACGCTGGCGGACGGGCAGCGCATCGTGTGCCTGCCGGACCGGCGCGTCCGACTGACCGACGGCTCGCTCGTGGCGTTCGGCGACCTCTCGCTGTCCGTGGGGCTGCGCGCCTAGAGTGACGCATGGGCCGCGCGCGGTCTCGTGCGACGATGCAGGACGTCGAGCTGGTCGACGTCGACGGCACGAGCGCGGCCCGGGACGGCGTCGCTCCCGCCCGGCGCCACCGTCGCGCCGGGCGCCCGGGCGGCGGGCAGCCGACCGCCCGGCGGTGGGCTGTCGTCGCGATCACGGTGGCCCTCGTCGCGGGCGGTGCGGTGGGCGCGGGGCTGGCGGCGGGCGGCGACCCGGCCCGGCCCCGGACCGCGGCGGGCATGCTCCGCCCGGTGGACGACCCGCCGTGGACGCGCTGGCGCGCACCGGTGACGCGTTCGGAGGACCTGCTCGCCGCCGAGGGCGTGCTGCTCGCGGCGTCCGTGCGCGAGGGGCGCTTCCGGGTGACCGCCTGGGACGTCGTGACCGGCGGACGCCGCTGGGACCAGGACCTCGGCCCGGCCGCCGGCACCCGGCCGCTCACGGGGTGCCTGCCCGACCCCGACGGGACGAGCGACGTCGTCGTGTGCGTGGTGGAGCCGCCCGTCGTGGCGACGGACCCCGCGCACCCCTCGACGGTGCCGTTCCCCGCACCGGACGAGCGCTGGGCGCGGGTGTCGGCGCTCGACGCGGCGACCGGCGCGGTGCGCAGCACGTTCACGCTCGTGGGGCGGCTGGCGGCGGTCGAGCGGCTGGCGGACGACGTCGTCGTGCTGAGCATCGCGCCGGACGGCCACCCGCAGGTCGCCCGCTACTCCGCCGAGGGCGGCCACCTGCGCTGGTGGTACCGCGGTGCCGAGCCGCTGCGGCTGCGCTCGGGCATCGTCTCCGGCTCGGAGCTGAGGGTGGACGACGCGTTCGTGCTGGTGCAGGGGTGGTCGGCGTCCGTGCTGGACGCCGCGGACGGCTCCGTCATCACCACCGGGACGCCGCGGTGGTACACGATCGGCGCCCTCGCGCAGGGCGTCTTCGGCACCTGGTCGAGCGGTCAGGGCGGCACGGTGCGGGACCGGAGCGGCAAGGAGCTCTTCCGGTCGTCGGCGCTCTTCCCGTCGTTCACGGCGACGGACCGCCGGCCGTCCGACGTGCTCGTGCTGGACAGCGGCGGCAGCGTCGTGGGCCGGTCCCTGCCGGACGGCGACGAGCTGTGGCGGCTCGACACGTACCGCGCGGCGCGGCTGCGCGTCGACGGCAAGCTCGTCCTCGTGGGCGTGGACGGCTACCAGGTGGTCGACGTCCGCACCGGCGACGTGCTGTGGCAGACGCCCGGCCAGACGCTCATGTGGTGGGCCCCGCTCACCGACGGGCGGCTCGTCCTGTCCGCCGGCCGGACGGGCTCCGGGGCGTCGACGATCGAGGCGCGGCGGCTGGTGGACGGGGTGCTCGAGTGGAGCCTGCCGGTGCCCGACGGCGTGCGGGCGGTGACCGAGGTCGGCGGCCACCTCGTGCTCCGGACGCGCGACGAGATCCTGCTGCTCCAGTGACGTCCGGATGCTGAGCGCTTGCGGTCCGACCGACGGGCAGGGGTACAGTGCTGACGTGCTCTCGCTCCGCACCCTCCTCCTTCGCCGCCGCGACGAGGCCCTCTAGGCCGGATCCTCGTCGCGGTGTTCGGTGCGCCGGCTGACCCGCAGCACCCGCGACGCGAAGGACCTCCGATGAGCTACCACGACAGCAACCCCCAGCAGCCGTCCGGCATGCCGGTGCACAAGTACCGCCCGTTCGCCGACCAGATCCGCGTCGAGCTGCCGGACCGGACCTGGCCCACGAAGCAGATCACGAAGGCCCCGCGCTGGTGCGCGGTCGACCTGCGCGACGGCAACCAGGCCCTGATCGAGCCGATGAACGCCGCCCGCAAGCTGGCGATGTTCGAGCTGCTCGTCGAGATGGGCTACAAGGAGATCGAGGTCGGCTTCCCGTCCGCCTCGCAGACGGACTTCGACTTCGTGCGGATGCTCATCGACGAGGGCCGCATCCCCGACGACGTCGTCATCCAGGTCCTGACGCAGTCCCGCGAGCACCTGATCGAGCGGACGTACGAGGCGATCGCCGGCGCGAAGCAGGCCATCGTGCACCTGTACAACTCCACGTCGGTCCTGCAGCGCGAGGTCGTGTTCCGGTCCGACGAGGACGGCATCGTCGACATCGCCGTCTCCGGCGCCCGGCTGTGCAAGAAGTACGAGGAGAGCGTCCCGGGCACCGAGGTGTTCTACGAGTACAGCCCGGAGTCGTACACCGGCACCGAGCTGGAGTTCGCGGCGCGCATCTGCAACGCCGTGCTGGACGTGTTCGAGCCCACCGCCGACAAGCCGGTGATCATCAACCTGCCGGCGACCGTCGAGATGGCGACGCCCAACGTCTACGCGGACTCCATCGAGTGGATGGGCCGGAACCTGCGGTACCGCGAGCACGTCGTGCTGTCGCTGCACCCGCACAACGACCGCGGCACCGCCGTCGCCGCCGCCGAGCTGGGCTACCTGGCCGGCGCGGACCGCATCGAGGGCTGCCTGTTCGGCAACGGCGAGCGCACCGGCAACGTCTGCCTGGTCACGCTCGGCATGAACCTGTTCAGCCAGGGCGTCGACCCGGAGATCGACTTCGCGGTCGGCGGCGGCATCGACCACATCCGGCGTGTCGTCGAGCACTGCAACCAGATGGCCGTCCCCGAGCGGCACCCGTACGGCGGCGACCTGGTGTTCACGGCGTTCTCCGGGTCGCACCAGGACGCGATCAAGAAGGGCCTGGACGCCCTGGAGGCCCGCGCGGCCGCCGAGGGCAAGGGCGTCGACGACGTCGTCTGGGCCGTGCCGTACCTGCCGATCGACCCGAAGGACGTCGGCCGGTCGTACGAGGCGATCATCCGCGTCAACTCGCAGTCCGGGAAGGGCGGCATCAGCTACCTGATGAAGTCCGAGCGCGACCTGGACCTGCCGCGCCGGCTGCAGATCGAGTTCTCGCAGGTCGTGCAGCGGTTCACCGACGCGAACGGCAGCGAGGTCACCGCGGACG
>JACXUT010000303.1 GCA_014763765.1 Micrococcales bacterium
CCCGGCGCCGTCCTCGCGGACCACCCGGGCGGGCCCGCCGCCGGGCCGCTCGGGCTCCTCCGCCGTGATCAGCCGCCCGCGCCGGCGGGACGCGGGCCGCGCCGGCCGCTCGTCGGGCGCCACCGGGTCGCCCACCTCCCGCAACGGCGTGCGCCGCTGCGGCGCACCCTCCAGCGCGGGTGCTCCGGGGACGGCGGTCGCGCCGGTGACGTCCACGGGCTCGAACCCGGAGGAGAACAGGTCGCGCACCAGCAGCCCCGTCGCGACCGCAGCCGCGGCGTCCGGGTCGCCCATCGCCGCACGCAGCGTGGCCTCGACCTGCCCGCGGGCGGCCGCACCGCCCGGAGCGGAGCCGTCGGCGGCGAGGGACAGCGCCACGGGGACGACAGAGGCCAGAGCCTGCTGCTGCTGGGCGTGCAGCGCGCGCAGGTCGGCACCGGCGAGCGCGGACTGGGCCTCGCGCAGCCGCACCCCGAGGTCCAGCAGCCGTGCGAGGTCCTCCGGGTGGTGCCGCAGCAGCAGGTTCACCGCCGCGGCCGCGGTGGACGGCTTGCGGAGCCCCGCCACGGCGCGCGCCAGCTCGCGGTCGCCGGCAGCCCGGGCCGCCCGTACGGCAGCGGTCCGCTCCGCTGTGAACCGCGCGGGCGGCACGCCGTACAGGTCCGCTGCCGCGCGCACCAGCCCCGGGTCCGCCTCCGTCTCGTCCGCCACGGGTCCTCCTCCCCCGGCCCACCCTGCCGGACCGCGCCCGGCCCGGCCACACACCGTGGCGTGGACCGGCGCGTCCCGCGGCGCGGACGGCGTCCCCGGCGCCACGCACCGGCGATAGCCTCGGCCGGGACGCGCGGGAGGACGGTGGCACGGTGCCGGGTGGGTTCGAGATCGGCCGCGACGGACCGTCGGCCGTGGTGGTCGGGGTGGACGGGTCGGACCCGTCCCTGCGGGCGGTGGCCTACGCGGCCGGGGTGGCACGGCGCCAGCGCAGCCGGCTCGTCCTGGTCTACGCGCGGGAGCCCGCCGGGGGCCTGGCGTCGCTCATGGACAGCACGGGCACCGGCATCGCGGCGGCCGTGCTGCACCAGGACGACGTGCAGCGCCAGGTCGAGGGCATCGTCGCGCTCGGCGCCGCCGAGGGCATCCCCGCCGAGCTCGTCGTCCGCGCCGGGGACCCGTACCAGGTGCTGTCGGCCGTGGCGCACGAGGTGCGCGCCGACAGCGTCGTGGTCGGGTCGTCCGCGAGCATCGGCCACCGCGTCGCCGGTTCGCTGGCGGTGCGGCTCGTCCGGAACGCGCGCTGGCCGGTCACCGTCGTGCCCTGACCCCACCGCGCCGCGCCCCGGCCGCGCCCCCGTCCGAGGAGCGCCTCCTCAGCCGGCCGCCCGCAGCAGCCCCGACTCCCACGCCACCGCCGTGTCGAGCGTGACGTAGCCGCGGTCGGCGAAGAACACCGTCACCCGGTCCTCCTCGACCACCGACACCTGCCCGGGCCCGAACTCGGCGTGCTCGACGGGCTGGCCGGGGCGCACCGGCGCGTCCCGGACCGCCACCGACGTCCCCGCCTCGCAGGAGTCGCACGTCCCGCACGGCCGGGGGTGCAGCTCGCCGAGCAGCTCCAGCAGCAGCCGGCGGCGGCAGTCGGTCGTGTCGGCGTACGCGCGCACGACCTCGACGCGGGAGCGCTCGACCGCGCGCCGCTCCTCGTGCCGCGCCGCGGCCTCCTCGGCGGCGCGGGCCGCGGTCACCCCGGTCGGTCGCAGCCCGCCGCGCGCGTCCCGCTCGAGCGCGCCGACCTCGAGCAGCACCCCGACGGCCCGCGAGGCGGTGCGTGCCGCGAGCCCCGAGGCCCCGACAACCGCCTGCTGGTCCGCGGCGCCGTCCGCCACCGCGGCGAGCACGGCCGCGAGCGTGGCGCGACGGGGGACGCCGCCCGCGCGCAGGTACTGGTTGAGGCCGAAGTCCTCGGGCCGGACCACGAGCTCCGCGCGCGCCGGCTCGCCGTCCCGGCCCGCGCGCCCGACCTCCTGGTAGTACGCGTCGAGCGACGTCGGAGGTCCCGCGTGGACGACGAACCGCACGTCGGCCCGGTCCACGCCCATGCCGAACGCGCTCGTCGCCACCACCAGGTCGTGCTCGCCCCGGAGGAACGCCCGCTCGACGGACGCGCGCCCGGCCGCCGGCAGCCCCGCGTGGTAGCCGAGCGCCGGCCGGCCCGCGGCTGCGAACCGCTCCACCAGCTCCTCGACGTGCGCACGGGTGCGTCCGTACACGAGCCCCGCCCCCTCCAGCCCGAGGACGGCCGCCACGACCCGGTCGTCCCGCTCCCCCGGCGTGGCGGCGTGGCGGGCGCCGAGCCAGATGTTCGGGCGGTCCGCGTCGTGCACCAGCACGCGCGGCTCCGTCATCCCCAGCCGCTCGACGACCTCCTCGCGCACGTGCGGCGAGGCGGTGGCGGTGAGCGCGAGCACGCGGGGTCCGCCGAGCCGCCGAACGGTCGAGGCGACGTGCACGTAGTCGGGCCGGAAGTCGTGCCCCCACTCGCTCACGCAGTGCGCCTCGTCCACCACCACCAGCCCGACGGGGGCGCGGTCGAGCGCGTCGGCCACCGGCTCGCGCACGAGCTGCTCCGGCCCGAGCACCAGCACGTCGAGCTCCCCGGCGGCCGCGCGGTCCAGCGCAGCCCGGACGGACGCCGCGGTGCGGGCCGAGCTCACCGCCTCGGCGCGCAGTCCCGCCGCCCGCAGGCCGTCGACCTGGTCCCGCTGCAGGGCGAGCAGCGGCGAGACGACGACGGTCAGCCGACCGCTGAGCAGCGTCGCGATCGCGTAGACCGCCGTCTTCCCGGCGCCCGAGCGTGCGACCAGCAGGGTGTCGTGGTCGTGCAGCCCGTCCAGGGCGTCGCGCTGCGCCTCCCGGAGGCGGTGGCCCTCGCCGAGCACCCGCCGGACGGCGTCCGCCAGCGCCGGCGGGTGCCCTCCGGTCGCGTCCCCGCCCACGCCGTCAGCGCCGGGGGCGGTGCAGGGCCAGGAAGAACCCCAGCCCGCTGACCACGATGCCCGCGGTGAACCCGGTGATCGACGCGTGGTCGACGGCGAAGCCCATGAGCCAGAACCCGCCCAGCATCAGGGCGAAGCAGAACAGGAACAGCAGCACGCGGGCGGCCGGGGGCGGCGGGGGCTGCTCCTCGGTGACGCGGGCGCGCTCGATCTCGTCGGCCTGCGAGGCGGACATGCGATGACCTCCTGGTGGGGCGCCCGGCGGCGGGGCCGGGCGCCCCACCAGGAGG
>JACXUT010000032.1 GCA_014763765.1 Micrococcales bacterium
GGCGGGCGCCCCGGGAGCGTCGGTCGGGTGGAAGGCGAGCTGCAGCGCGTGGTCGGACGCAACGTCCGCAGGATCCGGTCCCAGCGGGGCGTGAGCCAGGAGGCGCTCGCCGTCGAGCTGGACGTGCACCGCACGTACATGGGCGCCGTCGAGCGGGGCGAGCGCAACCTCACGCTCCGCACGGTCGAGCGGCTCGCCGCCGGGCTCGGTGTCGTGCCGTCCGAGCTGCTCCGCGACGCGGCTCCTCGCTGACCCCGGGGCGGTTCGCCGGACCGGCGCCGCCCTCGGGCCCGGTCCTGCACCGGGCCCGGGCCGGCCGACACCGGTCTCTCGCCGGCTGCCACCGCTCCCGTGCCCGGCCTCGCATCGGCCGCTACCGCCGCCCGCGCCCCCGTCCTCCCACGGACTGTGCGTCCCGGCGGTCCAGGGTGGTGCCGCCCGACCTCCCGTGTGCTACTCATGAGTCTGTAGACGCAGAAGTAGCGAGACCCGGACCGTGGTCGGGTGGAAGGCGAGCTGCAGCGTGTCGTGGGTGAGCAGGTCCGTCGCGTGCGGGCGGAGCGTGGTCTGAGCCAGGAGGCGCTCGCCGACGCGCTCGGCGTGCACCGCACGTACCTGGGCGCGGTCGAGCGCGGCGAGCGCAACCTCACCCTGCGGACCGTCGAGCGGCTCGCGGACCGGCTCGCCGTGGACGTGCGCGACCTGCTGGACCCCGCCGGGCGGTGATCCGGACGTCCCCTGTGGACGACCGGCCTCCCGTGTCAGTACCCCCGCCCATGGTGGACACCACCCGCGGGGGAGCAGTCCCGGACCCCTCGCGACACGAGCGGAGGAGGAGCCGTGGGAACGACGCAGGACAGGCCCGGCAGGACGGTGGCGGGCGGCTGCCCGACGTGGTGCGTGGTGCTGCACGAGGACGACGACGAGGGCGCGACGCGCCGGCACGCGAGCGCCTCGCTGTCCGTGCCGGTGCGCGAGCTGCGGGCCGGAGGTGACGAGTCCCCGCCGCTGTTCGGCGAGCTCGACCCGGACGACGGGCACGGGGAGCGCACCGCGACGACGGACCTGGCGGTGTGCCTCCACCGGCGTGACGGAGCGCCCACGACGTGGCTCTACGCGGGCGACGGGACGGAGCAGGTCCTCGAGCTGACGGTCGAGTCCTGGCACCGGCTGGTGCCGGCGCTGGACCGGCTGCTCGACCTCGCGAGGGCCTGATGCCCGCCCGCGTGCGTGTCGGCACCGGGAGGCATGATGTGCCGGTGGACGCGACACGAGCCGAGACGACGACGCCCGACGACACCGGCCTGGACGAGCCGGCGGCCCGCCGCCTCTGGTCCGAGCTGGCCGACCGGGTCCGCGACCTGCAGTTCGCCTACTACGTGCGTGACGAGCCCCTGGCCAGCGACGCGGAGTACGACGCGACCCTGCGGCGCCTCGAGGCGCTCGAGGACGCCTACCAGGGGCTCGGGCTGCGCACGCCGGACTCCCCGACGCAGCGCGTCGGGGGCACCTTCTCGACGGACTTCCGGGCGGTCGACCACGTCGAGCGGATGCTGTCGCTCGACAACGCGTTCTCGGCGGAGGACGTCGCGGCGTGGGCCGAGCGCGTGCACCGCGACCTCGAGATCCCGGCGGACGCGGGGCTGCAGTACCTGACGGAGCTCAAGATCGACGGCCTCGCGATCGCGCTGCTCTACGAGCGGGCCGGCGACGGCCCGGCCCGGCTCGTGCGGGCGGCGACGCGCGGCGACGGGCGCACCGGTGAGGACGTCACGCTCAACGTCCGCACCATCGCCGCGATCCCGGAGACCCTCGCGGGCGACCCCGCCACGCACCCCGAGCAGATCGAGGTGCGCGGCGAGGTGTTCCTGCCCGTCGAGGCGTTCGAGCGGCTGAATGCGGCGCAGGTCGCGGCCGGCCGCTCCCCGTTCGCGAACCCCCGCAACGCCGCCGCGGGGTCGTTGCGCCAGAAGGACCCCCGGGTGACGGCGTCCCGGCCGCTGCAGGTGTACGCGCACGGCATCGGCGCCCTGCGGTGGGGGACGGGCAGGGGCGCGGGCCTCGAGCGGCAGTCGCAGGTGTACGACCTGCTGGCGGGGTGGGGCGTCCCGGTGTCGCCGCACAGCCGGGTGGTCGCGGGCCTGGCCGGCGTGCAGGAGATGATCGACCACTACGGCGAGCACCGGCACGAGGTCGAGCACGAGATCGACGGCATCGTCATCAAGGTCGACGAGCTCGCGCTCCAGCGCCGGCTCGGCGCGACCAGCCGCGCCCCGCGCTGGGCGATCGCCTACAAGTACCCGCCGGAGGAGGTCAACACCCGCCTGCTCGCGATCGAGGTGAACGTCGGCCGCACCGGCCGTGTCACGCCCTACGCGGTGATGGAGCCGGTCCGCGTGTCCGGCTCGACGGTCGCGATGGCGACGCTGCACAACAAGGACGTCGTCGCCGCGAAGGGCGTCCGGCCCGGGGACGTGGTCGTGCTGCGCAAGGCCGGCGACGTCATCCCCGAGATCGTCGGGCCGGTGACCGCGCTCGCGGACGACGGGTACCCGCGGACCGACTGGACGATGCCGACGCGGTGCCCCGAGTGCGGCTCGCTCCTGCGTCCGATGCGGGAGGGGGACGTCGACCTGCGCTGCCCGAACGCCCGCACCTGCCCGGCACAGGTACGCGGCCGCGTCGAGCACATCGGCTCGCGCGGCGCCCTCGACATCGAGGCGCTCGGCGAGGTCACCGCGGCCGCCCTCACGCAGCCCGAGGTCCCCTCGCCGCCGCCGGTCGTGAACGAGGCGGACCTCTTCGACCTCGTGGCCTGGTCCGCCGACGCCACGGAGGCCGAGCGCGAACGGGTGCGCGAGCGCAGCTTCGCCCTGTTGAAGCAGGTCGAGGTGGTCGTGCGCGACCCCGACTCCGGCGAGCCGCGGGTCGACGACGACGGCGTCGTGCGTCGTCGCACCCCGTTCCGGCGCCGGGTGACGCACAGCGCGCGGGCCCGGCGCGAGGCCGAGGCGCGCGGGGAGGTGCTGCCGGAGCACGAGGACGTGCCGTCCGAGCAGGCCAAGAAGCTCCTGGACGAGCTCGACGCCGCCAAGACCAAGCCGTTCTGGCGCGTGCTCGTCGGGCTGAGCATCCGCAACGTCGGTCCGACGGCTGCCCGCGCGATCGCGCAGCGGTTCGGGTCGATGGCCGCGCTCGAGGAGGCGCTCGCCGACGCCGAGCAGGCCCGCGAGACGCTGTCGGCGGTCGAGGGCGTCGGCCCGACCATCGCGGACTCGATCGTCGACTGGTTCGCCGAGGACTGGCACGCCGAGATCGTGCGGCGGTGGCGGGCGGCCGGTGTCGTCATGGCCGACGAGGCGGACGCGTCGGTCCCGCGCACCCTCGAGGGGCTCACGGTCGTCGTCACGGGCAGCCTCGAGGGGTTCAGCCGGGACCAGGCGAAGGAGGCCGTGCTCAGCCGCGGCGGCAAGGCGTCGGGCAGCGTCTCCAAGAAGACGGACTTCGTCGTCGTGGGGGACAACGCGGGGTCGAAGGAGGCGAAGGCGCGTGAGCTCGGTCTGCGCATCCTCGACGAGGCCGGGTTCGTCACGCTGCTGGCCGAGGGACCCGCGGGCCTGCCGGGCGCCGACGACGCCGACGGCTCTGGCGGCGCCGACGCGCCCCCGGGAGCGGAACCCCCGGGGACCCCGGCGGACGCGTCGGACGACGCGTGACCGGCGGGGTGCGGGTGCGCGTCGCCCGCCCGGAGGACCTGGACCAGGCCGGCGCCCTGACCGCGGAGGCGTACCACGCCGACGGCCTGCTCGACGACGACGGCGGCTACGCGACGGAGCTGCGTGACGCCGGCCGGCGCGCGCGGGAGGCGGTCCTGCTGGTCGCGACCGTCCCGGGTGCGGGCGGCGCCCAGGACGTCGTGGTCGGGACGGTCACGCTCGCGCCCGCCGGGACCTCGTACGCGGAGGTCGCCGAGCCGGGCGAGCTGGAGCTGCGGATGCTCGCGGTCGCGCCGGAGGCCAGGCGCCGGGGCGTGGCGGAGCGGCTCACGACCGCCGCGCTGCGTGAGGCGGTCGCCCGGCGGGCCCGGGGCGTCGTGCTCTCGACGCTCGAGCCGATGGTGACGGCGCGACGGCTGTACGAACGGCTCGGCTTCGTGGCCGCCCCCGCGCGCGACTGGGGCCACGAGGGAGTCGCCCTGCACGTCCTGACGTGGACACCGCCCGCCGCGCCGGGGGTGATGGTCGAGTCCGCGACGTGGGTGCCGGCGACCGTGGAGACCGTCGAGGGCTGGCGGCTCGGGTTCTCCGGCGGCTTCACGCGGCGCGCCAACAGCGTCCTGCCGCTGGGCCGGCCTGCGGACCTCGGCGCCACGCTCGACGCGGTGGAGGCCCGCTACGACGCGGTCGGCCTGCCGACGGTCGTGCGCGTCTGCGCGGCGGCGCCCGCGGGCCTGGAGGAGACGCTGGGTTCGCATGGCTACGCGCCGGTCGCCGCCACGGACGTGCTGGTGCGCGACGTCGAGCCCCCGCCCCCGGTGCCGCCCCACCCGGGCGTGCGGGTGGTGGTCTCCGAGCACGTCGACGGCCCGTGGCTGGACGGCTGGCTCGGGGTGAAGGCGGGTGGCGCGACCGCCGACGCGACCACCGCCCGGCAGGTGCTGGCGGCGACGCCGGCGCGCTACCTCGCGGCGGTGGGGGAGGACCGCAGGACGCTGGGGGTGCTGCGGGCGGCGTTCGCCGAGGACTGGGTGGGCCTGTCCTGCCTGGTGGTGGCGCCGGAGGCGAGACGTCGGGGCATCGGGCGGCTGCTCACCCGGGCGGCACTGGCCGCGGCGGCCGGCGCGGGAGCCCGGCGGGCGTTCCTGCAGGTGGAGGTGAGCAACGCCGGAGCGGCGGACCTCTACGCCGCCGAGGGGTTCCGACCCGCCGAGCGGTACGCCTACTGGCAGCGCTGACGCGCGGCGGGACGTGGGCGCGGGGCGGCGCGGGCGCGGGGCGGCGCGCGGCGGCTCCGGCCGGACGCCGGGCGGCCCTCGCGGCGCCGGACCATACTGGACCGGTGATCTCGATCGAGCGGGCGGAGCTGCTGCAGGCGGCGGGGCTGCGCTGGACGCCCCGCTCGGGCGACCGGTTCGCGCTGCGCCAGCCGGCGCTCGCGGGCGAGGTCTTCACCATCAGCGAGATGACCATCGAGCCGCACGCGTACCCCACGGGCACCGTCCTCGGCTTCAACGGCACGACCGAGTGGGCGCTGGACTCCGTGACCCAGGACGACGCCCTGTGGCTGCCCCGGGAGGACCAGCTCCGCGAGCTGCTGGGCGGGACGTTCCGCAGCCTGGCGCGTGCCCTCGACGGCTCCTACCTCGTGGTCGCCGAGCTCCCCGGGCAGCCGGAGCGGTCGTTCGCCGCGGCGGACGCTGCCGACGCCTACGCCGACGCCGTGCTGGCCCTGGTCTCGGCGGCGCGCGTCTGAGACCCGCGCCCGCCGCCCGGCCGCACCGGACCTGTGGACGACGCCGGCCGGGGGCCGTTCCGCGACTAGACTCGCGGCCATGTCCTCCCTCTCTCGTGACGAGGTCGCGCGCGTCGCGGGCCTGGCGCGGATCGACCTGACCCCCGAGGAGCTCGACCGCCTCGCGGGCGAGCTCGACGTGATCGTCGAGTCGGTCGCCCGGGTCAGCGAGGTCGCCACGCCCGACGTGCCGGCCACCAGCCACCCGCTGCCGATGACCAACGTGTTCCGCCCCGACGTGCCCGTGCAGCCGCTGACGCAGGAGCAGGCCCTGTCGGGGGCGCCCGCGTCGGAGGACGGCAAGTTCCTCGTCCCGCAGATCCTCGGGGAGGAGTGAGATGACCGACCTGACCCGTCTCTCCGCCGCGGAGATCGCCGACAGGCTCGCTGCGCGCGAGGTCACCAGCGTCGAGGTCACGCAGGCGCACCTGGACCGGATCGCCGCCGTCGATCCCGCCGTGCACGCGTTCCTGCACGTCTCGGCCGAGGAGGCGCTGGCCACGGCCGCCGACGTCGACGCGCGCCGCGCCGCGGGCGAGGACCTGCACCCGCTCGCGGGCGTGCCGATCGCCGTCAAGGACGTCGTCGTCACCCAGGGCCTGCCGACCACCGCCGGCTCGAAGATCCTCGAGGGCTGGGTGCCGCCGTACGACGCGACCCTGGTCGAGCGGATCAAGGCCGCCGGCCTGCCGATCCTCGGCAAGACCAACATGGACGAGTTCGCCATGGGGTCGTCGACCGAGCACTCGGCCTACGGCAACACGCACAACCCCTGGGACCTGGAGCGCATCCCCGGCGGCTCCGGCGGCGGGTCCGCCGCGGCGGTCGCGGCCTACGAGGCCCCGCTGGCCATCGGAACCGACACCGGTGGCTCGATCCGCCAGCCGGGCGCCGTCACCGGCACCGTCGGCGTGAAGCCGACGTACGGCTCGGTCTCCCGCTACGGCCTCATCGCGCTGGCCTCGTCCCTGGACCAGGCCGGCCCGGTCACGCGCACCGTGCTCGACTCGGCCCTGCTGCACGAGCTGATCGGCGGCCACGACCCTCGCGACTCGACGTCCATCCCGGAGCCGCTGCCCGGCCTGGTCGCCGCGGCCCGCGAGGGCGCCTCCGGTGACCTCACCGGCGTGCGCGTCGGCGTGATCCGGGAGCTGCAGGGCGAGGGCTACCAGCCGGGCGTGCTCGCGCGGTTCGAGGAGTCCCTGGAGCTGCTCCGCGGCGCGGGCGCCGAGATCGTCGAGGTCTCCTGCCCGCACTTCGAGTACGCCCTCGGCGCCTACTACCTGATCCTGCCGTCCGAGGCGTCCAGCAACCTGGCCAAGTTCGACGGCATGCGGTTCGGCCTGCGGGTCGAGCCGTCGGAGGGCCCCGTGACCGCCGAGCGCGTCATGGCCGCGACCCGCGGCGCGGGCTTCGGCGACGAGGTCAAGCGCCGCATCATCCTCGGCACCTACGCGCTGTCGGCGGGCTACTACGACGCCTACTACGGCTCGGCGCAGAAGGTCCGCACGCTCATCCAGCGCGACTTCGCCGCCGCGTTCGAGCAGGCCGACGTGCTGGTCTCCCCGACGGCGCCCACCACGGCGTTCAAGCTCGGCGAGAAGCTCGACGACCCGCTGGCGATGTACCTCAACGACGTGGCCACCATCCCGGCGAACCTCGCCGGCGTGCCGGGCATGTCGCTGCCGAACGGCCTGTCGGACGACGGCCTGCCCGTCGGCTTCCAGGTGCTGGCCCCGGCCAAGGCCGACGACCGGCTGTACCGCGTGGGCGCCGCGCTCGAGGCGCTGCTGGAGAAGAGCTGGGGCGGCCCGCTGCTCGCCGAGGCTCCTGAGCTGGAGGTGGGCGAGTGAGCACCCGGACCGTCGACCTGGTCGACTACGACGAGGCAGTGTCCCGGTTCGACCCGGTGATCGGCATCGAGGTGCACGTCGAGCTCGGCACCGCCACCAAGATGTTCGACGGCGCCCCGCAGACGTTCGGCGCGGAGCCCAACACCGCCGTCACGCCGGTGTCCCTCGGCCTGCCGGGGGCACTGCCGGCCGTCAACGGCACCGCGGTGGAGTACGCCATCCGCATCGGCCTGGCGCTGAACTGCGAGATCGCGGAGTCGTGCCGGTTCGCACGGAAGAACTACTTCTACCCGGACGTCCCCAAGAACTTCCAGACGTCGCAGTACGACGAGCCGATCGCCCACGACGGGTACCTCGACGTCGAGCTGGAGGACGGCACCGTGTTCCGCGTGGAGATCGAGCGCGCGCACATGGAGGAGGACGCGGGCAAGAACACCCACGTCGGCGGGTCCACGGGCCGGATCCACGGTGCGGAGTACTCGCTCGTCGACTACAACCGCGCGGGCATCCCGCTCGTGGAGATCGTCACCCGGCCGATCACCGGCGCGGGCGAGCGCGCTCCGGAGGTGGCCCGGGCGTACGTCCAGACGCTCCGCGACATCTTCCGCGCCCTCGAGGTGTCGGAGGCCCGCATGGAGCGCGGCAACGTGCGGGCGGACGTCAACGTGTCGCTGCGCCCGACGCCGACCTCGCCGCTGGGCACCCGCACCGAGACCAAGAACGTCAACTCGTTCCGGTCCGTCGAGCGCGCCGTCCGGTACGAGATCAGCCGGCAGGCCGCGATCCTCGACGCCGCGGGGACGGTCACGCAGGAGACCCGGCACTGGCACGAGGACACCGGCGTCACGACGGCGGGCCGCGTGAAGTCGGACGCCGAGGACTACCGGTACTTCCCGGAGCCCGATCTGGTGCCCGTCGCCCCGTCCCGCGCGTGGGTCGAGGAGATCCGCGCCGCGCTGCCCGAGCTCCCCGCCGCGCGGCGGCGCCGGCTGCAGGGCGAGTGGGGCTACGCCGACGCCGAGATGCGTGACGTGGTCAACGCCGGGGCCGTCGAGCTGATCGAGGCGACCGTGGTCGCGGGAGCGAGCCCCGCGGCGGCCCGCAAGTGGTGGATGGGCGAGCTCGCGCGCACCGCCAAGACCCAGGACGTCGAGCTCGGCGAGCTCCCGATCACCCCGACGCAGATCGGCCAGCTCCAGCAGCTCGTCGACGCGGGTCGGATCAACGACAAGCTCGCGCGGCAGGTGCTCGAGGGCGTGCTCGCGGGGGAGGGCGACCCGGAGGCGGTCGTCGTCGCGCGCGGGCTCGAGGTCGTGTCGGACGACGGACCCCTGCTCGAGGCGATCGACGCCGCGCTCGCGGCCCAGCCCGACATCGCCGAGAAGATCCGCTCCGGGAACCTCGGGCCGGTCGGCGCGATCATCGGGTCGGTCATGAAGGCCACCCGCGGTCAGGCTGACGCCGGGCGCGTGCGCGAGCTCGTGCTCGAGCGGGTCGCCCAGGGCTGACCTCAGCGCGGCGGCGGCGCCCCCCGGGTGCGCCGCCGCCGTGCCGGGCCCGAGCCCGCGCCGTCCGAACGCGTGCCGGAACCGAGCCCGCGCGGTCCGAACGCGTGCCGGGCCCGAGCCCGCGCGGTCCGAACGCGCGGCGGGCCCGAGCCCCGCGGCCCGAACGCGTGCGGGCCCACGCTCTGCGCGCGCCCGAAACATGCCCGTGACCGTGCCTGCCTAGGCTCGGGCGCGACGACAGGAGGCCTGATGGACAAGCCGACGCTCGAGGGCGAGATGATCCGCCTGCGGCCGATCCGGGCAGAGGACGCGCCGGCGATGTGGGACATGGTCAGCGACCCGGAGGGGATGCGGACCACGGGGACGACGACCGTCTTCACGCGCGAGCAGGTCGAGCGCTGGTGCGCGACCGTCGCCGGCCAGCCGGGCCGGATCGACCTGGCGATCACGGCGAACGGGTCCGACGAGTACCTCGGCGAGATCGTCCTGAACGAGATCGACGAGGTGGTCGGCTCGGCCAACCTGCGACTCGTCATGCGGCCGGCGTACCGGGGGCGGGGCTACGGCACGGAGGCGATCGAGCTGGTGCTCGGGCTGGCGTTCGACGGCATCGGGCTGCACCGCGTCGGCCTGGACGTGCTGAGCATCAACGCCCGCGCGTTCTCGCTGTACGAGAACATCGGGTTCCGCGTCGAGGGGCGGCTGCGTGACGCCTACCGCGACGGGGACGGCTGGTGCGACGCGATCATGATGGCGATGCTCGAGGACGAGTACCGCGCGCTGCGCACCGCCTGACACCCGCCCGCCGGAGGACGCACGCCGCCGTCCCCGCCGCCCGGGACAGCACGAGGCGCCGGCCCCCCGGAGGGAGGGGACCGGCGCCTCGAGTCGGTGCGGCTCAGACGAGCCAGCGGTTCTTCTGCACCAGCGGCAGGCTCTTCCACCAGCGGCCGAGGCCCCAGGTGTCGCCGCCCGCGGCGAACGCCACGAGGATCAGGGCCAGCGCGTAGACGATGTGGTAGTCGACCAGCGGGTTGGTCGAGCCCGACTGCAGCGGCCACTCGGCGGCCCACATCATGAGCATGATGGCGGTGCCGGCGACGGCGGCCACGCGGGTGCCGATGCCGAGCATCACGGCCGCGCCGACGCCGAGCATGCCGAGCATGAACAGCACGTCGGTGACCGGGCTGGCGATGCCCTGGAAGAAGCCCTGGAACGGGCCGATGACAGCGGGGCTGTTGAGGAAGCCCTGGCTGGGCGCGCCGCCGTTGACCCAGGCGTTCTCGGAGGGGGTCGAGTAGCCCAGGCCGAAGGTCTTGTCGAGGAAGGCCCAGAGGAAGATGAAGCCGGTCGCCAGGCGCAGGGCTGCGAGCGTCCGGCGCGCGCCGACCGACGTGATGACGTCGTCGTGCGTGCGGGTCTCGGCGGTGCCGCTGGTCCGGGTGGGGGTGATCGTGGCCATCGTCTGCTCACGTCCGTTCAGGTAGGTCGTCGTCCTTGTGATGACATTCCCAATCTCCACCCGCGTGGGGCCCGACGCCTTGGCCGAAAGTCCCAGGTCCCCGCCCAGGGCGGTCTGGATGGCCCGAAATGGGCCCTTCGTGAGGGTGGACCGGGACCTTGGGCCCACCGTGAGGCGGGTGGACGTCGGCCGTGGCCGCAGCGACCGGCGCCCGGACGCCAAGAGAGCGGGACCTAGGTCCCAGGCGACGCGCCGAGGCGCCCGCCCCGCAGCAGCAGCGGGACGGGCGCCTCGGGTCGGTGCGGCGACGGGGCCGGCGGTTCCGGCGCCCGCCCGCCGTGGATCAGCGCAGCCAGCGCTGCGCGCGGACCACCGGCAGCTCGCGCCACCAGCGCCCCAGGCCCCACGTGTCGCCGGCCAGGCAGGTCGCCAGCACGACGAGGGTCAGCGCGTAGATGATGTGGTAGTCGACCAGCGGGTTGGTGGAGCCCTCGACGAGCGGCCACTCGGCCATCCACATCATCACCATGATGATCGAGCCGGACCACGCGGCGACGCGCAGCCCGATGCCGAGCATCACCGCGGCGCCGACGCCGAGCATGCCGAGCATGAACAGCACGTCCGTCAGCGGGCTGGCGATGCCCTGGAAGAAGCCCTGGAACGGTCCCACGACGGCGGGGCTGGTGAGGAAGCCCTGGCTCGGCGTCCCGCCGTTGACCCAGGCCCGCTCGGACGGCGTGGCGTAGCCGAGCCCGAACGTCTTGTCGAGGAACGCCCACAGGAAGATGAAGCCGGTGGCGAGGCGGGTCAGGGCCAGCACGCGGCGCGCGCCGAGGGAGGTGACCACCTCTTCCTGGGCCGGCAGAGCGGTGGTGGTGGTGGAGCTGCTGCGAGGTGTCACGGTCGCGGTCATGAGAGCCTCCGGTCGGGTTCACGTCTTTGTGACGACGTTCCCAATCTGGCGCCGGCCGTCCGGGGCGCGCACGGGTCGAAGGTCCCGGGCCCTCCGGGGACGGCCCGCGCGACCGGTTCCGGGGGGCCGGCGAGGCTCCTCGACGGGACCGAGGTCCCGGTCAGGGAGGCTCAGCGCGTCGTCCCGTGCAGCCCGTCGACCGGTTCGGCGCGTCGCCCGGTGCGGCCCGTCGACCCGTTCGGCCCGTCGCCCGGCTCGACGCGTCGCCCGGCTCGGCGCACCGGCCGGCTCAGCGCATCGACTGGTACGCGCCGAGGCTGACAGCACGCTCCTGCGCGTGGTCGACGACGCGCTCCGGGTAGCCGGGGGCTGCGGAGCGCGGCAGCTTCCAGGGCTCGTGCACCGCGCGCCCGGGGACGTCGCGCAGCTCGGGCACCCAGCGGCGCACGTAGCGACCGTCGGGGTCAAACCTCGTGCCCTGTGTGACGGGGTTGAAGATCCGGAAGTACGGTGCCGCGTCACGTCCGGTCCCCGCGACCCACTGCCAGTTGAGCTGGTTCTGCGGCACGTCGCCGTCCACCAGCCAGGCCATGAAGTGGTCCGCGCCGCGCTGCCACCGCACGTGCAGGTCCTTGACCAGGAACGACGCGACGACCATCCGCACGCGGTTGTGCATCCAGCCCTCGTGGCGGAGCTGCCGCATCCCGGCGTCGACGAAGGGGTAGCCGGTGCGTCCTGCGGCCCAGGCGTCGAACGCCTCCTGCTCGCGGGTGCCCGTCGCCCACGCGTCCTCGGGCAGGACGGGTGTCAGCGACTCCCGCGCGGCCCGCGGGTGGTGCAGCAGCACGTCGGCGTGGAACTCGCGCCAGGCGATCTGGCTGCGGAACGTCTCGGCGCCGTCTCCGCGCCGGCGTGCCAGGTCGGCCAGGATGGTGCGCGGGTGGATCTCGCCCCACTTGAGCGGGACTGACAGGCGCGACGTGCTGTCGAGGTCCGGCCGGTCGCGCTCGTCGGCGTAGCGCGCGACCCCGCCGTCCAGCACCTCGGCCCAGCGCTCGAGCGCGGCGATCTCGCCGGCGTGCGGCAGCTCCAGGCCGTCCGGCACCGGGGCGTCGGGGACGGCCTCGCCCCGCCCGGCGTCCGCGAACGCCACCCGGCGGGCTGTCGCCGCCGCGTCCGGGGCCGGGGAGTGCCAGCCGTGCTCGCGCCACGCCCGCCGGAACGGGGTGAACACCTGGTACGGGTCGCCCGCGGCGTTGCGGACCCGCCCGGGCGTGACGGCATAGCTCGATCCCGTCCGGACCAGGGGGACGTCGTCGTCGGCGAGCAGGCGCTCGAGTGCGTCGTCGCGGCGCCGCCCGTACGGCTCGACGGAGGCCGCGACGTGGACCCCGGAGGCCCCCACCTCGCGGGCCACGCCCGGCACGACCTCGCGGGGGTCGCCGTGCCGCACGAGGAGCCGCCCGCCGGTCTGCTCGTCGAGCGCCGCGAGGCTCCGGGCCAGGTACGCGCGGCGCGGAGCCCCCGCGGCCGCCCAGAGGCGCGGGTCCAGCACGTACAGCGCCACGACGTCGCCCTCGTCGGCCGCCGCGTGCAGCGCCGGGTTGTCGCCGAGGCGCAGGTCGCGACGGAACCAGTGGATGGCGGTCATCGGCCGACCGTAGCCACACCGACCGGAGCCCGCGAGCCTGGCGGACGTCCCGCCCGGCGCGTGCCGCGCGGGGCGGAGCGGGCAGGGCGGGGGAGCCGGCGGCACGGGCGGCCCGGCCGCACGTCCCCGGGCAGACGTCGAGGCACCACCGGCCCGGGCGATGAGCCGATGGTGCCTCGACTGGGGGTACCTGGGACGGGTCGTCGTCACCAGGTGACCAGGCTGGACCGCGGGCTGGTGGCCCGGTGGCCGCCCCGGGGGAGAGACGGCCGGTGGTCCGACACCGAGTTCAGGGTCCCGCGCGCGCCGACCGCGCGGATGGGCCGATGGTCCCGATCTCGCGGCGCCCGCGGGTGCTTCCCCCCGGCGGGTCAGCCCCCGGCGACGGCGTCGGCGTGCGCGTCGACGGCCGCCCGCAGGTACGCGGCGAGCCCCGGCGCGACGGCGTCGTACGTCGCCCGGAACCGCGGGTCGTCCGTGTACGTCGCGGCCAGCCCCCGGTAGGCCTCCGGCGTGGGGGTCCAGAACAGCGACACCCACGCGTGGTGGCGGGCGACGAGGTCGCGGACGGCGGGGTCGCCCGCGGGCGTGCCGGCGCGCAGGGCGTCGGCGAGCGCCTCGCTGAGCGCACGGCCCTCGGCCTGGTGGGCGGTCCGCTCCTCGTCGGACATCGACTCCCAGGCCCGGTTGCTGCGGTCCACGGCGGCGTCCCCCCAGCGCTCGCGCGCCTCCGGCTCGTAACGGCGGTGGTCGAAGCCCTCGTACAGGTGCTCGACGGACATGACGGTGCCCCCTTCCAGGGACTCGACGGTGGAGGCGACGGTGCGGGCGAGCCGGTCGAACCGGTCCCGCTCGGCCAGCAGCCAGGTGTGGTGCTCGCGGAGCCGTGCGGCCTGCGCGGCGGGGTCGTCCCGTGCGTCGAGGACCCGGGCGATGCCCGCGAGACCGACGCCGAGCTCCCGCAGCACCAGCACCTGCTGCAGCCGCAGCAGCTCGGGCCGCCCGTACACGCGCTGGCCACCCGGCGCGGTGCCGACGGGACGGACCAGGCCGATCGCGTCGTAGTGGCGCAGGGTGCGCGACGTGACGCCCGACAGGCGCACGAGCTCCGCCGTGGTCCACCGCTCGGTGCCCGGGCCGGTGCTCGTCATGGTCGCTCCTCCGCCTCCGACGGCGGGAGGTCCGCCGTCGTCGACCGACCGTAGGCGTTGACGTCGCGTCAACCGCAAGCCCCGGGCCGTCGGGGATGTCGGACCCCGGTGGCAGGCTCGGCGCATGGAGACCTCCTCGCCCGGCTCCGCGCAGCCGACAGGCCCGTCCGCGGGTGCCGCCCGCCCCGTCGTCGGCCCCGCCGCGGCCACGGCCCGCGTCGATGCCCGCCACTGGCGGGTGCTGCTGCTGTGGCTGCAGGCCGCGTTCCGCACCGGCGACCTCGCCACCGGTGCGGCGCTCGTCGCGCGGGTCGCCGCGGAGGCGGAGCGGCTGGGTGCGCGGCCGGACGTCACCCTGCGCCCCGACCAGGTCCACGTGCGCACGACCACCGGGTCCGCCCACGGGCTCACCGAGACCGACCTCGCGCTCGCGGACGCCGTGTCCCGCGCGGCGGACGAGCTGGGCGTCGCGGGGGACCCCGGGCTCCTCACGTCGCAGGAGGTGGCGGTCGACGCGCTGGACATCCCGGCGGTCGCGCCGTTCTGGCGAGCGGTGCTCGGCTACCGCACCGAGCCGGGCACGGACCCCGACGACCACGTGCTCGCCGACCCCGCCGGTCTCGGCCCGGGCTACTGGTTCCAGCAGATGGACGCCCCGCGGCCCCAGCGCAACCGCATCCACGTGGACGTGACCGTCCCGCACGACCAGGCCGAGGCCCGCGTGGCCGCCGCGCTCGCGGCCGGGGGCAGGCTGGTGTCGGACAGCCGCGCACCCGCGTTCTGGGTGCTCGCCGACCCGGAGGGGAACGAGGCGTGCGTCTGCACGTGGCAGGAGCGCGGGCTGGGCTGAACGCCGCCCGGGCGCGGTGACCGTCCAGCAGCTGGTCGATCACAGGGCGGACGTGCCGCACGCTCCCGGCCAGCACGGACGTACCGTGTCCGGGCGTCACCGCGGCGGCGACGCCCTGCACGTCCGAAGGAGCTGTCCCGTGAGCCGTCCCCTGCGCTCCCGTACCTCGACCCACGGCCGCAACATGGCCGGCGCCCGCGCGCTGTGGCGGGCCACCGGCATGGGCTCGGAGGACTTCGGCAAGCCGATCATCGCCATCGCGAACTCGTACACGCAGTTCGTCCCCGGCCACGTGCACCTCAAGGACATGGGCGACCTCGTCGCCTCGGCGATCCAGGAGGCCGGCGGCGTCGCGAAGGAGTTCAACACCATCGCGGTCGACGACGGCATCGCGATGGGTCACGCCGGGATGCTCTACTCGCTGCCCAGCCGCGACCTCATCGCCGACTCGGTCGAGTACATGGTGCAGGCGCACTGCGCGGACGCCCTGGTGTGCATCTCGAACTGCGACAAGATCACCCCCGGCATGCTGAACGCCGCGCTGCGGCTCAACATCCCGGTGATCTTCGTGTCCGGCGGCCCGATGGAGGCCGGCAAGGCGGTCGTCGCGGACGGCGTCGCGAAGACCCACCTCAACCTCATCAACGCGATCAACTACTCCGCGGACGACGCCGTCTCCGACCAGGCGCTGGCCACGGTCGAGGAGAACGCCTGCCCGACGTGCGGCTCCTGCTCCGGCATGTTCACGGCGAACTCGATGAACTGCCTGACCGAGGCGCTGGGCCTGTCCCTGCCGGGCAACGGCTCCACGCTGGCGACGCACAGCGCCCGCCGCGAGCTGTTCCTCGAGGCCGGCCGGACGATCGTGGACCTGGCGCGCCGCTACTACGAGGACGAGGACGACACGGCGGCGCCGCGCGGCATCGCGACCCGGGCGGCGTTCAGCAACGCCATGACCCTGGACGTCGCCATGGGCGGCTCCACCAACACGGTGCTGCACATCCTGGCGGCGGCGCAGGAGGCGGGCGTCGACTTCACGCTCGCCGACATCGACGCGCTGAGCCGCCGCGTGCCCTGCCTGTCGAAGGTCGCCCCGAACCACCCCGACTTCCACATGGAGGACGTGCACCGCGCCGGCGGCATCCCCGCGCTGCTGGGCGAGCTCGACCGGGCGGGTCTGCTCGACCACGACGTCACGAGCGTGCACACCCCCACGCTGCGGGAGTGGCTGGACGACTGGGACATCCGCGGCGGGAAGGCCACCGAGCGCGCCGAGGCGCTGTTCCACGCGGCGCCGGGCGGCGTCCGCACCACGCAGGCGTTCTCGACCTCGAACGTCTGGGAGTCCCTCGACACGGACGCCGAGAACGGCTGCATCCGGGACGTCGCGCACGCCTACACGGTCGAGGGCGGCCTGGCGGTGCTGCGCGGCAACCTCGCCGAGGACGGCGCGATCATCAAGACGGCCGGCATCGACCCGGACGTCTTCCACTTCGTCGGGCGGGCGCTGGTCTGCGAGTCGCAGGACGAGGCGGTCGACAAGATCCTGCGCAAGGAGGTCGAGCCGGGCCACGTCGTCGTCGTGCGCTACGAGGGCCCCGCCGGCGGCCCCGGCATGCAGGAGATGCTCTACCCGACGTCCTTCATCAAGGGCCGCGGCCTCGGCAAGGTCTGCGCGCTCATCACCGACGGCCGGTTCTCCGGCGGGTCGAGCGGCATCTCGGTCGGCCACGTCAGCCCGGAGGCCGCGGCCGGCGGGACGATCGGCCTGATCGAGGACGGCGACGAGATCGAGATCGACGTCGAGACCCGGCTGATCCGCGTCAACGTCCCCGACGACGTGCTCGCGGAGCGCCGCGCCAAGATGGAGGCGCGCGAGAACCCGTGGCAGCCGGTGGCCCGCGACCGGTACGTGTCCCCGGCGCTGCAGGCGTACGCGGCGATGGCGACCAGCGCGGACCGCGGTGCCGTCCGCGACGTGAGCCGCATCCGCCGCGGCTGAACCCCCGGCCGGACCGGGCGCCACGACGCCCGGTCCGGCCGCCCGCCACGCGCGCCACGCCCGACCTGTCCGGGGCGCGCCGCGCCGCGCGCGCCTACAGTCGGCTCATGACGACCACGGGCGGGACCACCCCGGACATCGACATCAAGCCGCGCTCCCGGCAGGTGACCGACGGCATCGAGGCCACGGCGTCGCGCGGCATGCTCCGCGCCGTCGGCATGGGCGACGACGACTGGGTCAAGCCGCAGATCGGCGTCGCGAGCTCCTGGAACGAGATCACGCCCTGCAACCTGTCGCTCCAGCGGCTCGCGCAGGCGGTGAAGAACGGCGTGCACGCCGGCGGCGGCTACCCGCTGGAGTTCGGCACCATCTCGGTGTCGGACGGCATCTCCATGGGCCACGAGGGCATGCACTTCTCGCTGGTGAGCCGCGACATCATCGCGGACAGCGTCGAGACCGTGATGCAGGCCGAGCGCCTGGACGGCTCCGTGCTGCTGGCGGGCTGCGACAAGTCGCTGCCCGGCATGCTGATGGCGGCCGCGCGGCTCGACCTGGCGAGCGTGTTCGTGTACGCCGGGTCGATCATGCCCGGCTGGGTGAAGCTCGAGGACGGCACCGAGAAGGACGTCACGCTGATCGACGCGTTCGAGGCGGTCGGCGCGTGCGCCCGCGGCCTCATGTCGCAGGGTGACCTCGACCGGATCGAGCGCGCGATCTGCCCGGGCGAGGGCGCCTGCGGCGGCATGTACACCGCGAACACGATGGCGTCGGTCGCCGAGGCGATGGGCATGTCGCTGCCCGGCTCCGCGGCCCCGCCGAGCGCCGACCGCCGCCGGGACAACGTCGCGCTGCGGTCCGGCGAGGCCGTGGTCGAGCTGCTCCGCAAGGGCATCACCGCCCGGCAGATCATGACCAAGGAGGCGTTCGAGAACGCGATCGCGGTGGTCATGGCGTTCGGTGGCTCCACCAACGCGGTGCTGCACCTGCTGGCGATCGCGCACGAGGCCGAGGTCGAGCTGACGCTGGACGACTTCAAGCGGGTCGCCGCGCGGGTGCCGCACCTGGGCGACCTGAAGCCGTTCGGCCGGTACGTCATGGCGGACGTCGACCGGATCGGCGGCGTGCCCGTCGTCATGAAGGCCCTGCTCGACGCGGGCCTGATCCACGGCGACTGCCTCACGGTCACCGGCAGGACCGTCGCGGAGAACCTCGCCGACGTCGCCCCGCCGGACCCGGACGGCAAGATCCTGCGTGCGCTCGACAACCCGATCCACCACACCGGCGGCATCACGATCCTCGACGGGTCGCTGGCCCCTGAGGGCGCCGTCGTGAAGTCCGCCGGGTTCGACACCGACGTCTTCGAGGGCACCGCCCGGGTGTTCGAGCGGGAGCGCGCCGCGCTGGACGCCCTGGAGGACGGCACCATCCAGGCCGGCGACGTGGTGGTCATCCGGTACGAGGGCCCGAAGGGCGGCCCGGGCATGCGCGAGATGCTGGCGATCACCGGGGCCATCAAGGGCGCCGGCCTGGGCAAGGACGTGCTGCTGCTGACCGACGGCCGGTTCTCCGGCGGCACGACGGGTCTGTGCGTCGGCCACGTCGCGCCCGAGGCGGTCGACGCCGGCCCGATCGCGTTCGTCCGCGACGGCGACCGGATCCGGCTGGACGTCGCGAACGCCACGCTCGACCTGCTGGTGCCGGAGGAGGAGCTCGCCGCCCGCCGGGTCGGCTGGGCGCCGCTGCCGCCCCGCTACACCCGCGGCGTGCTGGCGAAGTACGCCAAACTTGTCCAGTCCGCGTCGACGGGGGCCGTGCTGATCTGACGCGGGCGAACCCCGTCCCGGGGCCCGTGCGCCGTCGGCCCGCGCGCCGTCAGCCGCCGGTGAGCACCTGCGCGCCGAGGTACTTCTGCGACATGGAGATCTTCGTGGCGAGCGTCCGCCACGAGCCGTCGATCACGGCGGCGCCCGAGGTGAGCCCGTTCGCCTCCGTCCCGGTGAACCACGGGCCGCCGCTGTCCCCGGGCAGCGCGGTGTCGGTCTGCGTGGCGAACAGCCCGCAGTACAGGAGGCCGAGCGGCTGGTAGCAGACGTTCGTCAGGTACACGGTGTCGCAGGTGTAGCCGGACGTCATGCCCCACTTGCACACGCTCTGACCGACCACCGGGTCGCTCGCGCCCGTGGCCACGCGGAAGTCGGAGACGGCGGTCGCGCGGAACTGCGCGGTGGGCCGGGCGGTCCCGATCAGGCGGTGGAGCTGCAGGTCGATGGCGTTGCCCGCGGGCGTGGTGCGCGCGACGCCCGCGAACTGCAGGAGGCTCGAGGTGGAGCCGAAGTGCAGCTTGTTCGCGCAGTGCCGGGCGGTGATGAGGCCCCGCTCGGCCCCGCGCCGCACGGTGAAGCCCGCGGTGCACTCGGGCCGGTGGTCGGAGGCGAGGCGCAGCACGGCGCCGCCGAAGATGTCCCGGGCGAGGGTGTCGGAGTCGGCGGCGGGGTCGAACTGCACCTCGACGGGGACGGGGAGGACGCCACCCGCCGTCTCGTCCGCCACCGCGTCGGCCGCGACCGCCTCGAGCCCCGCGGTCAGCGAGGGGTCCTCCGTGCGGCCGTCGCCGTACTGCACGGTGACGCCCTCGCCGCCGGGCTCGGCGAACGCGACGACGGCAGCGTCGGGCTGCGCGGCGGTCACCGCCCGCAGGGCGGTCGCCGTGACGTCCTCCAGCTCGGCCTGCGTCGCCGGTGCGCCCCACCGCACCTCGACGGTCAGGGGCAGCCCGGCGACCTGCTCCAGCACGTCGGGGGAGGGCTGGTCGGTGAACAGGATCCACGCGTCGGCCTGCGCCGTCGGCTCGAGCGCGGCCCCGGCGTACACGTCGGCGTGCTCCGCGGCGAGGGACGCCACGAGCTCCGCGAACCGCCCCTGGGCGCGCAGCGCGGCGACCTGCTGCTCCGTCGCCCCGGCACCCCCGCCGGCGAGGTAGGCGGACAGGTCCTGCTCCTCGGCCGCCGTGAGGGTCGCCGTGCCGCGCCCGTGCACCACGGTGGACGCCGGGTCGCCGGTCGGACGGACCTCGTGCGGTGCTGTCGCGGACGCGGGGCCGGCGAGCCCCGCCCCGAGCACCGCCAGCACCGTCGCCGCGGTGACCGCGGCCCTCGCTCGACGCACGTCGACCCCCTCGCTCGTCCTGTCCCTCCCGACCCTAGAGCGTGCCGCTGCGCGCCGTCCGCCGGTTCGGCCACGCGGCGGCCGGTGCCGCCGCTAGGGTCGGCCGCGGGCACCGGCCACGCGGCGTCCGCGGCACCGACGGAGGACGATGACCGACCTGGCCCCGCCCGGCACGACCGCGGTCAGCACCCGCGGCCTGCGCAAGACGTACCGTCACCGCGGCCGCCGGGTCGTCGCCGTCGGCGGCCTGGACCTCGACGTGCCGCTCGGCGGCGTGCACGGGTTCCTCGGCCCGAACGGCGCCGGCAAGACCACGACCATCCGGATGCTGCTCGGCCTGGTGCGCCCCGACGCGGGCAGCGTGCACGTGCTGGACCGGCCCGTCCCGGCGGCGCTGCCCGACGTCGTCCGGCGCGTGGGCGCCATCGTGGAGTCGCCGCGGTTCTTCCCGGCGTTCTCGGGTCGCCGCAACCTGGAGCTGCTCGCCGCGGCGATCGGCACCCCGCCGGCGCGGGTCGACCGGGTGCTCGCGGACGTGGGGCTGGCCGACCGCGCCGGCAGCCCGTTCCGCACCTACTCCCTGGGCATGAAGCAGCGCCTCGCGATCGCGGCGACGCTGCTGAAGGATCCGGAGCTGGTGATCTTCGACGAGCCGACCAACGGGCTGGACCCGGCGGGCATCCGGGAGGTGCGCCAGACGATGCGCTCGCTCGCGGACGCCGGCCGCACCGTGCTGGTGTCGAGCCACATCCTGGCCGAGGTGCAGCAGGTGGCGGACACCGTCTCGATCGTCACGCAGGGCCGGCTGGTCGCGAGCGGGCGGGTCGAGGACCTGGTCGCCGGTGCCGGCACGCAGGAGGCGCGGGTCGGTGTGGAGGAGCCGGAGCGGGCGGCCGCGGTGCTGTCCGCCCGGGGCTGGTCGGTGCGTCCGGACGGCGCCGGCGCGCTCGTCGTGGGCGGCGCCGCACCGGCCGAGATCACGCGGGCGCTCGCCGAGCAGGGGCTGTTCCTGCACGAGCTCGTCCCGGCGCGGGCCGACCTCGAGCAGGTGTTCCTCGCTCTGACGGGCACGGCCGCCGCGCCGGGAGCCCCCGGGCAGGGCGCCGGCCCCGCGCCGTACCAGGGCCGACCGGCCCCGCACGGACGGCGGGCCCGCTCGTGACCGGGCTCGTGCGCGTCGAGGCGCGGCGGTTCCGGTACCGCGCGG
Source organism: Micrococcales bacterium (assembly GCA_014763765.1). GTDB lineage: Bacteria > Actinomycetota > Actinomycetes > Actinomycetales > Cellulomonadaceae > Cellulomonas. The sequence goes on from JACXUT010000032.1 coordinate 21,274, forward strand.
CGATCCGCTGGCTCGCGGTGCTGTCCGTGGTGGCGGCGCTCGCGGTCGTCGCGGGCGTGCTCGTCTCGGTCCGGCCGCCGTCGGCGGAGGCGGTGGCGAGCGCCGAGCAGCAGCTCGCCCTCGCGCAGGAGGACTGGGAGGCCCACGGCGAGCAGTACCTCGAGGACTGCCGCAGCGGCGAGGAGCAGGAGCGCGCCACGAACCCGGACGTCGACTGGGGGTGCGACAGCCTGGAGCCGCGGCTCGAGCAGTACCTGCCGGGGCAGCCGACCTTCGCGGACGGCGCCCGCGGCTGGCTCACGGGGGCCTCGGTGCTCGTGCTCCTGCTCGCCTTCGCCTCGGGCGTGACGTTCGTGACCGCGGAGATCGCGGCCGGCTCGCTGGGCACCTGGTTGACGTTCGTGCCGCAGCGCGGCCGCGTCTACGCGAGCAAGGTGGTCGTCGCGGCCGTGGGCGCGCTCGTGCCGGCCGCGGCGGCGCTCGCGGTCACCGTGGCCGGGTCGTGGGCGGCTGCGGCGCTGTACGACACGCTCGGCGGCACGACGGCCGAGGTGTGGCGCGCGCTCGGCGACCAGGCGGCGCGGACGCTCGCGGCGGCGGCGGTGCTCGGCGCGGTCGGTGCCGCGCTCGGCTTCCTCGTGCGCAGCGCGGCCGGCGCCCTCGGGGTGGGCATCGGCTGGCTGCTGCTCGTCGACAGCGTGCTGGCCGGCATCGTCCCGGCGCTCACCCCGTGGACGCTGCGCGCCTCCCTCCAGGCGTGGCTGGCCGGAGGCACGTCGTACTGGGTCGAGGAGCCGTGCCCGCCGCTCGACGGCGCCCCGCAGGCGGGGGCGTGCACCGTCGAGCGGACGCTCTCGATGCTGCACGGCGGGGTGCTGCTCGCCGTCGTGGCCGCGGCGCTGGTCGCGCTCGGGGCGGTGGTGCTGCGCAGGCGCGACGTCGACTGACCTCGGCGCCCGCCCGCGTGAGAGGGTCGCGGCATGGCTTTCACCGTCGAGGACGCGCCGTGGTGGACCCGCGCCACCGTGTACCAGGTCTACCCGCGCTCGTTCCAGGACTCCGACGGCGACGGCGTCGGCGACCTCCGCGGCATCGCGTCGCGGCTGGACCACCTGGAGGCGCTGGGCGTCGACGTCGTGTGGCTGTCGCCGATCTACCGCTCGCCGCAGGACGACAACGGGTACGACATCAGCGACTACCAGGACGTCGACCCGGTGTTCGGCACGCTGGCGGACCTGGACGAGCTGATCGCGGCGATGCACGCCCGCGGGATGAGGCTCGTCATGGACCTGGTCGTGAACCACACGTCGGACGAGCACCCGTGGTTCGTCGAGAGCCGGTCGTCCGTCGACTCGCCGAAGCGCGACTGGTACTGGTGGCGCCCGCCCCGCGAGGGCATGGCGCCGGGGCAGCCGGGCGCGGAGCCGACCAACTGGCACTCGTTCTTCTCCGGCTCCACGTGGGAGCTCGACGAGGCGTCGGGCGAGTACTACCTGCACCTGTTCAGCCGCAAGCAGCCCGACCTCAACTGGGAGAACCCGGAGGTCCGGCAGGCCGTGTACGCCATGATGCGGTGGTGGCTGGACCGCGGGGTCGACGGCTTCCGCATGGACGTCATCAACCTCATCTCCAAGGACACCTCGCTGCCCGACGGCCCCGTCGTGGCGGGCGTGTGGGGCGACGGCAGCGCGCACTACACCGACGGCCCGCGGGTGCACGAGTTCCTGCAGGAGATGCACCGCGAGGTGTTCGACGGCCGGGAGGGCGCCCTGCTCACCGTGGGCGAGACGCCCGGCGTGACGCTGGAGGAGGCGCTGCGGTACACCGACCCGGCGCGGCGCGAGGTCGACATGGTGTTCCAGTTCGAGCACGTCGGCCTGGACCACGGCCCGGGCGGCAAGTTCGACCCGCGGCCGCTGCGGCTCACCGACCTCAAGGCGACGTTCGGGCGCTGGCAGGCCGGGCTCGCGGACGCCGGCTGGAACAGCCTGTACTGGGACAACCACGACCAGCCGCGCGTCGTGTCGCGGTTCGGGGACGACGGCCGGTACCGGCGGGAGTCCGCGAAGGCGCTCGCGACCCTGCTGCACCTGCATCGCGGGACGCCGTACGTCTACCAGGGCGAGGAGCTCGGGATGACGAACGCGCACTTCACGCGGTTCGACCAGTACCGGGACATCGAGTCGCTGAACCACGTCGCGCAGTCCCGGGCGCTGGGCACCGCCACCGACGAGCAGCTCCTCGCGGGGCTGGCCGCGATGAGCCGGGACAACGCGCGCACGCCCGTGCAGTGGGACGCCTCGCCGCAGGCCGGGTTCACGACCGGTACGCCCTGGCTGGCCGTGAACCCCAACCACGTCGAGGTGAACGCCGCCGCCGAGCACGCCGACCCCGCGTCGGTGCTGCACCACTACCGGCGCCTGATCGCGCTGCGGCACAGCGACCCCGTGGTCGCGCTCGGGGACTTCACGATGCTGCTGCCGCAGGACGAGCAGGTCTACGCGTTCACCCGGACCCTGGCGGGCGACGCGCTGCTGGTGGTCGTCAACGTCTCGGGCCGGGACGCGTCCGTGGACCTCGGCGACGACTGGCCGGCCGCGCCGGACGGCACCTGGGGCGAGCTGGTGCTCGGCACCCACGACGAGCCGGGGGAGCCGACGGTGCTGCGCCCGTGGGAGGCGCGGGTGGTGCGGCGGCGGTGAGTCAGCTCATCGACCGCTGGACGTCCACGACGATCCGCAGCGGGTCGTCGAGCAGGGAGACCTCGTACGGCGCCGCCGGGTCGGTCAGCCCGAGGAACACCTGCGCCTGGCCCTCGAACATGCCGGTGAACTCGGCCCCGGTCACCACGGTGCCGCCCGGGGCGCGGCTGCCGGGCGCGAGCTGGGTGGCGCCTGTCTCGTGCGGGTATCCGAGGCCGGTGACGGTGAGCGCGAGCACGCCGTCACCGGTGAGGTCGACCACCTCGCCGGTCGGGTCGGTCACGGCCTCGTGCTGCCGCTCGACGTGCCATCCCGGGGTGCCGGTGCCCGTGAGGTCCACGACGACCCGGTCGAAGCCGGGGTGGGTGCCGGACCGCAGCCCGGTGACCGTGAGCTGCGCGTCGTCGGAGGGCTCGGCGTCGGTGCCGCTGTCCCCGGCGGGGGTCCGGGTGGCGGTGCCGGAGGGCGCGGGCGCGGGGCGGTCCGTCCC
>JACXUT010000033.1 GCA_014763765.1 Micrococcales bacterium
CTTCAGCGCCACCACGCCGGACGCCGCCCCGACCACCGGCACCGCGCGACCGAGCGCCGCCCCGACCCCGACCACGACGTCCACCGCGTCGAGCAGCGGCGGCGGCCTCCCGGGGGTGACGACCGCCGACGGCACCCCCGCCCCGCTCATCACGCTCGGTGCGCTCGTGCTCGTCGCCGCCGGGGTGCTGGGCGGCATCGCGCTGCGCCGGCGGCAGCAGCAGGGCTCCCGCCTCACCCCCGAGGCGGCGTGGCGACGGCTGCGGGACCGCCTGCGGCGCGCGGGCGTCGGGTGGTCCGACGCGCACACGCCCCGGCAGGCCGCCGCGGCGGTCCGCGACCAGGTGGTGGAGCGCCGCGGCCGCCCGCTGTCCCCCGAGGCGGAGCAGGCGCTCGCCGCGCTCGCCACCGCGGTCGAGCGGGAGCGCTACGCCCCGGAGCCCGGCCTGCCGGCGCCCGCCGAGCTGCAGGCGTGGCTCGCGGAGGTGCTGACGGACGTCAGCACGGGGAGCCGGCCGGAGGCGCCGGGCGACCCGCTGCCCGCCCGGGGCTGAGCGGCCGGCGACGGCGACGGCGGCAGGCGGCGACGTCAGCAGCCCACGACGGGGCAGCCCGCGACGTGAGCAGGAGGCGACAAGAGCACATGTCGCGGTCTGCTCACGTCGACGTCAGGAAGGAGGCGACGTCAGCAGACACCGACGTCAGCGGCCGACGCGACCGCTGGTCATGCGCGCGCGACGGCACCGCCGGGCCGCACCACAGCGCAGCGGCGGGCGCGAGGGCGTCAGCGGCCCTGGTCCCGCCGACGGTCCCAGCGGTCCTCCATGCGGTTCATGAAGCCCTTCTTGCGCGGCGCGGGCCGCGGCGCCGTGCTGCCGTCGGGCCGGACGACGCCGGTCGGGCCGGCGGCGCTGCTGCGGCGCGGTCGGGTGAACGCGATCGCCACGGACGCGAACATCACGACGAAGCCGAGCACCCCGAGCCAGACCTCGGACGCGGCGGCACCACCCACCAGCAGCAGCAGTCCGGCGACGGCACCGATGCCGCCCAGGACGTACCGCAGGACCGGCTTCCGCCCACGCGAGGTGAGCGTGTTCGCGAGCCGGGGATCGTCAGACGTGAGCTGACGCTCCATCTGCTCCAGTACACGTTGCTCGTACTCGGAGAGAGGCATTCCAACCCCCCGTGCTCCGCCGTCGGGACTTCTTCACGTCAGGATAGATGCCGTTCGCGGAAGTCGGTAGTCGGAGAGGCCCGCCTCACCCGTGACGCCGACGACATCTCGGGGGCGAGCCCGTCCGGCGTCACGTCCGCGGCCTTCTCGGTGCGCGCCGAACGCCCGACCGCCGGCGTGCCCGCGCCGATCGCCGACCGTCCGAAGCGCTCCCGGACGAGGTCCATCGCGCGCTCCGCCTCGCGCCGGGCGTCGGAGTTCTCCGCCACCGCCTCCTCGAGCGTCGGCTGTCGCACGACGTCCTCGGCCGGGACCAGCCCCTCCGCCCGCACGCCGATCAGCCGCACGGGGAGACCGCCCAGGTCGACCCCCGCGAGCAGGTCCCGCGCCGCCAGGTAGATCTCCCGCCCGACGTCGGTCGGCTGGGGCAGCGTGCGCGAGCGCGTCAGCGTCCGGAAGTCGGCGGTGCGCACCTTGATCGCGACGGTCCGCGCCGCGAGGTGCTGCGCCCGGAGCCGGCCCGCGCACCGGTCGGCGAGCTCCAGCGCCTTGCTCTCGACCACCCGCACGTCCGCGACGTCGGCGGCGAACGTCTCCTCCGCCCCGACGCTCTTCTCCTCCCGGCCCGGGCGGACCGGGCGGGGGTCCCGGCCCCACGCGAGGTCGTGCAGGTGCGCGCCGGCCACCCGCCCGACGGCGCGCTGCACCGTCGCGACGTCGCTGTCCGCGAGCTCGGCGACGGTGCGGATCCCCCAGCGCTCCAGCGACGCGGCCGTCCGGTCACCGACCCCCCACAGCGCACCGACGGGCAGCACCCGCAGGAACGCCACCGTCGCCGCCTTCGGCACGAGGAGCACGCCGTCGGGCTTGGCGTGACCGGACGCCAGCTTCGCCACGAACTTGGTGGCGGCGACCCCGACCGAGCAGGTGATGCCGTACTCGGCGCGGACGCGCTCCCGGATGAGCGCCGCGATGCGGGTGGGGCTGCCGAGCCGCCGCCGGGCACCGCCGACGTCGAGGAACGCCTCGTCCACGCTCACCTGCTCGACGAGCGAGGTGACGTCCCGCAGGATCGCCATGACACCCTCGGAGACCGCCCGGTACGCCTGGTGGTCCGGCGGGACGACGACGGCCTGCGGGCACAGCCGCAGGGCCGCCGACATGGGCATGGCGGAGTGGACCCCGAACGCGCGCGCCTCGTACGTGGCGGCCAGCACCACCGACCGCTCGGAGCCCCCGACCACCACCGGACGGCCACGGAGGTGCGGACGCCGGGCGAGCTCCACCGACGCGAAGAACGCGTCCATGTCGACGTGCAGGATCGAGCAGCCGTCCTCCTCGGTGCCCCAGTCCCGCCGCGCGTCCTGGGACCGCGGGCCCCGGCTCATCCGGCGCGCGCCTCACCGACGGCAGCGGCGTCCTCGAGCTGGGCGCGCACGATGTCGAGGAAGTCCTCCGCGTGGCACAGCACCTGCTCCGCGCGCTCGGCGCTCACCGCGTCGAACCGGCCGGCGTCCACCGCGGCGCGCAGGCCGGCGCCGGCCGCGAAGTAGCCCGTCCAGCGGCCGAGCTCCGGAGCGACGCCGTCGAGCAGCTCCCACACCGTGCGCGGTGCGCGGCGACCCGACAGCGGCTGGCGCTCGGCGAGCACGGCGGCGCCGGCACGGAGGGCGGCGAGGTGCGCGTGCGTGAACTGCTCCCAGGGCTCGGTCGAGAACTGCGCGGCCACGAGCTCGGCGTCCGCGCGCTGGAGGAGCTCGGCCGTGCGGCCCGAGAGCCCCGGCGCCGCACCCCGCGGGGCACGAAGGGTCCTGACCGGCATCGCGCACCTCCTTCTCTCGACCCACCCAGTATCGAACACCTGTTCGAACGCGTCAACCCGTACCGTGTCCGGATGGCCTCCCGCGACCGCTCCGGCAGGTCCGGCGGCCCCGGACGACCCGCCCGGACGACCTCAGCCTCGCACCGACCACCGACACGGTCCGCGCGCCGGGGTGGCGCGGACGCCTGGCCGGTCGGGCCGGTGCCGATCGCGACCGGCACCGCCGAGCTCGTGCGCTCGCCCGACGACCCCGACGCGGTCACGCTGCTCGTCAACGGCGTGCCGAGCTCGCACCTGGACCTGGCCGACCCGTCCCGCCTCGAGTTCGAGTACATGCAGCAGATGGCGGCGGTGCTGGACCGCCTCCCGGCGGGCACCGGGCCCGTGCGGGCGGTGCACCTCGGCGCCGCGGGCTGCGCGCTGGCGCGGTGGGTGGACGCCCGCTTCCCGGGCGCCCGGCAGGTCGCCGTCGACCTCGACCCGGTGCTCGTCGCCCTCGTGCGCGACTGGTTCGACCTGCCGCGCTCCCCCGCGCTGCGCCTCCGGGCGGGCGACGCCCGGGCCGAGCTGGCCACCCTGCCCGCGGCCGGTGCGGACGTCGTCGTGCGCGACGTGTTCGCCGGCGACCGGACCCCGGCGCACCTGACCACGCAGGAGGTGGTGCAGGAGGTGGTGCGGGTGCTGCGGCCGGGCGGCCTGTACCTGGTGAACTGCGCCGACCGCCCCCCGCTCACGCTCGCCCGCGCGGAGGCCGCGACCCTCGCGACCGGGTTCCGCCACGTCGCGGCGGTCGCCGAGCCGGCGGTCCTGCGGGGCCGTCGGTACGGGAACGTCGTGCTCGCCGCGACCGACGACCCGGAGCTGCTCGCCGACCCCGGCCTCGCACGGGAGCTGCGGTCGCTCCCCGTGCCCGCGCGCCTCCTGCACGGCGACGAGCTCCGGGCGTTCACCGGGCGGGCGGCCCCGCTGCGGGACGCGGCCCCGGAGGTCGAGCCGGAGCCGGGCGTGGACCTGTAGCCGGTCCCCCACGCACGACGAGGCCGCACCCCGCTCGGGGGTGCGGCCTCGTCGTCAGGTCGTCCGTGCGGGCGTCAGCCCGCCCGGCCGGACCGGACCTCGTGGGTCAGAGCGGGCGGACCTTCTCCGCCTGCGGGCCCTTCGGGCCCTGCGTGATCTCGAACTCCACGCGCTGACCCTCGTCGAGGCTCCGGTAGCCCTGGGAGTCGATGGCCGAGTAGTGGACGAAGACGTCGGCGCCGCCGCCGTCCTGGGCGATGAAGCCGTAGCCCTTCTCAGCGTTGAACCACTTGACAGCACCCTGTGCCATGTTCTTGTCCTTCTGTCCATCCGGTGACGGTGCGGGACCTCGTGCCCCGCGCCGTGCCGCAATGCCTATCCCGCGTCCTGCACCGGGTGGACCAGCCGGATGGCTGGAAGGTGCCGTGCGGGCGACCCCGGGGGGTCCTCCCGGCGGCGCCGGTCAAGCGTCAGTACGTCACTGCAACACGCCGATCCTCTCACGCAGGTCAGCGCCGCGCCATGGTTCTTCCCCGGCCCGAGGCCCCTCCTCGACAACGATCCGGTCACGGTCCGATCACGAGATGCTCACACCGACCGGGTGGTCGGCGTCCGGGACGGACCCCGCTAGACCGCCAGGCCGGGGTGCGCGCGACGGGCCGGGCCGCGGCCCAGCAGCATGCCCAGCATCCCCACGGCCCACGGCAGCGCGACCCACGCGAACGCCGCGCGGAACGCCTCGAGGTCCCGCACCTCGCCGCCGACGCGGTCGAGCACCACGCCGACCACCAGCATGGTCGCCAGCGCGCCGACGAAGCCCCCGGTGTTGACGAAGCCGGTGGCCGTGCCGAGGCGCGCGGGGGGCGTGCAGGACCGGGCGACGTCGAACGCCACGAGCGACGTCGGGCCGCCGACCGCGACCACCACCACGAACACGACGAGCACGCCCAGCGGGACGGGGCGCGACGGCACCGCCACCGCCAGCCACGCCACGCCGACCGCGAGGAGGGTGCCGACCGCCAGCGGGGTGCGGGCGCGGGGGTGCCGACCGACCAGCAGCCCCACGAGCGGCCCCGCGACGACCGCGGCGACCACGTTGACGGTGAGCAGGGCGCTCGCCTCCCCCGGCGTCCTGCCCTGGCCCTCCACGAAGAAGGCGTAGCCCCACAGCAGCACGACGACGTGGTTGCTGAACTGCCCGGAGAAGTGCATCCAGAACGCCAGCCGGGCACCCGGGTCGCGCAGCACCGCCCGCAGGGCGCCCGGCTGCCGGAGCGGCCTCGTCCGTGCCGCACGCCGGCGCTCCAGCAGGCCGACGCGCCGCCCGCCGCGGCCCGCGGGCTCCGCCGCCGGCGCGGGGGCGTCGCGCACGACCGCCAGCACCGCCACGCAGGCGACGACACCCACCGCGGCGACCGACAGGAACGTCGTCCGCCACCCCTGCGCGTGCAGCAGCGCCACGAGCGGGACCGCGGACAGCACCTGCCCGACCTGGCCCAGGCTGCCCGTGAGCTGCGTCATCAGGGGGACCCGGTGCACGGCGAACCACGCGGGGACCAGGCGCACGACCGAGACGAAGGTCAGCGCGTCCCCCGCGCCGACGAGCACGCGGCCGGCCAGCACCAGGCCCGCCGACGGGGCGAGCGCGAGCACCGCCTGCCCGAGCGCCATGACGCCGGCGCCGGTCGCGACCAGCACACGCGGCCCGTAGCGGTCGAGCAGCACGCCCACGGGCACCTGGAGCAGCGCGTAGACCACCAGCTGTGCGACGGCCATCGTCGCGAGCAGCGCGGACGACACGCCGTACAGCTCGGTGACCTCGATCGTCGCGACACCGAACGACGACCGGTTCATCACCGCGACCACGTACGCGGCGACCGCCACGCCCCAGACGACGAGGGCGCGGCGGTCGGAGGTCACGTCGGACCATTCTGCCGTGCTGCGGGGCCCGTCCCGGACGGGCGCGCGCCGGGCGCCTACAGGCCGGTGCCGTCCCCGCGCTGCTCCGCGAGGAACCGCTCGAACTCCTCGCCGAGCTCGTCGGCGGTGGGGAGCTCGGCGCTCTCGGCCAGCAGGCTCGGTCGGCCGATGTTCCGCGTGAACGCGTCGTACTGCTGCTCGAGCGCGTGGACGACCGCCGCGACCTCCTCGGACTCGGCCACCTGGCGCTCGACCTCGAGCCGCGTCTCCTCGGCCGACTCGACCAGGGCGCCGAGGTCGATCTCCAGCCCGGCCGCGCGCTGCACGTGCTCGAGCGCCGTGATCGACGCCTGCGGGTACGGCGACTGCGCGAGGTAGTGCGGCACGTGGACCGCGAAGCCCATGGCGTCGTGCCCGCTCTGCCCCAGCCGGATCTCCAGCAGGGAGCTCGCGTCGGCGGGCACCTGGACCGTGCCGAACCACGACGGGTGGCCCGCGACGAGCTCGGGGCGGTTCGCGTGCGCGGTGACCGACATCGGCCGGGTGTGCGGGATGCCCATCGGGATGCCGTGCAGGCCGACGGTCAGGGGCACGTCGAAGCGCTCGACGATCTGCCGCACGGCGGCCACGTAGCGCTCCCACTGCACGTCCGGCTCGACGCCGTGCAGCAGCAGGAACGGCACGCCGCCGCTGTCGCGCACCAGGTCGACCGCGAGCTCCGGCTCGTCGTACTCGCCCCAGTGGTCGCCCTCGAACGTCACGGTCGGGCGCCGGGAGCGGTAGTCGAGCAGCTGGTCGACGTCGAACGTGACCAGCCGCTCCGTGGGGAGCTGCTCGGTGAGGTGCTCCGCGGCCAGCCGGCCGGCGCCGCCGGCGTCGACGAAGCCGCGGACGGCGTGCACGAGCACCGGCCCGCTGCCGCCGGCGCTCCGCGCCTCGACCTCGGCGGCGACCGCCGGGTCGACGGCGTAGATCTCGCTCGGGTCCAGCATGGGTCCTCCTGGATGACGTCTGCCGGGCGTCGGGGTCGACAGCCCTCCGTGCACGTCAACAGCGTGCGGCGGCGCTTGCTTCCCGCGCACGCCTCCCACGCCCCGCGTCCGCCACGGGCGAACGCCGCCGTCCGGCCGCGGGCCCCGTCCGGGGGGACAGCCGCCGCCCGTCGTAGCCGGTCCTCGCACGTCCCCCGGTCGCCGGTGACACGCGACCTCCCCGATGGCGGATAATGGACGGCCGCTCGCGCCGGGAACCCGTCGCGCGGGCGTGCACGGCGTGCGCGCGACGACCGTGCGGGGCGGGACCGAGGACGGCGCAGAGGGACGACGGACGGGAGCACCGGTGACCGGGATCGAGGCGCAGCTGGCCGCCGAGCAGGACGTCGTCGACCGGCTCTACGCGCGGCTCGACGAGCTGCGGGACCAGACGCGGCAGCGCCTCGCGGAGGTGCGGCGCGTCGGGCCGTCGGGCTCGCCGCAGAACCGCTCCGAGCGGGACGCGTTCGCGACGCTGTACGAGGACCGGCTCGCGCGCCTGGAGGCCGTGGAGGACCGGCTCGCGTTCGGCCGGCTGGACCTCGCCGAGGGCGGCCGGCGCTACATCGGCCGCATCGGGCTCAACGACGACGAGCACGCGTCGATGCTGACCGACTGGCGCGCGCCGGCGGCGCAGTCGTTCTACCGGGCGACGTCCGCGCAGCCCGACGGCGTCGTGCAGCGCCGCCACCTGGTGACGCGCGGCCGCCGCGTGACCGGCCTCGAGGACGAGGTGCTCGACCTCGCGGTCCTCGCGGACGACGGCGCAGCCGAGCGCCTGGGGGCGCTGTCGGGCGAGGGCGCCCTGCTCGCCGCCCTCGCCGCGCGCCGCACCGGGCGGATGGGCGACATCGTCGCGACGATCCAGGCCGAGCAGGACGCGATCATCCGCGCGGAGCTCGCCGGCGCGCTGGTCGTGCAGGGCGGTCCCGGCACCGGCAAGACCGCGGTCGCGCTGCACCGCGCCGCCTACCTCCTCTACGCGCACCGCCGCACGCTCGAGCGCTCAGGCGTGCTGCTGCTGGGGCCGAGCCGCACGTTCCTGCGCTACATCGACCAGGTGCTGCCCTCGCTCGGCGAGACCGGCGTGGTGTCCACGACGGTCGCCGAGCTGTTCCCGGGCGTCGTGGCGACCGGCGAGGAGGACGACGCCGTCGCCGAGATCAAGGGCCGCCTCGTGTGGCGCCGGATCGTGGAGCGCGCCGTCCGGCAGCGGCAGCGGGTCCCCGACCGGCCGACGTCCGTGACGATCGACGGCCGGACCGTCGTCGTGCGGCCGTCCGACGTGCGGTCGGCGATCGCGCACGCCCGCCGCGGCCACCGCCCGCACAACCAGGCGCGGGTCACGTTCGTCCGGGACATGCTGGGCCGGCTGGCCGAGCAGTACGTGAGCCAGCTCGGCTGGTCCGTGGCCCCGGACGAGCGCGGCGAGATCATCGAGGAGCTGCGCACCACCCGGGAGATCCGGGTGGCGCTCAACCTGGCGTGGATGCCGCTGACGCCCCAGGGTCTGGTGTCGGCGCTGCTGAGCCGCCCGGCGCGGCTCGATGCGGCGGCCCCGGAGCTGTCCGCGCACGAGCGCGCGGCGCTGCTGCGCGAGCCGGACGCCCCGTGGACGGCCGCGGACGTCCCGCTGCTCGACGAGGCGGCCGAGCTGCTCGGCGAGGACGACCAGGCGGCGCGGGCGCAGGCCAAGCACGACGCCGCGCAGCGCGCGCAGGAGCTCGACTACGCCCGGCAGGTGCTCGAGCAGTCCGGCGGCGGCCTGGTCTCGGCGGAGCTGCTCGCCGACCGGTTCGCGGCCACCGGTCCGGCGCTGACCACGGCGGAGCGCGCCGCGGCGGACCGCACGTGGACGTACGGCCACGTGGTCGTCGACGAGGCCCAGGAGCTGTCGCCGATGGCGTGGCGGATGGTGCTGCGCCGCGTGCCCACCCGGTCCCTGACGGTGGTCGGCGACGTGGCGCAGACGTCGACGGCCGCGGGCACCCGCGACTGGGCGGCCACGTTCGACCGCCTGCTCGCGGGCGGCTGGCGCCTGGCCGAGCTCACCGTCAACTACCGCACGCCCGCATCCGTGGCGGTGGCGGCCGAGCGCGTCGGGCGCGCCGCGGGGCTGCCGCTGACGCCCGCGACGTCCGCCCGCGACGTCGACGACGCGCTGCGCACCGAGCAGGTGGAGGCCGGCGGCGTCGCCGAGGCGGTCGCGCGCCACGCGGCCGAGGCCCTCGCCGACGTGCGCGACGCGTCCGGCGCCGGGCGGGTCGCCGTCATCGCGGCCCCCGAGGCGCTGCCGGCGCTCGCCGACGCGCTCCCCGGGGCGGGCGCGACCCGCGCGGGCTCGCCGGACCTCGACGCGCCGCTGACCCTGATGACGCCGACGCAGGCCAAGGGCCTGGAGTTCGACGTCGTGGTGCTCGTCGAGCCTGCGGACGTGCTCAAGGGCGGGGCCGGGGACCTGTACGTGGCGATGACGCGCCCGACGCAGGCGCTGCGGGTCGTGCACGCGCTCCCGCTGCCCGCGGGCTGGGAAGCCTGAGACCCCCGCCCGCCCCCCGGCGGGCGGGGCCGGGGACCCGGGTGCGTGTCCGAGGACCGGGACCGGCTTGGAGCGTGCGACGCCGAGGCGCACCATAGGGTCCGTGCCACGCGCCCTGCTGCTCGAGAACCTGCACCCCCAGGCCCGGACCATCCTGGAGTCCGCCGGCTACGAGGTCGTGACGCGCTCCGGCGCGCTCGACGAGTCCGAGCTGGTGGAGGCCCTCCAGGGCGTGCACCTGCTCGGCATCCGCTCCAAGACGCAGGTGACGGAGGCCGTGCTCGACGCGGCGTCCGACCTCGTCTCCATCGGGGCGTACTGCATCGGCACCAACCAGATCGACCTGCACGCCGCGGCGTCCCGCGGCGTCGCGGTCTTCAACGCGCCCTTCTCCAACACGCGGTCCGTGGTCGAGATCGCGCTGGCGGACATCATCGCGCTGACCCGGCGCCTCACGGTGCTCGACCGGTCGATGCACGACGGCGTCTGGAACAAGTCGGCGGACGGCGCGCACGAGGTCCGCGGCCGCACGCTCGGCATCGTGGGCTACGGCAACATCGGCACGCAGCTGTCCGTGCTGGCGGAGAACCTCGGCATGTCGGTCGTGTTCTACGACACCGCGGAGAAGCTCGCGCTCGGCAACGCGCGGCGCGCGGAGACGCTCGACGAGCTGCTGGACGTCGCCGACATCGTCACGCTGCACGTCGACGGCCGCAGCGGGAACGCCGGGCTGTTCGGCGCGCAGCAGTTCGCGCGCATGCGCCCCGGGGCCGTGTTCCTCAACCTCTCCCGCGGGTTCGTCGTCGACTACGGCGCGCTGCGCGACGCGGTGCTGTCGGGCCACGTCGCGGGCGCCGCCGTCGACGTGTTCCCGGTGGAGCCGAAGCGCAAGGGCGACCCGTTCGAGTCCGAGCTGCGCGGCCTGCCGAACGTCATCCTCACCCCGCACACGGGCGGCTCGACGGAGGAGGCGCAGGAGGCGATCGGCCAGTTCGTGTCGAACAAGCTGCGCGACTTCATGAACACCGGCACCACGATGCTCAGCGTCAACCTGCCGAACCTCACCCTCGAGCACCGGCCCGGGGTGCACCGCCTCACGTACCTGCACCGCAACGTCCCCGGGGTGCTGGCGGCCGTCAACCAGACGCTCGCCGAGCACGGGGCCAACATCGAGGGCCAGCTGCTCGCGACCCGTGGCGAGGTCGGCTACGTGGTGACGGACGCCGTCGCCGTGGAGCCCGACGTCGTGGCGGCGCTGCGGTCGCGGCCGGAGACGATCCGCCTGCGCGTCGTCGACTGAGGCGGGCGCCGCTACGGTCGGGGGCATGCACCTCGCCGACCCCGAGCGCCACGACCGCCTCCCCCTGCGCCGCGCCGGCCGCACCGGGCTCGACCTGCCCGCGGTGACGCTCGGGCTGTGGCAGAACTTCGGCGACGGCACGCCGTTCGCCGACCAGCGCGCGCTCGTGCTCCGGGCGTTCGACCTCGGCGTCGTGCACCTGGACCTCGCGAACAACTACGGTCCCCCGCCCGGCGCCGCCGAGGAGTCCGTCGGCCGGCTGCTCGCCACGGACCTCGCGCCCTACCGCGACGAGCTGCTGCTCGCGACGAAGGCCGGCTACCGGCAGTGGCCCGGGCCGTACGGGGAGTTCGGGTCCCGCAAGTACCTGCTCGCGTCGCTGGACCAGTCGCTGCGCCGGCTCGGCGTCGACCACGTCGACGTGTTCTACAGCCACCGGTTCGACCCGGCGACTCCGCTGGAGGAGACGATCGGGGCGCTCAAGACCGCCGTCGACTCGGGGCGGGCGCGCTACGCCGGCATCTCGTCGTACTCCGCCCGCCGCACGCGGGAGGCCCTGGCGGTCGCGGACGGCATCGGGCTGCCGCTGGCGCTGCACCAGCCGTCGTACTCGATGCTGAACCGCTGGGTCGAGCAGCCCGACGACGCCGCCGGCGGGCGCAGCCTGCTCGACGTCGCCGGTGACGCCGGCCTCGGGGTCGTCGCCTTCTCCCCGCTCGCGCAGGGGATGCTCACGCGGAAGTACCTGGGCGGCGTGCCCGAGGACTCCCGGGCGGCCCGGGGCGGCCCGCTGCGGCCCGAGTACCTCAGCGACGAGAACCTGGCCCGCGTCCGGGCGCTGGCGGCCGTGGCCGACGCCCGCGGGCAGTCGCTGGCGCAGCTCGCCATCGCGTGGGTGCTGCGGGACCCCCGGGTGACGTCGGTGGCGCTCGGCGCGCGCACGCCGGAGCAGCTCGAGGAGAACCTCGCCGCGGTCCGCGGGCCGGCGCTGACGGCCGAGGAGGTCGCGGAGATCGACCGGCACGCCGTGGACGCGGGCATCAACCTGTGGGGCTCGCGGTCGTCGAACCTGTGAATCCACGGTTGCCTGAGGCTACGCCCGCGTAACTTACGGCTGCGTAGGTTACGGTGTGCTCGTGAGCGACTTCTCCCGTCCGTGGCACGCCTCCTACGCCCCCGGGGTCCCCCCGGAGGTGACCGTGCCCGACGAGCCGCTGACGGCAGCCCTGGAGCGTTCCGCCGCCACGTGGCCGGAGCGCGTCGCACTCGACTTCCTCGGCGCGGCCACCACGTACGCCGAGCTCGCCGACCAGGTGGCCCGCGCCGCCGGTGCCCTGCACGACCTCGGGGTCCGCGCGGGCGACCGCGTCGCGATCGCGCTCCCGAACTGCGCCTCGCACGTCGTCGCGTTCTACGCCACGCTCCGCCTCGGCGCCGTCGTCGTCGAGCACAACCCCACGTACACCGCCGCCGAGCTCGGCCACCAGCTCGCCGACTCCGGCGCCACCGTCGCGCTGGTCTGGGAGAAGGCCGTCGCCGCGGCGCTCGAGGCCCGTCCCGGCACCCACGTGCGGACCGTCGTCGCCGTCGACGTGTCCGCCGACCTGCCCGCCGCCAAGCGCCTCGCGCTGCGGCTCCCCCTGCCGGCGGCCCGCCGGACCCGCGACGCGCTGCGGGCCACCCCGCCGGCCGGCACGCCCGTGTGGCACCGCCTGGTCGCGGCGGCCTCGCCGCTGCCGTCCTCGCACCCGCTGCCCACGGCCGACGACGTCGCGCTGCTGCAGTACACCGGCGGCACGACGGGCACCCCGAAGGGCGCGGTGCTCACGCACCGCAACCTGGTCGCCAACACGGTGCAGGGCCAGGCGTGGACGGGCGCGGAGCCGGGCACCGAGACGATCTACGGCGTCCTGCCGTTCTTCCACGCCTTCGGCCTCACGCTCTGCCTCACCTACGCCACCCGCGTCGGCGCGACGCTCGTGGTGTTCCCGAAGTTCGACCCCGAGGCCGTCCTCGCGGCCCAGCGCCGCCGGCCCGGCACGTTCCTGCCGGCCGTCCCCCCGATGCTCGACCGCCTCGCCGCGGCCGCCGAGGCGCGGTCCGCGGACCTCACGTCGTTCCGGTACGCGATCTCGGGCGCGATGTCGCTGTCGCCGCAGACCGCCGCCCGGTGGGAGCGGCTCACCGGCGGCCTCGTCATCGAGGGCTACGGCATGACCGAGACCTCCCCCGTCGCGCTCGGCTCACCCCTGTCCCCCGCGCGCCGGCCCGGGGCCCTCGGGCTGCCGTTCCCGAGCACCGACGTCCGCGTCGTCGACCAGGAGGACCCGACCCGCGAGGTGGTGCCGGGCGAGCAGGGCGAGCTGCTGATCCGCGGGCCGCAGGTGTTCCAGGGCTACTGGGGCCGGCCGGACGAGACCGCCGGGCAGCTGCTGCCGGGAGGCTGGCTCCGCACGGGCGACGTCGTGCGGCTCGACGACGACGGGTTCGTCGTCCTCGTGGACCGGATCAAGGAGATGATCGTCACCGGCGGGTTCAAGGTGTACCCGTCGCAGGTGGAGGACAAGCTCCGCACGATGCCCGGTGTGCGCGACGTCGCCGTCGTGGGGCTGCCGGGCGGGGACCTGGGCGAGAAGGTCGTCGCCGCGGTGGTCATGGAGCTCGGGCACGCCCAGGTGGAGCTGCAGGCCGTGCGCGAGTGGTGCGCCGAGCGGCTCGCGCGGTACGCCGTCCCGCGCGAGATCGTCATCCTCACCGACCTGCCGCGCTCCCAGATCGGGAAGGTGCTGCGCCGCGTGGTCCGCGACGACCTGCTCGCGGCCGCCGCCCCGGCCTGACACCCGGCCGCACCCGTCCCGGCACGACGCCGCCGGCATCCCGCGCGAGGTCGTCACACCCGGCCGAGGTCGTCACGTGGGCGTGACGACCTCGGACCGATGTGACGACCTCGCGGGCTCCGGCCGGGCGGCCGGGCCGTCAGGCCGTGGTGACGGGCAGGCGCGCGGCCCACCAGGCGAGCACGTGCTCGAAGCGCACCAGCCGGTGCTGCGGCCGGCCCGACCGCGTGAGCTCGTGGCCCTCCCCCGGGAACAGCAGCAGCTCGGCAGGGACCCCGCGCCGCTTGAGCTCCACGAACCAGCGCTGACCCTGCTCGACGGGGCACCGCCAGTCCTGCTCGGAGTGGATGACCAGCGTGGGCGTCGTGACCCGCGCGACGTGCGCCATCGGCGACTGCGCGGCCACCGCGGCGCGCTCCTCGTCCGTGTCACCGTCGCCGAGGTACTCGAGCCCGAAGAACCAGCCGATGTCGCTGGAGCCGACGAAGCTCACCGGGTCGAGGAACCCGCGCTCGACGATCGCCGCGGCGAACCGGTCCGTCCGCGTCGTGAGCCAGGCGGTCAGGTAGCCGCCGTACGAGCCGCCCATGACGCCGACGCGCCCGCCGTCCAGCGCGGGGTCGGTCAGCGCGGCGTCGAGCAGCGCCAGGACGTCGTCGGTGTCGACGGTGCCGAACGCGTGCCGGATCGCCGAGCCGTGGGCGGAGCCGTAGCCCGCCGAGCCGCGCGGGTTGCCGTACACGACGGCGTACCCGGCCTCCGCCAGCGTCTGCACCTCGTCGAACAGCCCGACCGTGTACTGCGCGTACGGGCCGCCGTGGATCATGAGGATCGTCGGGTGCGGGCCGGCGAACCGCTCGGGGTCGGGCGTGACCACCCAGCCGTGGACGGGGTAGCCGTCCGGCGCCGTCGTCGTCAGCTCCCGCGGCGCGCGCACGCGCCCGGTCGCACGCAGCGGCGCGGACCAGTCGGTCAGCACCCGGGTGGTACCGGACGCGAGGTCGACCGCGTGCAGGTCCCCGGACGTCAGCGGGCCTGCGGCGGCGACCACGGCGACCGGCGCGCCCGGTGCGGCCGCCACGCCGTGCACCGCCAGCTCCCCGGTCACGAGGTCGCGCGCGGAGCCGTCGGCGCGCAGCTCGCGCAGCAGCACCGTCCCCCGGTGGAGAACCCCGGCCAGCACGCCGTCGGCCGTGACCGCGAAGGTGCCGGGGTCCAGGTCCACGGCCTCCTCGTCGGTCAGCCGCTGCGGCTGCCCGTCCGCCCGGGGGCCGGCGTCACCGTCCGCGCCCGCGGTCAGGCCGAGCCGGTACAGGCCGGTCTGCCGGGCGACGAAGTCCCTCCCGGACGTCCCCATGTCCTGCGCGAGCAGCCACAGCGTCGTCCCGTCGGGCGACGGCAGCGCGGCCGAGACCGCCAGCGTGCTGCCGGCGTCCGCGTCGGTCAGCGCGCGCGGCGCCGCGTCCGCACCCTCCGCGGTGTCGACCACCACGGCGTCGGCGCGCAGGTCCTCGTCGCGCGAGGCGTGGCGTGCCGCCACCACCACCACGTGGCGCCCGTCGGGGAGCCACTCGGCCTGCTCGACGTCCAGCTCCCCGGACGTGACCCGGCGGGCCGGCACCGCGTCGTCGCCCTCCGCCGGCGTGCTGCGCCCCGGCAGGTCGGCCGGCACCGGCACGACGAACAGCTGCCGCCGCTTGTCCCGGGTGAAGCCCACGCCGTCGTTGCGGTACGGGAACGTCGTGATGTGCCGCGGCCGCTCGGCACCGGCGTCCTCGCCGGCGACGTACCGGCCCTCCTCGGGCACCCGCGCGACGAACGCGAGCGCGGACCCGTCCGGCGACCACCGGGACGTCTGCACGCCCAGCGGCGCGTCGGTGAGTCGCACGGGCTCGCCGCCGGCCGCCTCGACGACGTGCAGCTGGGGACGTCCCTTCGGCTCGGCGCGCAGGAACGCGACCCACCGCCCGTCCGGCGACACCCGGGGGTCCGTGTCGCGGTGGCCGCGGGTGAGCCGGACCGGCTCGCCCGAGCCGTCCGTCGGCACCCGCCAGAGCTGGCCGGTGTACTCGTCGAGGTCGAGGTCGGGCGCGGTGCGGGAGACGACGGCGTACGAGCCGTCCGGACCGAGCGCGGGGGTTCCGGGGACGTGCAGGAGCGAGAGGTCGGTGGGGATCACCCGACCGACCGTAGTACGCCCGGTACCGGGGCCGGGCGTCGCAGCGCCGGAGGTCACCCCGCCGGCCGCACCGACCCTCTCAGGAGACGGCCGGGGCGTCGCCCTCGCCGGTCGTGGCGGCCCCCGCGGCACGCGCGGCGTCCGCCACCTCGTTCTCGGCGCGCAGCACCGTGATCGCGGCCTCGAAGTCGTCCAGGCTGCTGAAGGCCTGGTAGACGCTCGCGAAGCGCAGGTACGCGACCTCGTCCAGGTCGCGGAGCGGCCCGAGGATGGCGAGGCCGATCTCGTAGGCGTCCAGCTCGGCGGACCCGCTCGCGCGCAGCGTCTCCTCGACCCGCTGCGCCAGCAGCGCGAGGTCGTCCTCGCTCACCGGCCGGCCCTGGCACGCCTTGCGGACGCCGTTCACGATCTTCTCGCGGCTGAACGGCTCCGTAGCCCCGGACCGCTTCACCACGGAGAGGCTGGCCGTCTCGATCGTCGTGAACCGGCGGTTGCACTGCGGGCACTGCCGGCGTCGGCGGATGGACAGACCGTCGTCCGACGTGCGGGAGTCGACGACGCGCGAGTCCGCGTGGCGGCAGAACGGGCAGTGCATGAGGGCCTCCAGCAGGTCCGGGTCGTGCGGCCGGCACGGCGGCGGGCGCCGCGCCCTCCCGGACGACCGGGACACGGTAGGACCGGCGCCGCACCCGGTGCAACACCGTCCCGGCCCCGGGACGTCCCGCGGAGGGACCTCCGTCCCCCGCGAGACCCGCGCGATCCGTAATACCTTACGCACATGACGCGCGCGGCAGACGAGGCGGAGCTGTTCGGGACGCTGTTCGTGCTCGGGCAGCACCTGACGCGCCACACGGACGAGGCCCTCACCGGCTACGGCGTCACGAGCCGGCAGTGGCTGCTGCTCGCGGTGCTCGTGCGCGCCTTCCCGGGCGAGCACCCGACGCTGACGCGCGCCGCGGAGGTCGTCGGCACCTCGCGGCAGAACGTCAAGCAGATCGCGCTCCAGCTCCGGCGTCGCGGCCTGGTGGACCTGGTCCCCGACCCGGCGGACCGCCGGGCCACGCGCCTGCGCACCACACCGCGGGTCGCCGAGCTGTTCGACTCCCCCGCCGCGGTCGCCCAGCAGCAGGAGCTCGTCGCGCGGGCGTTCGCCGGCCTCGACGACGCCGACCTGGCCCGGCTCGCCGGCCTCGTGGGCCGGTGCCTCGCCGCGCTCGCCGACGGGAGGACCCCCGCGTGACCGGCC
Organism: Micrococcales bacterium; assembly: GCA_014763765.1. Classification (GTDB taxonomy): domain Bacteria; phylum Actinomycetota; class Actinomycetes; order Actinomycetales; family Cellulomonadaceae; genus Cellulomonas. The sequence continues at coordinate 17,065 of JACXUT010000033.1, forward strand.
GACCCAGGAGCACTGTCCGCCTCGCCGTGGGCGCGCTCGCGGTGGCGCACGGCGCGGCGCACCTGCTCGTGCTCGCCGCCGCACCCGGAGGTCCGGGCCTGGCCGGCGACGCCGCACCCCCGGCGGTCGGGTCGGCGGAGGGCCTCGCGTGGCTCGCCACGGCGGTGCTCCTCATCGGGGCCGGCGCCGCCCTGATCGCCGACCGGCCGACCTGGTGGCGGACCGGCGCGGTCGCGGTCGTGGCGTCCCAGGTGCTCGTGGTGTCGCACGGCGACGCCCGCTGGGGCACCCTCGCGAACGTCGTGCTCGGGATCGCGGTCCTGCACGGGTGGTGCGCGACGGGGCACCGGTCCGCCCGCGCGCGGTACCGCCGCGGCGTCGCGGCCGCCCTCGCCGCAGCCGACGTCCGGGCCGACGCCGACCGGGCGGGCGCCGTCACCGCGGACGACCTCGCGACGCTCCCGGCCGCCGTCGCCCGCTACCTGCGGCGCACCGGCAGCGTCGGTCGCCCGCCGGTGACCGCCGTGCGCGTGACGCTGCACGGCCGGATCCGCAGCGGGCCGTCCGACCGGTGGATGACCTTCACCGGCGAGCAGGTGGACACCGCCGGCCCCCGCCCCACCCGGCACTTCCTGCTGGACGCCACCGCGGCGGGGCTCCCGGTCGACGTGCTGCACGTGCTGACCGAGGGCAGGGCCACCATGCGGGGTGACCTGCTCTCCGTCGTCCCCGTCCTGCGCGGCGCGGGCCCGGCGATGGACCGGAGCGAGACTGTGACGCTGTTCAACGACCTCTGCCTGATGGCGCCGTCCGCGCTGCTCGCCGCACCCGTGACGTGGGAGGAGCTCGACGCGCGCCGCGTGCGGGGGACGTACCGGCAGGGCGGACACTCCGTGCGGGCCGTGCTCGAGTTCGACGAGGACGGCGACCTCGTGGACTTCGTCTCCGACGACCGCTTCCGCGCAACGCGCGACGGGCGGTCGTTCACACGCGAGCGCTGGTCGACACCGGTGGACGGCTACGCGGTGCACCACGGGCGCCGGCTGCCGTCGGCGGCCGCCGCGATGTGGCACCCGAGCACGGGCGAGCCGTTCCGCTACGCCGAGATGGTGCTGGACGACGTCGCACCGGCGCGGTGACGCCCGGACGTCGCGCCGACGCGGTGACGCCGAGGATCCGACCCAGCGCGGTGACGCCGAGCATCCGACCCAGCGCGGCGACGCCGAGCATCCGACCCAGCGCGGCGACGCCGAGCATCCGACCCAGCGCGGCGACGCCGCGACGTCGACCCGCCCCGGGGCGCACCGGGCAGCGGAGCCGCCCGTGCTGCCGGGACGCGTGCGCCCGGCCCGGACATGACGACGGGGGTGGCCGCGTGTGCGGCCACCCCCGTGGGGACGCCCCCGTCCCGTCTCGTCCGGGCGACTCGCCTCGCGCGGACGGTTGCTGCACGCCTCGCGCCGGGCGGCGGGACGAACCCACGGTGCCGGCGACGACGCGTCCCTCGCGGCGAGCCCCCCAGCCAGCCGTTCGAGGTGGCACCACAGTAGAGGCAGGCGCCCCAATTACGCAAGCGTCCCGTGCCGTTATTCACGGCGGCCCGGATGCACCGGACCAGCAGGTCAGGAGCCCGCAGGCAGCAGCAGCACCTGACCCGCCATCAGTGAGGCGTCCGGCAGGCCGTTGAGCTCCTGGAGTCGCAGCACGACGTCGCGCACGTCCTCGCCCGGGGCCGCCACGTCGGCGGCGATCTGCCAGAGCGTCTCGCCGGCCACCACGGCGTGGGTCGTGACCTCGGTCGCCTGCTGCGGACCGTCCGCCACCGCGCGGCCACCGACGACCCCTCCGAGCACCACGAGCAGGGCCAGGACGAGCAGGACGGCGCGACCCCGGCGCGTCAGGTGCAGCGACGCCTCGGGGGCGGCGGACGGACGCGCGGCGGTGCGCTCCCGGCCGGCGGACCGCGCCGTCACCGGGCCCGCCGCGGCAGGACGAGGACGGGCCGGCCGGTCGGCCACGGGACGCGTCCCGAGTCGCGGCTGCACTGCGATGGCGCTCATCTCCACCACTTCCCTCCTGGGCCGCCTCGCGACCCGTCGAACACCTGTTCGTTCGAACGTCTGTACGAACTGAACCACACCCGGAGCGCGATGTCGAGACACGATCGAACAGGTGTTTGATCCACCCGTCCGCGCGCCCTACGCTCGGGGACGTCGGGAACAGCGCACCACGAGGGTCTGACACGACCGCCGGGCGGACGCCGCCGGGTGGGTCCGCAGCCCCGTGACCTGCGCGGTCGCCCGGCTCGGCGGACGGGTGCGGCAGGCACCGGCGCCACGGAGACGGGAGCGGAGATGGCCATCGAGGGATCCGGCGCGACGGCGGGCGCGGCAGACGGGCCTGCCGTGGTCGAGCTCGACGCCGAGGGCGACGGGCTGACCCCGAGGCAGCGCCTGGTGCTGGAGACCGTGCGGGCCTCGGTCGAGTCCCGCGGCTACCCGCCGAGCATGCGCGAGATCGGCGACGCCGTCGGCCTCACGAGCCCGTCGAGCGTCAAGCACCAGCTGACCGCGCTCGAGCGCAAGGGCTACCTGCGACGCGACCCCAACCGGCCGCGCGCCATCGAGGTCGTCCAGCCGGACGACTCGCGCGGCGTCGCCCCCCTGCCGGGCGTCGCGGGCCTCGGCGACGAGGACAGCGCCCCCCGCGACGGCGCGCCCGAGGCGGCCTACGTGCCGGTGGTCGGCCGGATCGCCGCCGGCGGGCCCATCCTCGCCGAGCAGCTGGTCGAGGACGTCTTCCCGCTGCCCCGCCAGCTCGTCGGCGCCGGCGACCTGTTCCTGCTCAAGGTCGTCGGCGACTCGATGGTCGACGCCGCGATCTGCGACGGCGACTGGGTCGTCGTCCGCCGCCAGCCCGTGGCCGAGAACGGCGAGATCGTCGCCGCGATGCTCGACGGCGAGGCGACCGTCAAGACGCTCAAGCGCACCGACGGCCACGTCTGGCTGATGCCGCAGAACCCCGCGTACTCGCCGATCGACGGCGACCACGCCCAGGTGCTCGGCCGCGTCGTCTCGGTGCTGCGCGCGCTGTAGCGGCGCCCGCCGCGACGCCGCCCCGACCACCGGGCCGGGGACGCCCGCGGACGTCGACCGGCCCTCGGGCGACCCGCCGCGCTCAGGCCGCGGCGTCCCCGCCCGTCGACGTCAGCGCCGCGAGGGCGCGCGCGACGTCCTCCTCGTCGTTCCAGACGTGGAAGGCGAGCCGGACGCGCCCGGCCCGCCCGGCCACGCGGCACCCGGCCGCGCCCAGGGCGGCCAGGCGGCTGCCGTCCGGGTCCGCGAGGCTGACGACGGCGGACCCGCCGGGCTCCAGGCCCAGCCCCGCGCGGAGGGCGTCCGCGAGGCCGACCCCGTGCGCCCGCACGGCGGCGGGGTCGGTCGTGGCGAACGCGTCGAGCGACTCCGCGGCACCGAGCCACGCCTGCCAGGCCGGGGAGACGTCGTACCGGCGCGCGTCGGACGCCAGGTGCATCGCGGGCCCGTAGCAGGAGGCCCACGGGTCCTCGCCGGCGTACCAGCCCGCCTGCGCGGGTCGCAGCCCGTCCTGCGCCTCCTCGCGCACGGTGAGGAACCCGGTGCCGCGCGGGGCGCAGAGCCACTTGTACGCGGCCGTGACGGACACGTCGTACCGGCCCGCGTCCACGGGGAGCCACCCGGCCGCCTGCGTCAGGTCGCACAGCGTGCGGGCACCGGCCGAGCGCGCCGCCGCGACCACGGCCTCGTCGTCGAGCACCTCCCCCGTGGCCGACTGGACCAGTGCGTAGGCCACGAGGTCCACGCCGGGCACGACCGCCTCGGCCAGGCGCGCGGCCGGCACGTGCTCGACCCGGATCCGGTCGCCCTGCGCGAGGAACGGGAACACCACGGACGTGAAGTCGCCGTCCACGCAGACGACCCGCGCCCCGTCCGGGAGGGAACCCGCGACGAGCGACGTCATCGCCGAGACCTGCGACCCGATCGCGACGCGCGGCACGGGTACGCCCACGAGGTGCGCGAACGACGCGCGCGCGGCGCGGACGGCCGCCTCGTAGCCCGGCACGTCGAGCCGGCCGCCGCCCCAGCGGTCCAGGTCGTCCCGGAGCGCCTGCACCGTCCGCCGCGGCGCGACGCCCGCGGTCGCGGCGTTCAGGTAGCCCGGCGCGGGGTCGAAGTCGGCGCGGAGCTCGTCGAGGGATCGCATGCCGGAGACTCTGCCCGGAGACGCTCATGCGGACAAGCGCCAGTTTCTCCCGTACCCATGCGTCTAACTTATGCTCCGAGGATGTCGCCCCGACCGCTCGACGCCGCCGCCCTCCGCCTCGTCCGCGCGGTGCACGACACCGGCAGCGTGACCGCCGCCGCGCGCGCCCTCGGGCTGACGCAGCCCGCCGCCAGCCAGCAGCTCCGGGCGGTGGAGCGGGCGGTCGGCACGCCGGTCGTCGTCCGCGCGGGGCGTGGCGTGCGCCTGACGGAGGCCGGCCTGGTGCTCGCCCGGAACGCCGCCGCCGTGCAGTCGGCGCTCGACGCCACGCTGGAGGAGGTCGCGGCCGTGGCGTCGCTGCGGGCCGGGCGGGTGCGCGTCGCCGCGTTCCCCTCGGGCGCCGCCACCCTGCTGCCCGCCGCGCTCGCCGCGCTCCGCGCCGAGCACCCCGGCCTGAGCACGACGTTCGCCGAGGCGGAGCCGCCCGAGGCGCTCGCCGAGCTCGCCGCCGGCAGGGTCGACGTCGCCCTGACGTTCCGCGCCGCGGACGCCGCGCCGCCGGACGACGGGGAGGGCCGCGGCCTGCTCCGGGTGCCGCTGCTGGACGACGACGTCCTCGTGGTGCTGCCCGCCGCCGACGGCCGCCGGTCCGGGGAGCCGGTGGCGCTCGGCACGCTCGCGGACCGCCCGTGGATCGCGGGCTGCCCGCAGTGCCGCGCGCAGCTCGTGGGCGCGTGCGCGCGCGCCGGGTTCGCGCCCCGGGTGGACTTCGCCACCGACGACTACCTGGCCGTGCTCGGGCTGGTCCGCGCGGGGCTCGGGGTGGCGACCCTGCCCGGGCTCGCGCTCGCCGCCCTGCCGCACCCCGGCGTCACGGTCCACCCGGCGCACCCCGGGACGTCGCGCGTCGTCGAGGCCGTCGCGGCACCCGGGACGGCGCGGGTCCCGGCGGTGGCCGCCGCGCTCGCCGCCCTGCGCACCGCGGCCTCGGGCGTCGAGCACCCCCACGTCCGGCCGCGTGGCGCGACCGGGCGCGTCTGAGACCCGGCGCCGCGGTCGCTCAGAGCCCGAAGCGCCGCGCCACCGCCCGCAGCGACTCGGCCGAGCGCTTGAGCCCCGCGAGCTCGTCCGTCGACATCGGCACCTGGAGCCGCTCGCCCACGCCGGAGCGCCCCACCACCGACGGCACCGAGAGGCACACGTCCGAGATGCCGTGGTAGCCGTCCAGCAGCGACGACACGGGCAGGATCCGCCGCTCGTCCTTGACGATCGCCTCGATGATCCGGGACCCGGCCAGCGCCACCGCGTAGTTGGTCGCGCCCTTGCCGGCGATGATCCGGTACGCGGAGTCGACCACCTCGCGGGCGATCGAGTCGCGCACCTCGCGCGTCAGCGGCACGTGGCCGTCCATCGCGTTCCAGTCGAGCAGCGGGACTCCGCCGATCGTGGCGGACGACCACAGCGGCAGCTCGGTGTCGCCGTGCTCGCCCGCGATGTACGCGTGCACGTTCTGCACGGCGACGCCGGTGTACTGCGCGATGAGGTACCGCAGCCGGGAGGAGTCCAGGACGGTCCCGGAGCCGAAGAGCTGGGTCGGCGGCAGGCCGGACACCCGCAGCGCCGCGTACGTCACGATGTCGACCGGGTTGGTCACCATCACGTACACCGCGTTCGGCGCCACCTCGACGAGCGACGGCAGGATCTTCTTGACCAGCGAGATCGTGGCCTCGGCCAGGTCGATGCGGGTCTGGCCCGGCTTCTGCTTCGCCCCGGCGGTGACCATGACGACGTCCGCGTCCGCGCACGCGGCGATGTCGTCGGACCCGACCACCTCGGCCATCGGCATGAACTGGATGCCGTGGCCCAGGTCGAGCGCCTCCGCCTCCACCTTGGCCTTGTTGATGTCGTACAGCACCACGCTGCGGGCCGCGCCGCGCATCAGCGCCGCGTACGCCATGGTCGACCCGACGGCGCCCGCGCCCACGACGGCGAGCTTGGTGGTGCGGCGCGGTCCGGCGGCGGTCCCCGGCAGTCCGAGCTCGTCGCCCTCGACGTCGTTCGTCTGATCGCTCACGGCGGTCCTCCCGGTGGTGCTGGTGCTGCGTCGGCGCCGGTCGGCGCGCTGCTGCGCACGAGGCTAGCCGCCCCCGGGCCGGCTGTGCGTCCGCTCGGCTGCGACGCACGTCACGGGCCCGCGCGGGCCTGGACGCGCGGTCAGGGCTGCGCGAGCCGGCGCAGCGCCCCGAGCGCGACCTCGCGGTCCGTGGTGCGCCAGAACGCCGGCAGCGACCGCGCCAGGAACTCCCCGTACCGCGCCGTGGCGAGACGCGGGTCGAGGACGGCGACGACGCCCCGGTCGTCGACGGACCGGATGAGGCGACCGGCGCCCTGCGCGAGCAGCAGCGCCGCGTGGGTGGCCGCGACGGACATGAACCCGTTGCCCCCGGCCGCGGCGACGGCCTCGGAGCGGGCCGACCGCACGGGGTCGTCCGGGCGCGGGAACGGGATGCGGTCGATGATCACGAGCTGGTTCGCCCGGCCCGGGACGTCGACGCCCTGCCAGAGCGACAGGGTGCCGAACAGGCACGTGGCCTCGTCCTCCGCGAACCGCCGCACCAGCGTCGGGAGCTGGTCCTCGCCCTGCACGAGCACCGGGACGTCCAGCCGCTCGCGCATCGCCTCGCCGACGGCCACCGCGGCGCGGCGCGACGAGAACAGCCCGAGGGTCCGGCCGCCGGCGGCCGTGACGAGCGCCTCGATCTCGTCGAGCTGCGCGTCGGTCGCCGGCTCGCGCCCGGGGGGCGGCAGACGGCGCGCGATGTAGAGGATGCCCTGGC
>JACXUT010000034.1 GCA_014763765.1 Micrococcales bacterium
GGCGGTCGTGTGGGGTCCGGGGGCGGCAGCTGCCGCCCCCGGACCCCACACGACCGCCCCGCTCGATGGAGGCACCCCATGGCCAGCACCTTCCGCGGACTCACCTTCGACGCCTACGACGCGCACGCCGTCGCCCTGTTCTGGGCCGCCGCGCTCGGCCGGGACGTCGCACCCGGCGCCAGCCCCGAGCGCGCCGAGGTGCTCCCCGACGCCGGCGCCCCCCGGCTCGCCTTCGAGCGCGTGCAGCCCGGCGGCGTCGTCCGCAACACCCTGCACCTCGACCTGGTCACCACCGACCTCGAGCGCGAGTCGGAGCGCCTCGTGCGCCTCGGCGCGCGGCGGGTCGGAGCGGTCGGCGGGACCGCGCGGTGGGTCAGCCTGACGGACCCGGAGGGCAACGCGTTCGACCTCGTGCCGGCCGCCTGACCCCGGGCGCCGGACCCGGCGCGGAGCGCGGACGGGAGGGGCACGGAACCCCGACGGCACCGGCCGGGCACCGGCTCACCTGCGGCTGCGCAGCGCTTCCGGATGCGGGACCGGGCCGGGCGTGCGACCGTCGTCCCCGACCGCACCACGTCACCTGGAGGTGTCCGATGGGATTCTTCGCATTCCTGCTGCTCGGCCTGATCGCCGGTGCGATCGCCAAGGCGATCCTCCCGGGCCGCCAGGCCGGAGGGTGGTTCGTGACGCTGCTGCTCGGTGTCGTCGGGGCCCTGCTGGGCGGCTGGCTCGGCAGCGTGCTGTTCGACGCACCGCTCGAGGACTTCTGGTCCCTGCAGACGTGGCTCCTCGCGATCGGCGGCTCGATCGTCGTGCTGCTGATCTACGGCGCCCTGACCGGACGCCGCGGCGCCCGCGTCTGAGCGTCCGCCCCCACGGGGGCACCGACCCGGTCCGGCGGTGGTGGGAGACCACCGTCGGACCGTGCCGGGCCCGGGCCGGACGGTGGGACACCGCACGGCACCACGCCCGGCACGACGAGGGCTCGCACATCCGCACCAGCGGCTGCGCGAGCCCTCGTCGCCGTCACGGGAGGCTCAGGCCTGCGGCGCGAGCGTGAAGCCGGGGCTGCCGGCCGCGGACGGGTCCGCGTCGAGCGTGAGGTCCGCCAGAGCGGTCGCCGTCTCCGGCGGCACGAAGACGGTGGCGCCGTCGGACGCGATGACCTCGTCCCCGGGCACGGCCTCCGGGACGAGTGCCAGCTCGAACGAACCGAGCTGCTGCTGCGACTCGGCGATCCGCAGACCACCCGAGTCGGGAAGCCCGGCACGCGTGGTCAGGTCGCGGACGGCGGTGCTGGCGTTGTCGGTCAAGGTGAGCACGGGGGCTCCTCTCGTTGCCGGTGGCGGCCGGGACACCAGGGGCGGACCGGCCATCGGACCCTTCCACCGTCGACACGATCCCGGGAGGCTGCAACCCGGCGTCCGCTGGGCAAGACCGCGGGTGTCCGCTGCGCGGAGCCCGGTGGACAGCACCGCGGTTCGCAGGGACCCTACGCGCCCGCGCACCCGACCCCGCGTGCGCGCCCGAGCCCTGCATGCGCGCCGAGAGTCCAGGACTCGCCCGGGTTCCCGGCCGCGCCGGCGTGTCCTGGACTCTCGGCGACGGCTCGCGAGGCCGCGGAGGGCGTCAGCGCGGGTCGCGCGGGGCGCTGCGGACCGACCGCCGGGTCGGGGGCCGGGCGACGCCCTCACCGGCCGACCGGTCCTGGTCGGCCGATCCGGGTGCGTCCTCCCCGACGGCCGGCAGCACCATCGTGCCCGGCCCCGCCGGGTCGATGAGCTGGGTCTCGTCCGTCCGCGGCGCGCGGACCTCCGTGCCCGACTCCCGGGTGTCCGCCGGGGCCGCCGACGGGGTCGGCGCGTCCCTGCCCGCCTCCGAACGGGAGCCCGACGCGGGCAGGGGCGCAGGCCGGGCGGAGTCGTCCACGGCCGCGCCGGTCAGCGCGCCCGACCCCGTCGGAGCCTCCGAACGGGCAGGCTCCACGACCTCCGGGACCGCGCCCGCCGGCGCCTGCGGCGCGCGGTCGTCCGACCCGTCCGGCACGTCCCCGGCCGGCGGGGTCGCGGCGGGCACCGCCGCCGTCCCGGGCGCCGCGACGACGCCCACGGTCCTGCCGCCGGACGTCCGCCCCGCGGGCGCCTCCTCCTGCGCGCGCGCCTCGGCCGCGTGCTCCTCGCGCTCGGCGATGACGTCCTCGCCCGGGCCGGCGAACGACCGCGAGCGCTCCAGCGCCTCGACGCTCCCGGTGAACAGGCGGGCGTCCTGCTGACCGCCCTCGACGGCCGGGGCGACCGGCCTCGGGGGCTCCGGGCGTGCCGACCCGCCGACGGCCGGCGCGGCGCCGCGGGTCGTCTCGATGCGGGTGCGCGGCAGCCCCTGCGGCGCGGACCGCTGCAGGTACGCGACCAGCCCCTCGCGCAGGTAGCAGCGCAGGTCGAACAGCGTCGGCGCGTCGACGGCGCTCGCAAGCGCGCGCAGCCGCACCACCCCGTTGACGGCGTCCGTGACCTGCAGGATGCCGACGCGGTGGTCCCACAGGTCGGTCGCCGCGAGCAGGCGGTTGAGCTCGCCGCGCAGGTCGTCGACGGGGACCTGCCAGTCGACGTCCATCTCGACCGTCCCGAGCAGCTCCGCGGCGCGACGGGTCCAGTTCTGGAACGGGGTCTGCGTGAAGTAGGTCGAGGGCAGGATCAGCCGGCGGTCGTCCCAGACGTGCACGACGACGTAGGTCAGCGTGATCTCCTCGATGCGGCCCCACTCGTCCTCGACGATGACGACGTCGTCCACCCGGATCGCGTCGGTGAACGCGAGCTGCAGGCCGGCGAACACGTTCGCGAGGCTGCTCTGGGCCGCGAGGCCCGCGACGATCGACAGCACACCGGCGGACGCCAGCAGGCTCGCCCCGAACGCGGACACCCCGGGGAACGTCAGCAGCACGGCCGCGGTGGCGACGACGACGAGCACGGCGACCGTGATGCGGCGCAGCACCTGGATCTGCGTGCGGACGCGGCGGGCGTGCCGGTTGTCCTTCACGTCGACCCGGTAGCGGGACAGGGCGGCGTCCTCGACGACGAACGCGAGCGTGCCCACCAGCCAGGTGACGGCGACGATCAGCGCGATGAGCAGGACGTGCCCTGCGGCCCGCATCCAGCCGGAGGACTGCCACGTGTCCGCCGGCACCGAGATGCGCAGGGCGATCCAGACGGCGATCACGACGAGCACGGCCCGCAGGGCGTGCTTCGACCGCCGGGACAGGTCGGCGGCGATGACGGACTTCTTGGCGACCGACCGCACCAGGGCGCCGATGACGACGGCCACCAGCAGGGCGGCGACGACGGCACCGGCGACGGACAGCACCGGGACGAGGACGTCCCGGGCGGTCTCGGCGGTCTCGGACTCGACGGCTGCAGGGATCACGGCGCCCATCCGACCACGCGGCGCCCGGACCCCTCCACCGCAGCGGGCGGCCCTCGCGGACCCTGCGCACGACCTGCACACGCCCGGCGGCCCCGCGGCGGGCCCACCGGTGCGGCCGGCCTGGACGTGCGGACCGCGTCGCCGCACGTCAGCATGGGATCCCCGCCCGGTGGACGCCCCGGAGGCCGCCCGTGCCGACCAGCCGCAACCCGCGCGTGTGCGTGCTCGCACCCACGCCGATCCTCACTGTCACGCTCGAGAACGGCTCGGACGACGTGACGCCGGAGATCCACGTCCACCCGGGCGGCCAGGGCCTCTGGGTGGCGCGGATGGCGTACTCGCTGGGCGCGGACGTGGTCGTCTGCGGACCCTTCGGCGGGGAGGCCGGCACCGTGCTCGGCCACCTGGCGGAGGTCGAGAACCTGCGGGTGCGGCGCGTGTCGTACGCCGGCGGCAACGGCGCGTACCTGCACGACCGCCGCGGCGGTGAGCGCACCGAGCTGGCGTTCATGCCGCCGGCCCGCCTGGACCGCCACGAGCTCGACGACCTGTACGGCACCGTCCTGGTGGAGGCGCTGGACGCGGACGTGTGCGTCGTCACCGGCGCGTACCCGACGCCGCTGCTGCCGCCGTCGTTCTTCGGCCGCCTGGTCGGGGACCTGCGGGCCGCCGGGGTGCGGACCGTCGCGGACCTGTCCGGCAAGGCCGCCGTCGCCGCCGCGGAGGCCGGTGCCGACGTGCTGAAGATGTCGCACGAGGAGCTCGTGGAGGCGGGGCTGGCCGCGGACGACTCCGTGGCGTCGCTGCGCGCGGGCGCCCGGCGGCTGCTGCGCGACGTGCCGGCGCCCCCGGGCGGACAGGGCGCGGACGGGGTGCCGGCCGGGCAGGTCGGCGCGATGCTGGTGTCGCGCGCCGCGGAGCCGGCGCTGCTGGTGACGGCGGAGGGCGTCGCGGAGATCGTGCCCCCGTCGGTCACGACCGTGGACCACCGCGGTGCCGGTGACTCGATGACGGCCGGCACGGCCGTCGGGGTCGGGCGCGGGCTGCGGCTCACCGAGGCCGCCCGGCTCGGCGCGGCGGCGGGGGCCCTGAACGTCACGCGGCGCGGGCTGGGGACGGGCCACCGGGAGCAGATCGAGCGGTTCGCGGAGCAGATCACGGTCCGCGAGATCGACTGAGGAGGGAGCGGCGATGCGGGTGCTGGTGACGAACGACGACGGGATCGAGTCCCCGGGCCTGGCGGTGCTGGCCCGGGTCGCGCTGGACGCCGGGGCGGACGAGGTCGTGGTCGCCGCGCCCGCGCGGGACTCCAGCGGGGCGAGCGCCGCCCTGCTGGGCGCCGAGCGGGACGGCCGCCTGGTAGTGGACCGGCTGGACGCGCCCGGGCTGCCGGGCGGGGTCGCGTCCTTCGCGGTGCGCGCGGCCCCGGGGATGATCGCGTTCGTCGCGGCGCACGGCGGCTTCGGCCCGAAGCCCGACCTGGTGCTGTCCGGCGTCAACCGCGGCGCGAACACCGGGCACGCCGTGCTGCACTCCGGGACGGTGGGGGCGGCCCTGTCCGCCGCGACACACGGCATCCGCGGGATGGCCGTCTCCCTCGCGGACGCCCGCCCGCAGCACTGGGGCACCGCGGGGCTCTACGCCCGCCACGTGCTGGAGTGGATGCGGGACCGCCCGCACCTGCCGGACCGCGTGGTGAACCTCAACGTCCCGGACCGGCCCGCGGGCGAGGTCCGCGGCCTGCGCCGCGCCCCGCTGGCGGCCTTCGGCGCCGTCCAGGCGCGCGTGCACGAGGTGGAGCACGGCAACCTCATGCTGACGTTCTCCGAGCACCAGGCCTCGCGGGAGCAGGACACCGACGCCGGGCTGCTGCTGCGCGGCTGGGCCACCGTGACGCTGCTGCACGCCCCGGCGTTCGACGCGGAGGCGGACCTGCCCGAGTCCCCCGTCCCGCTGCCGGGCGACGCCGACGCCGTCAGCCCGTGAGCGCCACCGCGATCAGCAGCATCGTCACGAGGAACCCGACCACCAGGTTGAGCCACAGGAACACCCGCCACCCGGCGTTCGCCCGCTCGCAGTCCTCGTCCCGCACGGACCAGAACCGCGCGGCGTTCGCGGCGTAGGGCAGGGGCAGCAGGGCGGCGAGCCAGCCCGGCCACGGCAGCGCGACCAGCACGACCGCCGCCAGGAGGTACGCCGCCGTCGCGCCGACGACCGTCGCGTGAGCCCCGAGCACGGTGGCGACGGAGCCGATGCCGCCCTCCCGGTCGGCCCGCACGTCCTGCACCGCGCCGAACGCGTGCGACGCCATGCCCCACAGCACGAACGCGACCAGGACGGGCCACACCGAGCGCGACCCGAGGTCGGCGCCCACCAGCACCAGCGCGTACAGCAGCGGCCCGACGAAGTGCATCGCGGAGGTCGCCGAGTCCAGCACCGGGCGCTCCTTGAACCGCAGCACCGGAGCGGAGTAGGCGACGACCAGGAACACGACGACCAGCAGGGTCACGGCGGCCGCCGCGGACCCGACGGCCAGCAGCCAGACCAGGAACGGCAGCACCGACAGCCCGGACGCCCACAGGATCCGGCGGTGCACGGCCCGGGCCGCCGCCGGGTCGACCAGCGCGCCCTCGATGCCGCCCTTGCGCGGGTTGCGCAGGTCGGAGGCGTAGTCGAACACGTCGTTCACGCCGTACATCAGCAGGTTGTACGGCACGAGGAAGAACAGCGTGCCGACGACGAACGTCGCGTCGACGCGGCCCCCCGTCGCCAGCAGGTAGCCGGCGGCGAACGGGTAGGCGGTGTTGACCCACGAGAACGGCCGCGAGGCCGCGAGCACCTGCCTCACACGCCCTCCCCCGGCGTCGCGGCCGGACCGGCACCGGCGGCCGACCGCCGCGCCTCCCGGCCCGCGAGCACGGTCCACAGCACCGGCATGGCGAGCGCCGCCGCGATCGCGTACGCGAAGTCCTCCAGCGGCGCGCCCCACAGGTAGACGCCGAGGATCTTGTCCTCGTCGAAGACGTACAGGTCGGCCGCGATCATCACGGTGTCGAACACCATGGTCAGCAGGCACAGGTGCAGGGCCGTCCAGACCAGCGGACCCGGGCGCACCCGGCGCAGCACCCGCCAGGACGCCACCACGAGCGCCAGCAGCACGAGGACGTTGAGCACGATGTTGGTCACCGCCCCGCCTCCTCGCCCCGGAACCGCTCCCGCAGCGCGGACTGCCGGTCGAACCACCGCCACCCCAGGAGGGCGACGTAGCAGAGCAGCGTGAGGAACACGGCCTCCTCGACGGGCAGGTCCGGGGCGAGCAGCAGCCCGGTCATGTGCGGGCTCTCACCCCGGGAGAAGATGCCGAGCAGCAGCCCGGCCACGTCCCACAGCAGGAACCCCGCCACGCCGATCGCGAGGCACAGCGCGGTGCGACGCGGGTGCGACCAGAACGCGAGCCGGAACCTGCGGTCGATCATCGCGAGCCCGCCGAGCGAGAGCAGCAGCGCGCCGAGGTAGGCGAACCCGGTGAGGGCGGTCACCGCGCCCCCGCCGGCTCGCAGCCGTCGGGCTCCGGCGCCGCACCGGCCGCGAGCACCGGCGCCCACGCCCCGCGCGGGCGCGCCGCGGCGAGGAAGCCCCGGCGCAGCGGCGCGGGCAGCGGGCGCGGCGAGGTCTCGCCGAGCAGGCGCTTGGCGACCAGCTCGGCGCTGATCAGGCACATCGGCAGCCCCACGCCGGGCACGGTACCGCCCCCGACGTGCAGCAGGTTGGGGACCCGCGGGGAGCGGTCCCCGGGGCGGAACATCGCGCTCTGACCCAGGGTGTGCTCCATGCCGAGGGCGGTCCCGCGCCAGGCCGAGAAGTCGCGCGCGAAGTCCGCGGGCCCGACGACCCGCCGCGTCACGACCCGCTCGCGCAGGCCGGGGATGCCGGCCCAGCGCGCGACCTGGTCGAGGAACCGGTCCGCGTGGGCGTCGAGCTCCGCCTGCCCGTCCGGGCCCGCGCCGATCGACGGGTCCGCCGGGAACGGCACCAGCACGAAGAGGTTCTCGTGCCCGGGCGGGGCGGCGCCAGGGTCGGTCGCCGTGGTCCGCGACACGTACAGCGACGCCGTCTCCGGGACGTGGAGCCGGCCCACCGGCACCGGCCGCACCGTCGGCCCGAGGATGGCGTCGAAGTTCCCGGGCCAGTCGCGCGTGAAGAACAGCGAGTGGTGCGCGAGCTCCGGGAGCTCGCCCCGGACGCCGGCCATCACCAGCAGGGCGGAGATCCCCGGCGCGCGGTCCTGCCACCAGGATTCCGGCAGCGTGCGGTGCTCGGGCGGCAGCAGCGCCGTCTCGGTGTGGAACAGGTCCGCCCCGGACACGACGACGTCGGCGGGCACGAGCTCCCCGTCCGCGAGCCGGACGCCGCGCGCCGTGCCCGTGCGGCGGGGGTGCCGGACGCTGCGCGCCGCCGGGTCGACCTCGACCCCGACGACCTCGGCGCCGGTGCGGATGGTGACGCCCTGCGCGACCGCGAGCCGCTCGATGGCCTCGATCACGGTGTACATGCCGCCGCGCGGGTACTGCACGCCGTCCACGAGGTCGAGGTGGCTCATGAGGGAGTACAGCGCCGGCACGCGGTAGGGCGACGAGCCGAGGAACACCGCGTGGTAGCCGAGCACCTGCCGCAGCACCGGGTGGTCCGTGGTGCGCGCGACCTTCTGCGCCAGCGACTGGGTCAGCAGCGACGCGAGCGTCCCGGCCCGGCGCGCGACGTCCGCGGTCACGGCGCGGTCCGGCCGCTCGAACGTCGTGTAGAGGAAGTGGTCCAGCGCGGTGCGGTACGCCTCGGTCGACTGCTCGGTGTACCGGCGCAGGGCCTCGCCGGCCCCGGGCTCGAGCCGCTCGAACGTGGCCCAGTTCCGCTCGGGGTCCGCGGTGACCTCGAACGGCTCGGACGGCGCGTCCGGGCCGAGCGCCGGGTCGGGCTCGGGGAACAGCCGGTACGCCGGGTCCAGCCGGACCAGGTCGACGTGGTCCTCGACGCGCTCGCCGAGCAGGGCGAAGAAGTGCGCGAACACCTCGGGCATGAAGTACCACGACGGGCCGGTGTCGAACCGGAAGCCGTCGAGCTCCCGCGTGCCCGTGCGCCCGCCGACCCGGTCGTGCCGCTCGAGCAGCGTCACCTGCGCGCCGCCCCGGGCGAGCAGGGCCGCGGTGGCCAGGCCGCCGATCCCGCCGCCGACCACGACCACCCGACCCGTCACGCCGCACCTCCGTCGTCCGTCGCGGCGGGCGCGGGTGCGCCGGCCGCCGTCCTGCTGGCCGCGGCGCCGCCGGCCGCGCCGCCCCGGCGGGGCACCGCGTCCGCCGCCTGCTCCGCGAGCGTCCGCACCAGCACCGCGACCTTGCGCGGCGTGCTCACGCGCACCCGCGACGCCAGCACCTGCTCCGGCGGGGTCGCGGCGAGCTCCGCCAGCAGCCGGTCGTACAGCGCGAGCGTCGCGGCGACCGCCGCACGGGCCCGGCGGGGCAGCCGCGGCAGCGCCGCGCGGGCGCGCGCCAGGTCGTCGCCGATCTCCGCGAGGATCTCCGCGAGCTGCGCGTCGGTGGGGCCCGTCGCCGGCACACCCGGGAAGTAGCACCGGCCGAGCTCCCCCGCGTCGGCGCCGAGGTCGCGCAGGAAGTTGATCTTCTGGAACGCCGCGCCCAGCGCCCGGGCGCCGTCCACGGTCGCGGCGTCGGGGCGGCGGACGGGCTCGCCGGGACGACGGTCGGCGTTGAGGAACACCTGCAGGCACATGAGCCCGACCACCTCGGCGGAGCCGTACACGTACCGCTCGTAGGAGGCGCGGTCGTGCACCCGCACGGTCAGGTCGGCGCGCATCGACGCGAAGAACGGGTCGACCTCGGCGTGCCCGATGCCGACGCGGCGCGCGGTGCGGGCGAAGGCGTGCACGACGAGGTTCGTCGACCACCCGGACCCCAGCGCCCGGCCGGTCTGCGCCTCCAGCTCGTCCAGCAGGGCCGCGGCGTCCGCGCCGCCGCGGGTGTCGACGACCTCGTCGGCGATCCGCACCAGCGCGTAGACCGCCTCGATGTCGTGCCGGGCGCGCGGGCCGAGCAGCCGCGTGCCCAGGCCGAACGACGTCGAGTACCCGGCGAGCACCGCGCGGCTGGCCCGGGCGGCGGTGCGGTCGTACAGCGCGGCCGACGCCGCCCGGACCCCGGTGCCCGGCGTCGCGGTCACGGGGTCGTCCCCGCCACGACCGCCACGAGCGAGCCGAGGTAGGCGGCGAGCCCGGCCGGCAGCCCCTCGTCGGCGGTCGTGCCGGCCGTCCGCAGGGCGTCGGCGCGGACGAGGCGCGACTCGTCCAGCGCACCCGAGCGCACCATGACCTCGCGGACGCGGTCGGCCTCGGCCTCGGTGAGGTCGTGCCTCCCGACGGCCGCGTCGAGCACCGCCCGCCCGGGGGCGTCCGCCCGGAGGTAGGCCAGGCGCAGCAGCTCCGTGCGCTTGCCCTCGCGCAGGTCGGAGAGCGTCGACTTGCCCGTGACGGCCGGGTCGCCGAAGACGCCGAGCTCGTCGTCGAGGAGCTGGAACGCGATCCCGAAGGCGGTGCCGAACCGGTCGAGCACGCCGAGCACGCCGTCGTCCGCGCCCGCGAGCAGCGCCCCGGCCGCGAGCGGCGTGCAGCAGGAGTACACGGCGGTCTTCAGCTCGGCGACCCGCAGTGCGTCCACCGCGGTCGGGCCGTGCAGGCTGCCGGTGACGTCGAGGAGCTCCCCGGCCACGGTGGTGTCGACCGCGCGCGCGAGGTCCTGCACGACGCGCAGGCGCACCTCGGCGGGCACGGGGGCGCCGGCGACCAGCTCGAACGCGGCGGCCAGCGCGAGGTCGCCGCCGAGCAGGCCGGCGGCGAGCACCGGCGCCTCCGCGGCCGGACCGGTCACGCCGTTCGCGGCGAGCCGCCGCCGCGCGCTGCCGGTCACGTTGGGCCGCCCGCGACGGGTGTCGTCGTGGTCCAGCACGTCGTCGTGCACGAGCATCGCGGTGTGCAGCATCTCCTGCGCCGCCGCGACCGGCGCCGCGCCGGCCAGGTCGGTGCCGCCGAGGCCCAGGTACGCGGCGAGCGTGAGCCGGGGGCGCATGAGCCGCCCGCCGATCTGGTCGCCCACGGCGCGCCAGAGGGCGGCGTGCTCGGGCGCCAGCTCGCGGGCGCGGGCCCGGCGCCGCGCGACCTCGTCGACCAGCAGCAGCCGCACCTCGGCCAGGCCCTGCTCGACGCGGGCGGCGAGGTCGTCCGTTCCCGCCTCCACGGGCAGGACCAGGTGCGCCGCCGGGGCGTCCGGGGCCAGGCCGACGCGCGCGGGCGCGTGCGTGCCGTCGGCCGTGCTGCGTGTCCTGCGCACGCGTCCTCCCCTGGGCTCGAGCGAGGTGCTCAGCATACTGAGCATCTCCCTCCGCACCACCGGTGGTGAGCGCCTTCACGAGCACTCTGCCGCATCGACGGCCTCTCCACGAGCCGCTCCGGCCGCCCGGTCGCCGTGCGGACGTCGGCGGCCGCCGCCGGCGCCCGGCAAACGCACACGAACCACCGGATCCGAGCAGAAAGCACCACCGGCGCGCTAGGCTGCGGTCCATGTGGATGGTCACCGGAGGCGCGGGGTACATCGGGTCGCACGTGGTGCGGGCGTTCGGTCAGGTGGGCATCCCCGCCGTGGTGCTGGACGACCTCTCGTCCGGGCACCGCCGGTTCGTCCCCGGGGACGTGCCGTTCGTCGAGGGGTCCGTGCTCGACACCGCCCTCGTGACCGACGCGCTGCGCACGCACGGGGTCACCGGCGTCGTGCACCTCGCCGGCTTCAAGTACGCCGGGGTGTCCGTCCAGCGGCCGCTGCACACCTACGAGCAGAACGTCACGGGCACGGCGCACCTGCTCGAGGCGATGGCCGCCGCGGACGTCCGGCGCATCGTGTTCTCCTCCAGCGCCGCTGTCTACGGCACCCCGGACGTCGACCTCGTCACCGAGGAGACCCCGACCGCCCCCGAGTCCCCGTACGGCGAGTCGAAGCTCATCGGCGAGTGGCTGCTGCGCGACCAGGCGCGCGCCACGGGGCTCCGCCACACG
This sequence comes from Micrococcales bacterium, assembly GCA_014763765.1. GTDB lineage: Bacteria > Actinomycetota > Actinomycetes > Actinomycetales > Cellulomonadaceae > Cellulomonas. The sequence goes on from JACXUT010000034.1 coordinate 11,537, forward strand.
TCCCTGCGGTACTTCAACGTCGTGGGCTCCGGCAGCCCCGAGCTCTCCGACACCAGCCCGCACAACCTGTTCCCGCTGGTGCTCGACGCCCTCGCGGCCGGCCGCACGCCCCGCATCAACGGCGACGACTACCCGACGCCGGACGGGACGTGCGTGCGCGACTACGTCCACGTCGCGGACCTCGCCGTCTCGCACGTGGCGGCCGCCCGCGCCCTGGCGGAGGACCGGCCGCTCCAGGCGGTCTACAACCTCGGCTCCGGGGACGGCGTCTCCGTGCGCGAGATCATGACCGCCATGGCCCAGGGCACGGGCATCGCGTTCGAGCCCGAGGTCGCGCCGCGCCGGCCGGGCGACCCCGCCCGGATCGTGGCGTCCGGCGAGGCCGCGGCGCGCGACCTCGACTGGGTCATGCGGCACACGCTCACGGAGATGGTCGCCAGCGCGTGGGAGGCCCGCCAGGCCCAGCCCTGACACCGCCGGGCACGGTCCGCGCGGGCCGGGGCCCGGGCGCTGGGCCTGGGACCGGCACGCAGGCCCCCGGTCAGCGCCCGAGCCGGGACAGCGCCTCGGCCATGACGTCCTCCGAGCCGGCGTAGATCCCCCGCTCGCGCGGCCAGTGCACGACGACGTCGGAGAACCCCAGCGCCGTCGCGCGCTCGACGCCCTCCACCAGCACCTCCGGCGACTCCAGCGAGTACACCGGCGCCCCGTCGAGGCTGAGGTACAGGTCGGGCACCCGCCCGCCCGGGGCCTCCCGCGCGGCGACCTCCCGGACCTGGTCCACCATCCCGGCCAGCCCGGACCACCACGCCTCCTGCGCGGCGGACACCGGGCCCGTCACGTCCTCCGGCGCGAACGACGGGCCGTAGGTCGCCCAGCCGTGGCCGAACCGCGCCGCGAGCGCCATCGTGCGCGGGCCGTTCGCGGCGACGACGAACGGCGTGCGCGGCCGCGCGATCGTGCCCGGGTGCATCCGGGCCCCGTGGGCGGCGTAGAACATGCCCTCGTGCTCCGTCTCCGGGTGGGTCAGCAGCCGGTCCAGCAGCTCGACGAACTCCTCGAACCGGCGGGTGCGCTCGCCGCGCGTCGGCGCCGGCCCGAGCACGCCCGCGTCGAACCCCTCGCCGCCGGCCCCGAGCCCGAGCAGGAACCGCCCGCCCGCGACGTCGTCGAGGCCCATGACGTCCTTCGCGAACGGCACGGGGTGCCGGAAGTTCGGCGACGCGACCCACGTGCCGAGCCGGATCCGCTCGGTGACGGCGGCCGCCGCCGCGAGCAGGGGCACCGTCGCGAACCACGGCTCGTCCGCGAGCGACCGCCACGCCAGGTGGTCGTAGGTCCAGGCGTGGTCGAACCCGTACTCCTCGGCGCGGCGCCAGGTGTGCCGGGCCTGCGCCCAGCGCTGCTGCGGGAGGATCACGACGCCGAGGCGCGTGCGGGCGGGGCTGGCTCCGGTCATCCCGGCAGCGTAGCCAGGGCCTCCGACACCCCCCGGGGGCACCTCGTCAGCCCCAGCCGAGCTCGTGCAGCCGCCGGTCGTCGATCCCGAAGTGGTGCGCCACCTCGTGCACCACGGTGACGGCGACCTCCTCGACGACCTCGTCCCGGTCCGCGCACAGCGCGAGCGTCGGGTTCCGGTAGATCGTGATGCGGTCCGGCAGCGACCCCGCCGCCCAGAACTCCCCGCGCTCCGTCAGCGGCACGCCCTCGTACAGCCCGAGCAGCTCGGGGTCGTCCGCCGGCGGGTCGTCCTCGACCAGCACGACGACGTTGTCCATCCGGGCCGCCAGCTCCGGCGGGATCAGGTCCAGGCCGTCCCGGACGGCGTCCTCGAAGTCCTCCCGCGACATGTCCACCACGGGGTCCATCCTGGCCGACTTTGGCGTTCGGCGTTCCTACCCGTATGATCGTCACCGGTCTGAAGACGCCTCGACGTCAGGGGCGCAAGCCCCCATCGTCTAGCGGCCCAGGACCCCGCCCTTTCACGGCGGTAGCACGGGTTCGAATCCCGTTGGGGGTACGAGCCGGTGCATGTGGAAGAATAGGTCTCACTACGAGGCCCCGTAGCGCAGTTGGTTAGCGCGCCGCCCTGTCACGGCGGAGGTCGCGGGTTCAAGTCCCGTCGGGGTCGCTCGACAGCGCCGGTCCACCAGGGCCGGCGTCGTCGTCCCGAGGCTCTGTAGCTCAGTTGGTAGAGCGTTCGACTGAAAATCGAAAGGTCACCGGATCGACGCCGGTCGGAGCCACCACCCTCGAAGCCCCGTTCGCTGCACAGCGGACGGGGCTTCGTCGTGCCGCCGCCCTGCTTCACCCGCCGCGGGGCGAGACGACGCCCGGTCCGGACGAGCATCATGCTGCTCGGACGGAGGGGCGATGGCGCACCACGAGGACCTGCCGCGGCTGGCGGCGCTCGACGAGGGGACGCTCTCCCGCGCCCGCACCGTGGCCGTGCACTCCCCCGGGGCGGCCGGCGACGGCGACCTGGTGTGGACCCTCACGGTGCACGACGACGCGGGCCGTCCGCTGGCCCGGGAACGGCTCACGGCGCCCGACTGGCCCACCCCGCTGGACCACGTCGTCGCACCGCACCTCGACGTCGCCGGGCTCCGCGTGGTCGGTGTGTGGCGCACGGACCTCGGCGACGACGACCTGCCGCGGCACACCGCGGGCGTGGCGCCGGGCTGACACCCGCCCGCGCCGCCCGCGCCGTCCTCGCCGGCCGGAGCCGCGCGCTACAGCGCGTCGAACTCCGTCACGCGGGTGCGCCAGTACTCCGCGCCGTCCCGGGTGCGCGTGACGAGGCCGGCCTCCACGAGCTCGCGGCGCAGCCCGACGGGGTCGCGCCCCACCTCGGCGAGCCGGGCGGTGAGCTCGCGCTCGGCGACCGGCTCGTCGATCTCGGGCAGGACGCCGTGCGCCAGGCGGCGCAGCACCAGGTCCCGGTCGGCACGGCGCCGCGGGAGCTGCTCGAGCCGGCCGCGCACCAGGAACCGGTCCGCCCGCGCGACGGGGTCGGGCTCCGCGCGGGGCACCGCCGCGGGCCCCGGGGGCTGCACCGAGGGGACGTCCACCCCCGCAGGATAGGCACCGGCGGCCGGGTGGACCTGAGACGGATCGTGCCGTTCCCCGGGCACGCCGGGCCCGACCTGGCCTAGCGTGGCGGCATGGCAGGGGGGCCGCGACGCATGTCCATCGTCCGGGTCGTCGCGCTGCTGGTCGCGTACGTGCTCGTGGCCGGGGCGGGCGGCCTGCTGACCGCCGCCCTCGTGCTGCCCACCGTCGCGGTCGCGGACGGGACGACCGACCTCGCGGTCGAGGCGTTCGAGGACCTGCCGACGGAGCTCGAGCGCCCGCCGCTCTCGCAGCGCTCCACGCTGCACGCCGCGGACGGCACGCAGCTCGCCGTGTTCTGGGCGGAGAACCGCGACGTCGTCCCGCTCGACGCGATCTCCGAGCCGATGCGCGACGCCGTCGTCGCGACGGAGGACAAGCGGTTCTACCGCCACGGCGGCATCGACCCCGAGGGCATGATGCGCGCGTTCGTGCGGAACCTGCAGCACCCGCAGCGCACCGAGGGCGCGTCCACGCTCACGCAGCAGTACATCAAGAACGTCCTCGTCGAGCGGGCGGTGCGCCAGGGCGACCTCGCCGCCGCCGACGCCGCCCGGGAGGCGAGCGGCGCCGAGGGGTACGCCCGCAAGCTCCGGGAGGCGAAGCTCGCGATCGCGCTCGAGAAGGAGCTGACCAAGGACCAGATCCTCGAGGCGTACCTCAACATCGCCCAGTTCGGGGTCAACACCTACGGGGTGCAGGCCGCCGCGGAGCGGTACTTCTCCAAGCCGGCCTCGGAGCTCACGTACCTGGAGGCGGCCACCATCGCGGGCATCACGCAGAGCCCCACGGCGACCGACCCGCTCCGCAACCCGCGCGCCGCCCGGGACCGCCGGGACGTCGTGCTGCGGCTGATGCGGCAGCAGGGGTACATCAGCCGGGCGGAGTACACCGAGGGCGCCGCCACCACCCTGCGGAGCACCCTGCGCGTCACCGACCCCGTCGTCGGCTGCATGGCGGCCGGCGCCGCGGTGCCCGGCTCCGGGTTCTTCTGCGACTACGTCACCAAGCTCATCCGCGACGACCCGGCGTTCGGCGAGACCGAGGCCGAGCGCATCGACCTGCTGTACCGCGGCGGCCTCACCATCACCACGACGCTCGACCCGCGCGAGCAGGCGATCGCGGACGAGCAGGTGCGTGCCGGCGTGCCCGTCGACGACCCGTCGGGGGTCGCCACGGCCCTCGTGACGGTCGAGCCCGGCACCGGGCGGATCACGTCGATGGCGCAGAACCGCGTCTACAACAACACCGAGGAGCACGGCGACCGCGAGACCGCCGTCAACTACTCCACGGACTTCCGCTACGGCGGCGGCAGCGGGTTCCCGCCGGGCTCGACGTTCAAGCCCTTCACCCTCGCGCAGTGGCTGAAGCAGGGGCACAGCCTGTCCGAGACGGTGAACGCGACCCGGTTCTCCTACCGGTTCAGCGAGTTCTCCGCGCCGTGCACCGTGCTGGAGCCCAGCACCGAGTACCGGTTCGGCAACGCCGAGGGCTCCGGCGGCGTGATGTCGGTGCTCGACGCCACCCGGAACTCGGTGAACTCCGGGTACATCGCGATGGCCTCGCAGCTGGACCTCTGCGGGATCATGGACACGGCGACCTCGCTCGGCATCCACAAGGCCGGCGGGCGGTCGGGCGACGGGCCGTTCGACCCGCTGCCGGCGAACGTGCTCGGCAGCCAGTCCGTCGCCCCGCTCTCGATGGCCACCGCCTTCGCCGGCTTCGCCACCGGCGGCACGACCTGCACGCCCGTCGCGATCACCTCGGTGGTCGACGCCCGCGGCGAGGAGCTGCCGGTGCCGGAGTCCACCTGCACGCCCGCGCTCGAGCCGCGGATCGCGAACGCCGTCAACCACGCGCTGCAGAACGTCTGGAGCGGCACGGCGAACACCCCCGCGCCCCCCTTCCCGGCCGCGGGCAAGACGGGCACGACGTCCCACAACGAGCACACCTGGTTCGTCGGCTACACGCCCCTGCGGGCCACGGCCGTCTGGGTGGGGCACGCCGAGGGGACCGTCCCGATGCAGGACGTCGTCATCAACGGCCGCTACATCCGCAACGTGTACGGGTCGTCCGTCGCGGTGCCGATCTGGATGGGGTTCATGACCCGGACGCTCGAGGGCGTGGCGGTGCCGGGCTTCGCGCCCGCGGGGCAGGACGAGGTGCTGGGCCGGCAGGTGCCGGTCCCCTGGGTGGTCGGCCAGGACGAGGCGGGCGCGCGCGAGGCGCTGACGGCCGCCGGGTTCGGGGTCGTCACGGGCCCGCCGGTGCCGTCCGACGTGCCGGCGGGGCGCGTGGCGCAGCAGAGCCGGTCGGGGACGGCGACGGCCGGGTCGACCGTGACGCTGTCGCTCTCCGCGGGTCCGGCAGCGGGGCCGCCGGCCACGCCGGGAACCGGGCAGCCGGCACCCCCGGGGCCCTGACGCCGCCGGTCGGGTCACCGGCAGCGCGGTCGGCGCTCGCTCGGGATGCTTCTCGGGGCGCAGACGCCCGCGCGGGGCGCCGCCGATCGGGCCGCGCCCGCCCGGGACGCGCCGGGGCTCAGGCCGTGGCGGCCAGGACCGCGGGCTCGTCGGCCAGCACGACCAGCAGGTCGTCGCCGGTCTCGTCGTCCACGACGACCACCGCCCGGCCGCCGCAGACGCACAGGAGCTCGACGCCGTCCGCGTCGTCGAACCAGGTGCACACGTGCCGTCCGCTCATGCACACGACGGTACGCACGACCACCGACACGGCCGGGCTGCGACCCCCGCGTGTCGCGATCTGCCGCACGATTGCGCGGATCCGCCGGCTCCGCTCAGGACGCGGGGCCTGCGGCCGATGGGACCAGGAGCACCCCGGGGGAAGGAGCACGACCGGCATGGGCGTGGACGGCATCGCGGCGATCGGCCAGCGCATCGCGGCCATCCAGGCGACCCTCGGCTCGTTCGCCCCGGCGACGACCGGCACCACCACGGCGTCGAGCACGGGGACCGACTTCGCGCGCGCCCTCGAGCTCGCCGTGGCGGGCACCGGCGGCACGGCCGGCGGCACGGGCGCGGCGTCCGGGACGTCCGGCGCGCTCACGGCCGACGGCGTGCCCGCGGAGCTCGCGGCCTACGGCAACGGCCGCATCCCGGAGGCCGCGCTCGCCCCGGTCGACGGCACCGGGCACCGGCTGTGGGCCCCCGCGGCGGACTCCCTCGAGCGGCTGCGCGCCGACGCCGCGCGCGCGGGCGTGAGCATCGGCATCACCGACTCCTACCGGTCGTACGAGGCGCAGGTGGACGTCGCGGCGCGCAAGGGCCTGTACTCGCAGGGCGGCCTGGCGGCGGTCCCGGGCACGAGCGACCACGGCTGGGGCATGGCGGTCGACCTGGACCTGGACGACGCGGCCCAGTCGTGGATGCGGGCGAACGCCGGCCGCTACGGGTTCGTCGAGGACACCCCGCGCGAGCCCTGGCACTGGGCGTACCAGGCCTGACCCGGACGCGTCAGCGGTCGTCCCGCCGGACGGCGCGGGCGCCGAGGTCCCACGGCTGGAACTCCCGCTCGCGCTCGGGTCGCACCCGCGGGGCGGGCTCGGTGCGGACGCGCGGCGCATTCTCGGCGGGCGTGCCCTCGCCGAGCAGCACGTCCTCGAGCGGCCGGTAGCGGAACTCCGCCTGGCGCCGGTACCGCTCGATCCACAGCGTCATGAGGTCGAACACCTCGGTCTCCAGGTGCACCCAGCGCCGCTGCGCCTCGCGGCGCCGGCTGACGAGCCCGGCGTCCTCGAGCACGCGCAGGTGCTTCGACACCGCCTGGGTGGTGACGTCGTACGGGGCTGCGAGCTCGCCCACGGTCGCGTCGCCGGACGCCAGCCGGGCGACGACGTCGCGGCGCAGCGGGTCGGCGAGCGCCGCGAACACCTGGGACAGCCGGTCGTCGCCGGGCACGGGTCCTCCTCCGACGGCCGGTGCGGGTCGTCCGCGAGGCTGCCACGCGCGCCGACCGGTGGTCAACCACGCGGTTGAGGACGAGCCGGCCGCATGTGTCGCGGGACCTTCGTCCCGATCGGCGGAATAGATCCGCCACCCACCCGGTTGCAGCGCCATGTACATGCAAACGCATCGAGTTTGAGGAGCGCGAGATGCAGTTCGGAGTCTTCACGGTCAGCGACATCACGCCTGACCCCACGACCGGGCGGACGCCCGACGACACCGAGCGTGTCCGCTCGATCCTCGCGATCGCGGAGCACGCGGAGGAGGTCGGCCTCGACGTCTTCGCGACCGGCGAGCACCACAACCCGCCGTTCGTCGCGTCGTCCCCCACCACCATGCTCGGCTACCTGGCCGCCCGGACGAAGCGCATCGTGCTGTCCACCGCGACCACGCTGATCACCACGAACGACCCGGTCCGCCTGGCCGAGGAGTACGCGATGCTCCAGGTCATCTCCGACGGCCGGATGGACCTCATGATGGGCCGCGGCAACACCGGCCCCGTCTACCCGTGGTTCGGCCAGGACATCCGCCAGGGCATCCCGCTGGCCATCGAGAACTACGCCCTGCTGCGCCGCCTCTGGGAGGAGGACGTCGTGGACTGGGAGGGCAAGTTCCGCACCCCGCTGCAGGGCTTCACCTCGACCCCGCGCCCGCTGGACGGCGTCCCGCCGTTCGTGTGGCACGGCTCGATCCGCAGCCCCGAGATCGCCGAGCAGGCCGCCTACTACGGCGACGGGTTCTTCCACAACAACATCTTCTGGCCGATGAGCCACACCAAGCAGATGGTCCAGTTCTACCGGCAGCGGTTCGAGCACTACGGCCACGGCCGGGCGGACCAGGCGATCGTGGGCCTCGGCGGCCAGGTGTTCATGCGGAAGAACTCGCAGGACGCCGTGGACGAGTTCCGGCCGTACTTCGACAACGCGCCGGTGTACGGGCACGGGCCGTCCCTCGAGGACTTCTCCGCCCAGACCCCGCTCACCGTGGGCTCGCCGCAGCAGGTCATCGACCGCTACGCCGCCATGCGGCACGAGGTCGGCGCCTACCAGCGCCAGCTGTTCCTCATCGACCACGCGGGCCTGCCGCTCAAGACGGTGTTCGAGCAGCTCGACATCCTGGGCGGCGAGGTCGTGCCGGTGCTCCGCAAGGAGATGGAGTCCGACCGGCCCGCGCACGTGCCGTCCGACCCGCCGAGCCACGCCGAGCGCGTCGCCGCCGCCCGCGCGGCCGGCGAGGTGCACGCCCAGCCCGTCGCGGCCGCCGACCACTGGACCGGGAAGACCGCCGAGGACGACACCGCCGCCGCGGACGCGGTGACGGCTCGCCCCGGCGCCGCCTTCGGCCTCTGATCCCGCATCCCGGACAGCCGGGAACACCCCCGCCGGGCGGGAGGTTCGGACCGGTGGACGCGCCCCGCGCGTCCCCGCACCGCCCTCCTGCCCGGCACCCGCACCGCCGTCACGGCACCAAGGAGCCACCCCCATGACCCAGCGCACGATCGTCGCGCTGTCGGCCGGTCTCGGCCGGCCGTCGTCCACCCGCCTGCTCGCCGACCGGCTCGCCGAGGCGACCGCGACCGAGCTCGCCGACCGCGGCGACCTCGCGGAGGTCCGCGTCGTCGAGCTGCGCGACCACGCCCACGAGATCGTCGACGCGATGCTCACCGGCTTCCCGCCGCCCGCGCTCGCGGAGGTCATCGAGGCCGTCACCGGCGCGGACGCGGTCATCGCCGTCACGCCGCTGTTCACCACCACGTACTCCGGCCTGTTCAAGTCGTTCGTCGACGTGCTCGACAAGGACGCGCTGGTCGGGATGCCGGTGCTGCTCGGCGCGACCGGCGGCACCGCCCGGCACTCGCTGGCGCTCGAGTACTCGGTGCGCCCGCTGTTCACCTACCTGCGGGCCGACGTCGCGACCACGTCGGTGTTCGCCGCGACCGACGACTGGGCGTCGGGCGCCACCGCCGGCGAGCCCAACCCGCTGCCGGCGCGCATCCGCCGCGCGGGCGCCGAGCTCGCCGCCACGGTCGCCGCCCGCGGGACGCGCGGGCCGCAGGACCCGTTCGCCGGCGCGCCGAGCTTCGCGGACCTGCTCGGAGGCTGACCCGGGCGGCGCCGCACGGCCCCCGGCCCGGCCGGGCGGTCGTGCCGGGGCTCGCCGTCAGCGCCGCCGGGCGGGCGGGCGCACGTCAGCCCCGCGTGAGCAGCAGCAGCGTCGCGTCGTCGTCCGACCCGGGGCTGCGCAGCCGGGCCGCGAGGTCCGCGAGGCCTCCGGCCCGGGGGGTGCCGACGTGCTCGACCGTGCGCTCCATCGCGACCCGGAGCGACTCGCCGCGCCGCTCGATGAGCCCGTCCGTGAGCAGCAGCAGGGCGTCGCCCGGCTCGAGCACCAGCGACTCGGAGCGCGGGTCGCCCTCCAGCAGGCCGACGAGCGGCGAACCCAGCGGACGCCGCCACGCCGCGGTGCCGTCCGCGCGGACCACGAGCGGCGGCAGGTGCCCGGCGGAGGCGTGCTCGACGACGCCGGTCGCCGGGTCGAGCACCGCGAGCGCCAGGGTGGCCATCTGCCCCGGCAGCGTCCAGCGCGCCAGCCGCCCGACCCGCCCCAGCACGACCGACGGCGGGGCGGCGTCCAGCAGGTACGCGCGCACCGCGTTGCGGAGCTGGCCCATCGCCGCGGCCGCGGGCAGCCCGTGCCCCGTGACATCGCCGACCGCCAGCGCCAGCCGGCCGTCGCCGAGCACCAGGACGTCGTACCAGTCGCCGCCCACCTGGCCGGAGCCGGACGGCTCGTACCGGGCGTCCACCGCCCACCCGGGCACGACGGGCAGGGTCGTCGGCAGCAGCGTGCGCTGCAGGGCGCGCGCGGCACCCACCTCGGCCCGTCCCCGGCGGAACAGCGCCTCGACGAGGTGGTTGCGCAGGTCCGCGGCGTTCCCGGCGTGCCGGTCGTCCCAGGGCAGCGAGCGACCCCGGACGTGCTCCCGCCACAGCGCGAACGACGTCCGCGGGCCGAGCCGGACGCCGCCCTCCTCCTGCACGGTGACCTTGCCCTGCGGGTCGCCGCCCCAGTCGACCGTCCGCACGACCTCGTCGCGGACCCAGACCACGGTGCCGCCGTCCGGGAGGGCGAACGCCACCACGCCGGCGACGCCCGGCAGCTCCGGCGCACCGGGCTCCCCGGCGAGCCGGTCGGTCGCCACCACGCCGTCGCCGAGCGCGCTCCCCCACGCCGCGAGCCGGTGGCACGCCTCGTCGTCCGGCACCCGGCCGCGGGTCGCGAGGTCACCGCCGGCGCACACGACGACGCCGTCCGCCGGCACCAGCTCCAGGAGGTCCCCGGTGCGGGTGAGCGCCTGGGCGAGGCGCACGTCCTCGTCGCGGCTCGCGCCGACCAGGCGGGCGAGCACCCCGGACGCGCGCCGCGACTCCGCCAGCAGGTCCTCCTCGACCTGGGCCACGAGCCGCGCCGACAGCGCCACGCCGAGGAACTCGGAGGCGGCCCGCACGCCGTACGACGGCGCGTGGGGGCCGGCGTAGTGGTGGCAGGCGACCATGCCCCACAGCCGCCCGTCGCGCAGCAGCGAGATCGACATCGACGCGCGCACGCCCATGTTGCGCAGGTACTCGCAGTGGATCGGCGAGACGCTGCGCAGCGTGGCGTACGTGAGGTCCAGCGGGCGCCCGCTCAACGGCTCGTCGACGGGCACCACCGGGACGGGCACGTAGTCGACGTCGGAGATCAGCCGGACCCAGCTCTTCTCGTACATCGCGCGCGCCTGCGGCGGGATGTCGGAGGCCGGGTAGTGCAGCCCGAGGAACGGCTCGAGGTCCTCCCGGCGCGCCTCCGCCACCACCTCGCCGTTGTACTCGGCGTCGAACCGGTAGATCATCACGCGGTCGAACCCGGTGAGGCTGCGCACGTGCCGGGCCGCCCGGTCGTACAGCCCCTCGAGCGTCCCGGCCCCGTTCAGTTCGGCGATCGCGTCGCGGACCAGCTCGTACGTGCTGCCGTACGTCAGGGGGCGCGGGCCGTCCGCGGGCTCGAGCTCGACGACGAACACCGGCCCCGGGTCGGACGCCGTGGCGGGCGGCGGGCGGTGCACCACCACGTCCATGACCACCGCGCCGTCGCCGGCGCCGACCTGCACGAGTCCGGGGTTGCGGGTGCGGTGGTCCGCGAGCGCGGCGACCTGCTCGAGCACCACGCGCGCGGCGGGCTCCCCCAGCACCTCCGGGAGCGGCCGGCCGAGCACCCCGTCGACGCCCGGGCCGAGCAGCTCCGTCGCGTTCGCGGAGCACTGCAGCACGACGGCGCCGGCCTCGCGCACCACGAGCAGGTAGCCGCGCGGCTGCACCGAGCCGGGGATGTGGATGGGCTCGCGCGCGCAGTTGTCGAGGTCGACCGGCTCCCCGGGAGGGACGAGGACGTGCTCCGTCACCGACGGCCCCCTCTCGCGGACCCGGCGCGGCCGGCCGTCATGCCGACCCCCGACGACGAGGCCACCGCCGACCTTCGCAAACGGGTCGTCCGCTGGCAAGTGCGGCGGTCAGCGGCCCGCGAGCGCCATCACGACGGTGCCGGCGGCGGCCGCCGCGACCGTCAGCACGGCCGTGCCGAGCAGGTTGGCCACCGCCCGGCCCCGCTCACCCGCCTGCACGAGCCGCACCGTCTCGACCGCGGCCGCGGAGAACGTCGTGTACCCCCCGCAGAAGCCGGTCGCCAGCAGGAGCTGCCACGTCGCGGGCAGGCCCAGGTAGACGTGCGCCCCCGCCACCAGCCCGATGAGGAACGAGCCGGTGACGTTCACGGTCACGGTCGCCACGGGCAGGACGGTCCGGCCGCGCGCGCGGATGGTGCCGTCCACCCAGAACCGCGCCGCGGCGCCCGCCCCGCCGGCCAGCGCGACGAGCAGGGCGCCCGTCACGCGCGTCCTCCGCGGACCCGGGCGACCAGGCCCACCACGGCGACCCCCGCCGCCGCACACGCGACACCGGCCACCAGGGTCGCGCCCGCGTAGGCGAGCGCCGTGCCCGCCGCACCCTCCGCGAGCAGCCGCTCCGTCTCGAGCGCCAGGGACGAGAACGTCGTGAAGCCGCCCAGCACCCCCGTGCCGAGCGCGAGCCGCGCCCGCAGCACCCCCGGCGTCTCCGGGCCGCGCCGGCCGAGCGCCTCGAGCAGCACCCCGAGCAGGAACGCGCCCACGAGGTTCGCCGTCAGCGTGGCCACCGGCCAGCCGTGCTGCACGGGGAGCGCCTGCGCGAGGCCGTAGCGCCCGAGCGAGCCGGCCGCGCCGCCGGCCGCGACCAGGAGCGCGAGCCCCGCCCGACGGTGCGCCGGGCGGACGGACGCTGCCGGCGGGGAGGACGCGGGGGGACCGCCCGCCGAGGCGGGGACGGCGGACGGACGGGACG
>JACXUT010000304.1 GCA_014763765.1 Micrococcales bacterium
GTCCCGGAGCGCCGGACCGGCCGCCGGCCCGCGCCCGGCACCCCCGCCCCTCGTCCCGCTCGCACCACCGGCGCCCCCGCGCCTGAACCGGAGGACCCCGTGACCGCACCCGACGCCGACGCCACGCACGACGAGGAGACGCGTCCCCGCGCGGTCCTGCTCGCGGGCGGCGGCACGGCCGGGCACGTCAACCCGCTGCTCGCCGTGGCGGAGGAGCTCCGCGCCCGCGACCCGGAGCTGCGCCTCGTCGCGCTCGGCACCGCGGAGGGCCTCGAGTCGCGGCTGGTGCCCGAGCGCGGGCTGGAGATGCGCGTGGTCCCGAAGGTGCCGCTGCCCCGCCGGCCCACCCCGGACTGGCTGCGCCTGCCACGGATGCTGCGGGTGGCGGTCGACGCGGCGGGCGAGGCGATCGACGCCACCGGCGCGGCCGCGGTCGTCGGCTTCGGGGGCTACGTCTCGACGCCCGCCTACCTGGCGGCGCGCTCCCGCGGCGTACCCGTGGTCGTCCACGAGCAGAACGCCCGGGCCGGGCTCGCGAACCGGCTCGGCGCGCGCGGCGCGCACGCCGTCGCGGTGACCTTCCCCGGCACGCGGCTGCCGCGCGCCCAGGTCACCGGGCTGCCGCTGCGCCCGGAGATCGCCGGCCTGCTGGCCGACCGCGCCCGCGACCCGGAGGGGACCCGGCGCCGCGCGGCCGCCGAGCTGGGCTTCGACCCGTCCCGCGTCACGCTCCTGGTCACCGGCGGCTCGCTCGGGGCGGTGTCCGTCAACCGCGCGCTCGCCGCGCAGGCGCGCGCCGTGCTCGCGACCGGGGCCGAGGTGCTGCACCTGACCGGTGCCGGCAAGGCCGAGGAGGTGCGCTCCGCGGTGCGCGGCGTCCCCGGCGCCGAGCGCTACCACGTGCGCGAGTACCTGGGGGAGATGGAGCAGGCGCTCGCCGTCGCGGACCTCGTGCTGTGCCGGGCCGGCGCGGGGACGGTCAGCGAGCTGGCCGCCCTCGGGATCCCGGCGGTGTACGTGCCGCTGCCCGTCGGCAACGGGGAGCAGCGGCTCAACGCGCAGCCCGTGGTCGCCGAGGGCGGCGGGCTGCTGGTCGCCGACGACGCCCTCACCGGCGACTGGATCACCGCACACCTGCTGCCGCTGCTGGAGCCGGGTGCCGCGGACGAGCGCCGCGCCATGGGCGAGGCCGCCGCCCGGGTGGGCGTGCCGGACGCCGCCGCGCGCGTCGCCGACCTCGTGCTGGACGCCCTCGCCGAGGGCGAGCGGGTCGCCGCCCAGCGGGCGGAGGCGGAGCGGGCGGCGGCCGAGCGTGCCGCCGCGGACGCCGCGGAGCGCGAGGCGCGCGCCGACGGAGCGGGTCGTGCGGACGCGGGCCCGGCGGGCGACGGCTCCGGGGCGGACGACGGACCGCTCGCGGACGGCGCGGTCGGCGGCACGGCCGTGCCGGACGGCGACGACGCCGCGGCGGCGGACGGCCGGGGGGACGGGGAGCCGGGCGCGCACCCCGCCGCGACCCGCGGTGACGCGGTGACCGATCTCGGGCGCGTGCACCTGGTCGGCGTCGGCGGGGCGGGGATGTCCGCCGTGGCGGGGCTGCTCGCCGCGCGCGGCCTGACGGTCTCCGGCTCCGACGCGCACGAGGGCCCGGCCCTGCCGGCCCTGCGCGAGGCGGGCGTGGTCGTCCACGTCGGCCACGACGCGGCGCACCTCGCCGGCGTCGACACCGTCGTGGTGTCGAGCGCGATCCGGGACACCAACCCCGAGCTCGCCGCGGCGCGGGAGCGCGGGCTGCGGGTCCTGCACCGCTCCGAGGCGCTGGCCGCGCTCATGACCGGGCGCATCGGCATCGCCGTGGCCGGCGCGCACGGCAAGACGACGACGTCGACGATGGTCGCGACCGCGCTCGCCGTCGCCGGCCGCGAGGACCCGGTGCTCGACCCGTCGTACGCGATCGGCGGCACCGTCCTCACCGCGGACGGTGCCGCGCCCGGGCACCGCACCGGGGCGGGCGAGGTCTTCGTCGCCGAGGCCGACGAGTCGGACGGGTCCTTCCTGGCGTACGCGCCGGCGGTCGCCGTCGTGACCAACGTCGAGCCCGACCACCTCGACCACTACGGCTCGGCGGAGGCGTTCGAGGCCGCGTTCGAGGCGTTCGCGGACCGCGTGCTCGACGGCGGCGCGCTCGTGGCCTGCCTCGACGACGCGGGTGCGGCCCGGCTCGTCGACGCGGTGCGGGACCGTCTCACGCGGCGCGGCGTCCGCGTCCTCACGTACGGCTCGGACGCGTCGGTCGCCGGGGCCGGGCCGGGCCCGGACCTCGTGCTCGGCCCGGTGCGGGCGCAGGGCGGCGGCTGGCACGTCACGCTCACGTCGCGCTCCGCCGAGGTCCCCGGCGCGGACCTGGTGCTCGCGGTGCCCGGCGACCACAACGCGGCGAACGCCGCGGCGGCGTACCTGGCGGCGTGGGCCGTCGGTGCCGACCCCGCGGCCGTCGCGGCCGGGCTCGGCGAGTTCCGCGGCACGGGCCGGCGGTTCGAGGACCGCGGCACGGCGGGCGGCGTCCGCGTCGTCGACGACTACGCCCACCACCCGACCGAGGTCGCCGCGCTGCTTCGCACTGCCCGGGGCGTCGCGGGCGACGGCCGGGTGCACGTGCTGTTCCAGCCGCACCTGTACTCGCGGACGCGGACCTTCGCGGCGGAGTTCGCAGCGGCGCTCGACCTCGCGGACACCGTCGTCGTCACCGACGTGTACGCCGCGCGCGAGGACCCGGACCCGGAGACCAGCGGCGACACGATCGTGCAGCGGGTGCCCACGCCGGGGCGCGCCACGTACGTCGCGGACCGGCACGAGGCCGCCCGCGCGGTGGCCGCGGCGGCCGCACCCGGGGACCTGGTGCTGACGGTCGGCGCCGGCGACGTCACGCTGCTCGGCGCCGAGGTGCTCGACGCGCTGGCGGGCGGCGCCGACGCGCAGGCCGGCGAGCCCCTCGACGCCCCCGACGCCCCCGAGGTGCCCGCGGACCCCGTGGGTGACGACGCGGCCGAGCAGCCCGACGGGACCGGGCGGGCGTGACCCCGCAGCGCCCGCGACCGCCCCAGCCCGGACGGACGTCCGGGCCGCGG
>JACXUT010000035.1 GCA_014763765.1 Micrococcales bacterium
GACCAGCCCCCGGAGCGCCCGTGCCCTCGTCCCCCGTCACCGCGACCTCCGCCGGTGCGGCACCGCCGCCGCCCTCACCCTCGCCGCGCGCGCCCGCCCGGCGCCGGGCACGGCGCGTCCCCGACCCCCGGCGCGGGCCGGGCGTGGTGCTCGCGGTCGCCGGGATCGCGTTGGCGCTCCTGGCCGGTGCGGCCGTCGGCGTCCGGGTGCTCGGTCGCCCCCCGGTCCTCGGGACCGGCCCGACGACGGCCAACGGCTGGCCCGCGATCGGCGAGGCGCACGACCGCCGGCTGACGCCGTTCGCCTGGGTCACGGGACGCGTGCGCGCCGGCGACGTCGACGTCGTCCTCATCCACGTGGCGGACCGCTTCAACGGCGAGGTGGAGCCGATCGACCGCGCGACCTCGTGGGGCTGGGCGGCCGCGGAGCAGCGCGAGGACGGCGACCCGCTGTCCAACCACGCCTCGGGCACGGCGGTCGACTTCAACGCGACGGCGCACCCGGAGGGCGAGTCCGGCACGTTCACCGCGGCCCAGGTCGCCACGGTGCGGGACATCCTCGCCGAGTTCGCGCCGGTGGTGGCGTGGGGTGGCGACTTCGACCGGCCCGACGAGACGCACTTCGAGATCGTCGGCACGCCGCAGGAGGTCGCCGCGGTCGCCGAGCGCCTCATGGCAGCGCGGCCCTGATCGGCCCTCCGCCGGGGCCCGGACGCGCCGAGGGCCCCGCAGCGCCGAGAGCCCCGCAGCACGCGGCTGCGGGGCCCTCGGCGGGTGCGACGGTGACGTCAGGCGATGCGGCCCGCGGCCTCGTCGCCGATCTTGTGCACGACGACCGTGTTGGTCGACCCGACGACGCCGACCGGGGTGCCGGCGACGACGACGACGTAGTCGCCGACCTCGGCCAGGCCCTGGGCGCGCAGGGTGGACTCGACCTGCTGGACCATCGCGTCGGTGTGCTCGACCTGCGGGACCTCGTAGGTCTGCACGCCCCAGCTCAGCGACAGGATGTTGCGCACCGCGGCCTTCGGGGTGAAGGCGAGCAGCGGGATCGGCGAGCGCAGGCGCGACATGCGGCGCGCCGAGTCACCGGACTGCGTGAACGTGACGAGGTACTTCACGCCGAGCGTCTCGCCGATCTCGGCCGCCGCGCGGGTGATGGCGCCACCGCGGGTGTGCGGGGTCGAGCCGAGCGGGGCGATGCGCTCCCGGCCGAGCTCCTCGGTCGCCTCGATGATCCGGGCCATGGTGCGGACCGTCTCGATCGGGTACTCGCCGACGCTGGTCTCGCCGGACAGCATGACCGCGTCCGCGCCGTCGAGCACCGCGTTGGCGCAGTCCGACGTCTCGGCACGCGTCGGGCGCGGGTTGTTCGTCATCGACTCGAGCACCTGCGTGGCGACGATGACCGGCTTCGCGTTGCGGCGGGCCAGCTCGACGGCGCGCTTCTGGACCAGCGGGACCTGCTCCAGCGGGAGCTCCACGCCGAGGTCGCCGCGGGCGACCATGATGCCGTCGAACGCGTCGACGATCTCGGCCAGGTTCTCGACGGCCTGCGGCTTCTCGACCTTGGCGATGACCGGGACGACCCGGCCCTCCTCCTCCATGATCCGGCGCACGTCGTCGTAGTCGGCGGCGTTGCGGACGAAGGACAGGGCGATGATGTCGGCGCCGGTGCGCAGGGCCCAGCGCAGGTCCTCCTCGTCCTTCTCGCTCATCGCGGGGACGGAGACGGCGACGCCCGGCAGGTTGATGCCCTTGTTGTTGGAGACCGGGCCGCCGACCTCGACGCGGGTGACCACGCGCGGGCCCTCGACGGCGGTGACGCGCACCAGCACGCGGCCGTCGTCGATGAGCAGCGGGTCGCCGACGCGGGCGTCGTCCGCGAGGCCCTTGTGGGTCGTGGAGACGAGCTCCTTGGTGCCCGGCACGTCCTCGGTGGTGATCGTGAAGACGTCACCCTCGGCGAGCTCGTGCTTGCCCTCGACGAAGCGGCCGAGGCGGATCTTCGGGCCCTGCAGGTCGACCAGGACGGCCACCGACCGGCCCGACGCCTTCGCGGCGGCGCGCACGTTGTCGTACACGCGCTTGTGCACCTCGGTGTCGCCGTGGCTGCGGTTCAGCCGCGCGACGTCCATGCCGGCGTCCACCAGGGCCTGGATCTGCTCGGCGGACTCCGTGGCGGGGCCGATGGTGCAGACGATCTTCGCTCTACGCATGGGGAAAGCCTAGGCCTTTCGTGGATGGCGGTTCGGACCGAACGTCCTGCTGGGCACGGAGCGGCCCGGACGTACGCGGGTGGTGGGTCACGGCCGCATCGCAGCCGTGCTCGCGGTCACCGGAGCGGGCAGCGCGGTACTGCCGGACAGGTAGGAGTCTACGGCCGCCGCAGCGGCACGGCCCTCAGCCACGGCCCACACCACGAGGGACTGCCCGCGGCCTGCGTCACCGGCGACGTAGACACCCGGGACCTTGGTCCTGAAGTCGTCGCGGCGCTCGACCGTCCCCCGCGGGCCGGTCGCGAGGCCGAGCTGCTCCAGGAGCGGCCCCTGCTCCGGCCCGGTGAAGCCGAGGGCGAGCAGCACCAGCTGGGCCGGGATCTCCCGCTCCGTGCCGGGCACGGGCACCGGGCGGCCGTCCTCGAGGCGGACCTCGGCGAGACGCAACGCGCGCACGTGCCCGGCGTCGTCCCCGAGGAGCGCCGTGGTCGCGGCGGCGAACTCCCGCTCGCCGCCCTCCTCGTGCGCCGACGACACCTTGAACAGCACCGGCCACAGCGGCCACGGCTGCTCGGGCGACCGCTCGGCGGGCGGGGCGGGCATGATCTCGAGCTGCGTGACCGACCGGGCGCCCTGACGCAGCGCCGTGCCGAGGCAGTCCGCGCCGGTGTCACCGCCGCCGACGACCACGACGTCGAGCCCGGTCGCGAGCACCTGGCCGGGCGCGGGCAGGCCGACCGCGGCCCGGTTGGCGGGCACCAGGTAGTCCATCGCGGGCAGCACGCCGACCAGGTCGCGCCCCGGCACCGGCAGGTCGCGCGGGACGGTGGACCCGACGCACAGCAGCACGGCGTCGTACCGGTCGCGCAGCTCCTCGCCGGAGACGTCGGCGCCGACCTCGACGCCGCACCGGAACCGGGTCCCCTCGGCGGTCATCTGGGCGATGCGCCGGTCCAGCACGGCCTTCTCGAGCTTGTACTCGGGGATGCCGTACCGCAGCAGGCCGCCGGGCGCGTCCGCGCGCTCGTACACCGCCACCGTGTGCCCGGCGCGCGTGAGCTGCTGCGCCGCGGCCAGGCCGGCGGGGCCGGAGCCGACGACGGCCACGGTCTGGCCGGTGAGCCACTGCGGCACCTGCGGCTCCACGAGCCCGCGGGCGAAGCCCTCCTCGGCGATCGCCAGCTCGATCTCGCGGATCGTCACCGCCTCCTGGTTGAGGCCCAGCACGCAGGACGCCTCGCACAGCGCCGGGCACACCCGCCCGGTGATCTCCGGGAAGCTGTTCGTCGCGTGCATCCGCTCGACGGCGTCGCCCCACTGGCCCCGCCACACCAGGTCGTTCCACTCCGGCATGAGGTTGCCGAGCGGGCACGCGTGGTGGCAGAACGGGACCCCGCAGTCCATGCACCGCGACGACTGCCGGTGCAGCCGCTCCAGGTCCTCCGGGTGGCCGGCGCGGTGCGCGTGGACCTCGCGCCAGTCCAGGAGCCGCAGCGCCACGGGACGGTTCGCGGGCAGCTCGCGCGAGCGGTGGGCGAGGAAGCCCCGGGGGTCGGCCATGGTGCCCGAACCTACGGCTCCGCGCGGGCCCCGGACTGGACCGAACGTCCCGCCTCCCGGCCCGACCCGTGGACCGTGCCGTCCCGCATCACGGACGCGGTGGGTCGCGCGACCGCGACCGCGACGCCGTCGTGTCCGGGCCGCACCCCGCACGCGCGGCCCGGACACGACGGTGCCCGGGCGGGTCGCCCCGCCCGGGCACCGTCGGCACCGTCTCAGGCGCGCAGCGCGACCGTCCCCGCCGTCACCGGCGCGGGCAGCTCGGTCGACCCGCCGAGGTAGGTGTCGACCGCCGCGGCGGCCGCGCGGCCCTCGGCGATCGCCCACACGATGAGCGACTGGCCGCGGCCCGCGTCGCCGGCCACGAACACGCCGGGCACGGACGTCGCGAAGTCGTCCGTGCGCGCCACCGTGCCGCGCGCGGTGAGGTCGACGCCGGCCTGCTCGACGAGCTCCTGCGTCTCCGGGCCCGTGAAGCCCATGGCGATGAGCACCAGGTCCGCCGGCACGTCGCGCTCCGTCCCCGGGGTGGGGACGCGGCGGCCGTCGGGCAGGTACTCGGTCGTCGCGAGCCGCAGGTGCGTGACCCGGCCCTCGTCGTCGCCGACGAACGCCACGGTCGACGCCAGGTACGCGCGCTCGCCGCCCTCCTCGTGCGAGGACGACACCTCGAACAGCACCGGGTCGGTCGGCCACGGCTGGTTCGCCGGGCGCTCCACCGGGGGCTGCTTGCCGATCGCCAGGGTCGTGACCGACGCGGCACCCTGCCGCAGCGCGGTGCCGACGCAGTCGGACCCGGTGTCGCCGCCGCCGATGACCACCACGTGCTTGCCGCGCGCGTCGATCGGGTCCGGCACCGCCTTGCCCGCCACCTGGGCGTTCGAGCGGTGCAGGTACTCCATCGCCGGGTGGATGCCCGCCAGCTCGCGGCCCGGCAGCGGCAGCTCGCGCGGCACGGTCGCGCCGGTGGCGACCACCACGGCGTCGTACCGGGCACGCAGCTGCTCCCAGGTGATGTCGCGGCCGATCGCCACGTTCGGGCGGAAGCGGGTGCCCTCCGCCGCCATCTGCTCGAGGCGGCGGTCGATGTGCCGCTTCTCGAGCTTGAAGTCCGGCACGCCGTACCGCAGCAGACCGCCGATCGCGTCGTCCCGCTCGTACACCGCCACGGTGTGCCCGGCGCGCGTCAGCTGCTGGGCGGCCGCCAGACCGGCGGGGCCGGAGCCCACGACGGCGACGGTGTGCCCGGAGAGGCGCTGCGGCACCTGCGGCTGCACGAGCCCGCGGTCGAAGGCCTCGTCGATGATCGAGACCTCGATGTTCTTGATCGTCACCGCGGGCTGGTTGATCCCCAGCACGCACGCCGACTCGCACGGGGCCGGGCAGATCCGGCCCGTGAACTCCGGGAAGTTGTTCGTCGCGTGCAGGCGCTCGATCGCGTCGCCCCACTGGCCGCGCCACACGAGGTCGTTCCACTCGGGGATGAGGTTCCCGAGCGGGCAGCCGTTGTGGCAGAACGGCACGCCGCAGTCCATGCAGCGCCCGGCCTGCCGGTGCAGCAGGGTCGCGGACTGCGGGTCCTCGGCCACGCTGCGGTGCTCGTGCACCTCGCGCCAGTCCATGAGCCGCAGGGGCACCGGACGGTTGGCGGGCAGCTCGCGCTCCCGCACCTTCAGAAACCCACGGGGGTCAGCCACGTGCCACCTCCAGGATGCCCTCCCACACGCCGGGGGCGCTCGGGTCCAGCCCGTCCGCCTCGGCCTTCGCCAGTGCCGCGCGCACGCGGGCGTACTCGGTCGGCTGCACCCGGGTGAACCGGGCGCGCGCCGAGCCGCCGTCGCCGGACCAGTCGGCGAGCAGCTCCGCCGCGACCCGCGAGCCCGTCTCGTCCGCGTGCCGCCGCAGCAGCGCCAGCACGACCTGCGCGTCCTCGTCGTCGAGCGGCGCCAGGCCGAGCTCGCCCGAGGCGACACCCTGCACGTTGACGCGCTCCGGCTTGAGGTCCAGCACGTACGCCGTGCCGCCGGACATGCCGGCCGCGAAGTTGCGCCCCGTCCGTCCGAGCACCACGACGGTGCCGCCGGTCATGTACTCGCAGCCGTGGTCCCCCACGCCCTCGACGACCAGCGTCGCGCCGGAGTTCCGCACGCCGAACCGCTCGCCGACCACGCCCCGGAGGAACAGCTCGCCCGAGGTCGCGCCGTAGCCGATGACGTTGCCGGCGATGACGTTGTGCTCGCCGCTGAGGACGGCGTTGCGGTCGGGCCGCACGACGACCCGGCCGCCCGACAGGCCCTTGCCGACGTAGTCGTTCGCGTCGCCCTCGAGCCGCAGCGTGATGCCGCGCGGCAGGAACGCCCCGAACGACTGCCCCGCCGAGCCCGTCAGCACGACCTCGATCGTGTCGTCCGGCAGGCCCTCGCCGCCGTACCGCCGCGTGACCTCGTGGCCGAGCATCGTGCCGACCGTCCGGTTGACGTTGCGCACCGGCAGCTCGATGCGCACCGGGCGGGCGTCCTCCAGGGCCGGCCCCGCCATCGCGATGAACTGGTTGTCCAGGGCGCGGTCCAGGCCGTGGTCCTGGTCGTGCACGTGGTGCAGCGACGACCCCGGGACGGGCTCCGGCTGCGCGAGCACGGGCGCGAGGTCCAGGCCCTGCGCCTTCCAGTGGTCCACGGCCTTGCGGGTGTCGAGCAGCTCGACGTGGCCGACGGCCTCCTCGATGCTGCGGAACCCGAGCCCGGCCAGGATCTCCCGGACCTCCTGGGCGATGAACTCGAAGAACGTGACGACGAACTCCGGCTTGCCGGTGAACCGGGAACGCAGCTCCGGGTTCTGCGTCGCGACGCCCACCGGGCAGGTGTCCTGGTGGCAGACGCGCATCATGATGCAGCCCGAGACCACGAGCGGCGCGGTCGCGAAGCCGAACTCCTCCGCGCCGAGCAGCGCGCCGATGACGACGTCCCGGCCCGTCTTGAGCTGGCCGTCCACCTGCACGACCACCCGGTCGCGCAGGTTGTTGAGCACCAGCGTCTGCTGGGTCTCGGCCAGGCCGATCTCCCAGGGCGTGCCGGCGTGCTTGAGGCTCGTCAGCGGCGAGGCGCCGGTGCCGCCGTCGTGGCCCGAGATGAGCACGACGTCGGAGTGCGCCTTGGCCACGCCCGCCGCCACGGTGCCGACGCCGAACTCGCTGACGAGCTTGGTGTGGATCCGCGCCCGCGGGTTCGCGTTCTTGGCGTCGTGGATGAGCTGCGCCAGGTCCTCGATCGAGTAGATGTCGTGGTGCGGCGGCGGCGAGATGAGGCCGACGCCCGGCGTCGAGTGCCGGGTCCGCGCGACCCACGGGTACACCTTCGGGCCGGGCAGCTGGCCGCCCTCGCCCGGCTTGGCGCCCTGGGCGAGCTTGATCTGGATGTCGTCCGCGAACGTCAGGTACTCCGACGTCACGCCGAACCGGCCCGACGCGATCTGCTTGATCGCGGAGCGGCGCTCCGGGTCGTGCAGGCGCTCCGGGTCCTCGCCGCCCTCGCCGGTGTTCGACTTGGCGCCGAGCCGGTTCATCGCGATCGCGAGGGTCTCGTGGGCCTCCATCGAGATGGAGCCGTAGGACATCGCGCCCGTGCTGAACCGCTTGACGATCTCGCTGACCGGCTCGACCTCGTCGACCGGGACCGGGGGGCGCTCGCCGTCCTTGAGCTCGAGCAGCCCGCGCAGCGTCATGAGCCGCTGCGACTGCTCGTTCACGCGGTGGGTGTACGACCGGAACACGTCCATCTGCCGCGTGCGGGTGGAGTGCTGCAGCCGGAACACGGTCTCCGGGTCGAACAGGTGGTCCTCGCCGTCGCGGCGCCACTGGTACTCGCCGCCGGTCGCGAGCCGGCGGTGGGCCAGCCGGTTGCCGTTCGCCGGGTACGCGTCGGCGTGCCGCGCGGCGACCTCGGCCGCGATGACGTCCAGGCCGATGCCGCCGAGCCGGCTGGTGGTGCCGGTGAAGTACCGGTCGACCAGCGCGTGCGACAGGCCGATCGCCTCGAACACCTGCGCCCCGCGGTAGGACGCGATGGTCGAGATGCCCATCTTCGACATGACCTTCAGGACGCCCTTGCCGAGCGCCTTGATGAGGTTCTTCACCGCCTGCTCGGGGCTCACGCCCGGCAGGTAGCCGTTCGCCGCGAGGTCCTCGACGGACTCCATGGCCAGGTACGGGTTGACCGCCGCCGCGCCGTAGCCGATCAGCAGCGCGACGTGGTGCACCTCGCGGACGTCACCGGCCTCGACGACCAGCGACACCTGGGTGCGGGTGTGCCGGCGCAGCAGGTGGTGGTGCACCGCGGACAGCAGCAGCAGCGACGGGATCGGCGCGCGGTCGGCATCGGAGTCGCGGTCGGACAGCACCAGGAAGCTCACGCCGTCGGCGATCGCCTGGTCGCACTCCGCGAAGATCTCCTCGAGGCGCTGCTCGAGCGCCTCGCCACCGCCGGAGGCCGC
Source organism: Micrococcales bacterium (assembly GCA_014763765.1). Lineage (GTDB taxonomy): Bacteria > Actinomycetota > Actinomycetes > Actinomycetales > Cellulomonadaceae > Cellulomonas. The sequence goes on from JACXUT010000035.1 coordinate 8,267, forward strand.
GTACAGGCCGCGCACGATCGTCGCGCGGAAGATCCCGGCCATCGCCGGGTCCTTGTCGATCTTGACGATCTTCGCCAGGCCGTCGTTGTCGAGCACCGGGAACGGCAGCACGAGCTTGCGGGCGTGCAGCGGGGTGTCCTCGAGCAGGTTCGGCTCCGGGCCGATCGCCCCGCCGATGGAGGTCACCAGCTCCTCACGGATCGCGTCCAGCGGCGGGTTCGTCACCTGCGCGAACATCTGCGTGAAGTAGTCGAACAGCATGCGCGGCCGCTGCGACAGGACCGCGACGGGGGTGTCGGAGCCCATCGCGCCCAGCGGCTCGGCGCCCGTGGCGCCCATGGGCGTCAGGAGGATCTTCAGCTCCTCCTCCGTGTACCCGAACGTGCGCTGGCGCCGGCGGACGGAGGCCGACGAGTGCGCGATGTGCTCCCGCTCCGGCAGCTGCTCCAGGTAGACGGAGTTCTCGCGGACCCACTCGGCGTACGGACGCTGGGCGGCGAGCTGGGCCTTGATCTCCTCGTCCTCGACGATCCGGCCCTGTCCGGTGTCGACGAGGAACATGCGCCCCGGCTCCAGCCGGCCCTTGCGCACGACCGTCGCCGGGTCGAGGTCCAGGACGCCGGCCTCCGACGCCATCACGACCAGGCCGTCCTCGGTGACCCAGAACCGCCCCGGGCGCAGGCCGTTGCGGTCCTGCACGGAGCCGATCAGCGTGCCGTCCGTGAACGTCATCGCCGCCGGGCCGTCCCACGGCTCCATGAGGCTCGCGTGGTACTCGTAGAACGCGCGGCGCGCGGGATCCATCTGGGCGTGGTTCTCCCACGCCTCCGGGATCATCATCATGATCGCGTGCGGCAGCGACCGGCCGGCCAGGTGCAGCAGCTCGAGCACCTCGTCGAACGAGCCGGAGTCCGACCCGCCCGGCGTGCACACGGGCAGCAGCGGCGTCAGGTCGCCCAGCAGCTCGGAGCGCAGCATCCCCTCGCGGGCGGCCACCCAGTTGCGGTTGCCGCGCACGGTGTTGATCTCGCCGTTGTGGGCGACCATGCGGAACGGCTGCGCCAGCGGCCACGACGGGAACGTGTTGGTGGAGAACCGCGAGTGGACCAGCGCGAGCTCGGAGGCGTACCGCGGGTCCGACAGGTCGGCGAAGAACGGCTCGAGCTGCCCGGTGGTGAGCATGCCCTTGTAGGTGAGCGTGCGGGCGGACAGCGACGCGAAGTACACGCCCAGCTCGCGCTCGGCGCGCTTGCGGAGCCGGAACGCCCGGCGGTCCAGGTCGATCCCCGCGAGCTCGCGCGACGGGTCCGCCACGACGAGCTGGCGGAACACCGGCATGGCGGCACGGGCGGTCGGGCCGACGAGGTCCGCCGTCACCTGCACGTCGCGCCACGCGAGCACGTCGAGCTTCTCCTCCGCCGCGATCGCCTCGACGGCGCGCACCGCGACGGTCCGCTCCTCGTCGTCCTGCGGCAGGTACGCCATGCCGATCGCGTAGCGGCCGGCGGGCGGCAGCTCGGCGTCGACGACGTCGCGCAGGAACGCGTCGGGGATCTGCGTGAGGATGCCGGCGCCGTCGCCGCTGTTCTCCTCCGCGCCCACCGCACCGCGGTGGTCGAGGTTGAGCAGCGCGGTCAGCCCGGCGTCCACGATGTCGCGGCCGGGGGTGCCGCGCAGCGTCGCGACGAACGCGAACCCGCACGCGTCGTGCTCGGCGGCCGGGTCGTACAGACCCGGACGCGGCACGGCGGGGGAAGCACCGAGACGCAGTGGCGACGCGGCCATCAGCACCGTCCTCACGACCCGTGGGGGCCAGATAGAGCTTGGGGGGCTGGGACGTCATCGGCCCGGGCAACAGTGTGGCGACGATACCTGCCGGAAACACAGGCGCTCACATCGCGAGAAAGTGACGTGGGTCACACGGGCTGAGCCGCGGTCAGCGGGCGGTGCCGTGCTCCTCCACATCGGCGTCCTGCGTACCGGATCCGCGCAGGTCGGGTGTGGTCTCGCGTCCAGGATGACGACGTCCGACGACCACGAACGCTACCAGCGCGCCCAGGCCGACGATGATCGACGTCCACACGTTGAGCCGGAACGGGCCGATCATCTCCGCGGGGTCGATGCGCAGCAGCTCGATCCACAGCCGCCCCGTCGTGTAGACCACGACGTACAGCCAGAACACCCGGCCGTGACCGAGCCGGAACCGGCGGTCGAGCCAGATGAGCAGCGCCGCGCCGGCCAGGTTCCACAGCAGCTCGTACAGGAACGTCGGGTGGAACAGCGTGCCGGGCTCGTAGCCGGCCGGCAGGTGCGCGTCGTCGATCCGCAGGCCCCAGGGCAGCGTCGTCGGGCCGCCGAACAGCTCCTGGTTGAACCAGTTGCCGAGCCGCCCGATCGCCTGCGCGACCAGGAGCCCGGGCGCCAGCGCGTCCGCGAACACCGGGAACGACACGCCCTGCCGGCGGCAGCCGATGTACGCGCCGACCGCACCCAGCGCGATCGCCCCCCAGATGCCGAGGCCGCCCTCCCAGATCGCGAACGCCTTCCACGGGTCGCCGCCCGCCCCGAAGTACGCGTCCGGCGAGGAGACCACGTGGTACAGCCGGCCGCCGACGATGCCGAACGGGACCGCCCAGAACGCGATCTCGAGCACCTGGTCGGGGTCGCCGCCACGCTCCCTCCACCGCCGCTGGGTCAGCAGGACGGCCGCGACGATGCCGAGCAGGATCGCCAGGGCGTAGGCGCGCAGCGGCACCGGGCCGAGGTGCCAGACGCCCTGCGACGGGCTCGGGATCGCGGCCGGGAGGGCCGTGGCGAGGCTGAGGATCACGACGCGAGCCTAGGCCACGCCGCCGGGCGGTCGGCAGCGCGTCCGGCAGCGCCCGGTGGCCTCCGGGCGCGCGAGGACGCCCCGTCGGGCCGAGGTCGTCACGTCGGGCCGAGGTCGTCAGGTGCACGTGACGACGTCGGCCGGGTGTGACGACCTCGGCGGGCTGCGCCGGTCGGCGGGCGGCGCGGATCGGCGGGCGGGGCCCGTCAGCGGGAGCGGCGCAGGCCGTCGGCCAGGCTGGACGCGACCGCCGCCAGGGCGTCGAGCCCCGCGCGCTCGTCGTCGGCGCCGGCCAGCGCCCGGACGAACGCCGAGCCGACGATGACGCCGTCCGCGTACCGCCCGATGTCCTGCGCCTGCTCCGGCCGGGACACGCCCAGGCCGACGCACACGTGGTCCGCGCCGGCCGCGCGGGTGTCCGCGACGAGCTGCTCCGCACGGGCGCCGACCGTGGTCCGCTCCCCCGTCACGCCCATCGTGGACGCCGCGTACACGAACCCGCGCGACGCCGCGGCCGTCATCGCCAGGCGCTCGGGCGTGGACGACGGCGCGACGAGGAACACCCGGTCGAGGTCGTGCTCGCGCGAGGCGGCGATCCAGTCCTGACCCTCGTCGGGGATGAGGTCCGGCGTGATGAGCCCGGCCCCGCCGGCCGACGCGAGGTCGCGGGCGAGCGCGTCGACGCCGTAGCGCAGCACCGGGTTCCAGTACGTCATGACGAGCACGGGCGCGCCGGTGGCCGCGATCTGCTCGACGGCACCGAGGACGTCACGCACCCGGGTGCCGCCGGCCAGCGCGTGGTCGACGGCGTGCTGGATGACGGGCCCGTCCATCACCGGGTCCGAGTACGGCAGGCCGAGCTCGACCACGTCGACGCCGGCCTCCACCATCGTGCGGGCGGCGGCGACGGAACCCGCCACGCTCGGGAAGCCGAGCGGCAGGTACCCGACGAGCGCGGCCCGGCCCTCGGCCTTCACGCGGTCCAGCGTCGCGGCCGTCCGCGAGGTCGTCGCCACGTCGCTCACAGCTGCTCTCCCTCGTCCGCCTGCACGACCGGCTTGTCCTCCAGCAGGTCGAACCACGCCGCCGCGGTCGCCACGTCCTTGTCGCCGCGCCCCGAGAGGTTCACCAGCAGGACCGGCTCGCGGCCGTCGGGCGTCTCCCAGCCCGCCATCTCCCGCCCGAGCTGGATCGCGCCCGCGAGGGCGTGCGCCGACTCGATCGCGGGGATGATGCCCTCGGTGCGGCACAGGAGCTGGAAGGCGTCCATCGCCTCGGCGTCGGTGACGGGCCGGTACTGCGCCCGGCCGATGTCGTGCAGCCACGCGTGCTCGGGACCGACGCTCGGGTAGTCCAGGCCCGCCGAGACCGAGTGGCTGGGCAGCGTCTGGCCGTCGTCGTCCTGGAGCAGGTACGACCTGGTGCCCTGGAGCACGCCGGGCGAGCCGCCGCTGAACCGGGACGCGTGACGCCCGGACGCGATGCCCTCGCCACCGGCCTCGAAGCCGAACAGCCGCACCGACGGGTCGTCGAGGAACGCGTTGAAGATGCCCATCGCGTTCGACCCGCCGCCCACGCAGGCCGCCACGGCGTCGGGCAGCCGGCCGATCTCCTCGGCGAGCTGGGCCTTCGCCTCCTCGCCGATGATCTTGTGGAAGTCGCGCACCATCTCGGGGAACGGGTGCGGGCCCGTCACGGTGCCGAGCAGGTAGTGCGTCGTCTCGACGTTCGCCACCCAGTCGCGCAGGGCCTCGTTGATCGCGTCCTTCAGGGTGCGCGACCCGATGGTCACCGGGACGACGGTCGCGCCGAGCAGCCGCATCCGGGCGACGTTGAGCGCCTGGCGCTGCGTGTCCTCCTCGCCCATGTAGACGACGCACTCGAGGTCGAGCAGCGCCGCCGCGGTGGCCGTGGCCACGCCGTGCTGGCCCGCGCCGGTCTCCGCGATGACGCGCGTCTTGCCCATGCGCTTCACGAGCAGCGCCTGGCCGAGCACGTTGTTGATCTTGTGCGAGCCGGTGTGGTTGAGGTCCTCGCGCTTGAGGAACACCCGCACGCCCGGGGCGACGTGCTCCGCGAACCGCCTCACCTCGGTGAGCGGGCTCGGCCGCCCGGTGTACGTGCGGTGCAGCCGGGCGAGCTCCGCGCCGAACGACGGGTCCGCCAGCGCCTTGTGGAACTCCGTGTCGAGCTCGTCGAGCGCCGCGACCAGCGCCTCCGGGACGAACCGGCCACCGAAGTCACCGAAGTACGGGCCCGTGTGGGTGCCGAGCGGCCCCCCGGGCGTCTCCCCCACCAGGGGGACCTGCGGACCCTGCCGACCCGTGGTCACTCGCTGCTCCTCGCTGCCGTGCTGCTGGTGCGTGTCACTGCCGGACGGCGCGCAGCGACGGGTGCGCGCCCGCCGCCACGAGGTCCGCGACCGACTGCCGCGGCGCGTCGTCCGTGACGAGCGCCTCGCCCACGAGCACCGCGTCGGCGCCCGCCCGGGCGTAGTCCATGACGTCGTGCGGTCCCCGCACGCCCGACTCCGCCACCTTGACGACGTCCGCCGGGATGGCCGGCGCGACGCGGGCGAACGTGCCGCGGTCCACGTCGAGCGTCTTGAGGTTCCGGGCGTTCACGCCGACGACGCGGGCGCCCGCGTCCACCGCGCGCAGCACCTCCTCGGTGTCGTGCACCTCGACCAGGGCGGTCATCCCCAGGGAGTGCACGCGCTCCACGAGCGAGGTCAGGACGGTCTGCTCGAGCGCCGCCACGATGAGCAGCACCAGGTCGGCGCCGTGCGCCCGCGCCTCCCACACCTGGTACGGCGTGACGACGAAGTCCTTGCGCAGCACCGGGATGTCCACCGCGGCGCGCACGTGGTCGAGGTCGGTCAGGCTGCCGTTGAACCGGCGCTGCTCGGTGAGCACCGAGATGACGGTCGCGCCGCCCTTCTCGTACTCGGCGGCGAGCGCGGCCGGGTCGGTGATCGTCGCGAGGGCGCCCTTGCTCGGGCTGGACCGCTTGACCTCGGCGATGACCGTGACGGCGTCGTCGAGCCGCAGCCGCGAGACGCAGTCCTTCGCACCCGGCACGCGGGCGGCGCGCTCCTTGAGCACGGCCAGCGGCGTCGCGGCCTCACGCACGGCGAGGTCCTCGCGGACGCCCGCCACGATGTCGTCCAGCACGGTGCCCATCGGTCCTCATCTCCCCCGAGTCCGCGGCTGCCCGCCGCGCGGTGCCGCCCTCGCCATCGTAGGGGGCGCCGGGCACAGGGCCCGACCACGGCCCAGCCGGTGGGACGCGACGAGACCGCCGCCGTCCGCGCAGGAGCAGGTCAGGGGGCCAGCCAGGGCGCCAGCGCCGGCACGTTGCGGGCCACCCAGTAGACGAGCAGCAGGACGAGCAGGGCGTTGACGGTCCACCCGGGCAGCAGGCGCGACTTGGGGGTCCCCCGCGCCGAGCGGCGGGTCCACGCGAGCCAGCTCGCGACGAGGAACGGCAGCGCCACGACGAGCAGCGGGTTCATGCCCCACGCGCCCGCGACGTCGAGCTGCGTGAGGTCGTGCAGCGCCCGCAGCGAGCCGCACCCCGGGCAGTAGAGCCCGGTCAGCATGAGGAACGGGCAGGTCGGGTAGTGGCCCGGGCGGTTCGGGTCGACCGTCGCCAGCACCGCCAGGGCCGCCCCTGCCGCACCGGCCACGAGCAGCGGCCCCGACGCCACGCGCCGCAGCGCGCCGCCCTGGGGCGACGTGCTGCGGCGCGGGTCGGCGTGCGCGGTCCCGACGGCGTCGGGAAGCTGCCGGTCGGTGACCACGGTGGCTCAGTACGACGAGGTGAAGTCCGTGCTGAGGACGCCGGCGAAGATCAGGATCCCGTACAGGATCGCGAACACGATGCCGCCAATGACGCTCCAGATCGCCCACTGCTTGGCCTTGCGGGCGGACTCCAGCGCTCCGGCCTGGTCACCGGCGTTCCACTTCGTGTTGACCTGCGACGCGAAGACGATCGACACGATGCCCAGCGGGATGCAGCACAGCACCGTCGCGAGGATCGAGAAGACGAGGTAGTTCTGCGGCGGTGCGGCGTAGCCCTGCTGCCCGTAGCCCGCGGGCTGGCCGTACGCGCCGGGCTGGCCGTAGCCGCCCGCCGGGTCGCTGGACGAGTACTGGCCGTACTGCGGGATGCCGCCGGGCGTGCCGCCGGGCTGCTGGCCGGAGCCGTCGCCCTCGGGGTGGGAGTACGGGTCCTGCGGCTGGTTGGGCGTCGACATGGCGCTCCTGTCGTGGTGGTCCGTCGGTGGATCGTTCGCGTCTGCGCAGATGAGCGCTCTCAGCGGCCCCTCAGGTGTACCGGAGCCGGGGGCCGCCGTCCAGCGGTGGGATCCCCGTGCGCCCAGGTTCAGCCGGACGGCTCCGACCCGCGCGACGCGTCAGTGCCCGCCGGTGCGGCGCTGCTTCTCCAGCGTGTGCCGGCCGCCCTGGCCGTAGCCCGCGACCTGCAGGACCTTGCCGACCACGACGCCGCCGAGCGCGACGCCCATGCCGACCCAGAACAGCCAGACCTGCCCGACGATCATGCCGAGCGCGGCGGCCACGGCGCCGACGAGCACGATGACGGTGGTCGTCCACGCGGCCGTGGTGTGGCCGTGGTTCGTGGGGGGCGCCGACGGCGGCAGCCGCAGCGTCTCGGAACCCGGGGACTGCGGGGCACCGGTCACGACACCGGGGGAACGGACCGACTGCTCGACCATCGTGGCAACACACCTTTCATGACGTGGTGTCGTCACCCTAGCGGACGCGCGGGCGCCGCTCAGGTCGGGTCGTCACCCCGGCTCAGCGCGTCCCAGGTGCTGCGCTCGTCCGCGGTCGGCGTGCCGTCGGTGCCCGCGGCGGCGACAGGACGGGAGGTCCCGGCGCCCGGGGTGCCGGCCTCGACGGCACCGCCCCCACCGCCGGCCCGTGCGGCGCGCTCGTGACGGTCGGACGGTGCCGCCCACCGGCCCGACGCGACGGCGAGCCACGCCGCGGCGGCGACGGCGAGCAGCCCCACGGCGGCGGCGACGACGGGCCAGGCGCCCACGACGGCCTCGCCCGCCAGGGTCGCCACGCCCGTCGCGTCGGCCGCGGCCCGCTCCGCCACCGACCGGGCCCCGCTGCGTGCCGCCAGCGCCGAGGCGGTGACGAGCACGCCGGCGGCGGCCACGACCGCGACGACCACCCAGCGCCCCACCCGGCCGACGAGCCCCACCGCACCGGCCGCGGCGAGCAGCACCAGCGCGCCGGCGACGATCCCCGGCGCGGCGGCCGAGCCGCGCACGGTGACCGCGACCGGCTCACCGAGCGCGTCGGCCCCCTCGGCCGTCACCCACGCGGGCAGCGTCACGACCCCGGCCAGCCCGGCGAGCACCAGCAGCGCGAGCACCGCCCGGCCACGACCGGCGGCGGCGCGCCGCCGGGGCGCCGCCCCTGCCGCGGCGTCCTCAGCCGCCATGCCGTCCCGCCCCGCGCAGGCGCGACGCGATCTGCACCGCCCGGACGGCGGCCGCCGCCTTGTCGCGCGACTCCCGGTACTCGGTCTCCGGCACCGAGTCGGCGACGATGCCCGCGCCCGCCTGCACGCTGGCGCGGCCGTCGCGGATGAGCGCCGTCCGGATCGCGATGGCCATGTCCATGTCACCGGCCAGGTCGAAGTAGCCGACCGTGCCGCCGTAGATCCCGCGGCGTGCCGGCTCGATCTCGTCGATCAGGGCGATCGCCCGCGGCTTCGGGGCCCCCGAGAGCGTCCCGGCCGGGAACGTCGCGGTCAGCGCGCCCAGCGCCGTCGCGCCGGCCCGCAGCCGCCCGACGACCGTCGAGCAGATGTGCATGATGTGGCTGAAGCGGCGGACCTCCATGAACTCCACCACCTCGACGGTCGCGGGCTCGCACACCTTGACCAGGTCGTTGCGCGCCAGGTCGACGAGCATGAGGTGCTCCGCGCGCTCCTTCGGGTCCGCGAGCAGCGCGTCGTGCAGCTCCCGGTCCTCCTCCGGGGTGGCCCCGCGCGGCCGGGACCCGGCGATGGGGAACGTCGTGACGTGCCCCTCGGTGACCTTCACCAGCGTCTCCGGGCTCGACCCGACCACCGCGAAGTCGCGGCCGTCGGCGTCCTGGAGCTGCAGGTAGTACATGTACGGGCTCGGGTTCACCGTGCGCAGCACGCGGTACACGTCGAGCGGGTCGGCGGGGCAGTCGAGGTCGAGGCGCTGGGACAGCACGACCTGGAACACCTCGCCGTCGCGGATCGCCTCCTTGCCGGTGAGGACGGCCCGCTCGTACTCCTCGGCGGTGGAGCGGAACTCGAGCTCCGGCACCGGTGCGTCCCCGAGCTCGGCCGCCGCGGGCGCCGCGGGACGCAGCAGGGCCTCCTGCATCGCGTCGAGCCGCGCCACCGCGTCGGCGTGCGCCTCGTCCACGCGCTCGTCGGTGCCGTCGAAGTTGATCGCGTTCGCGATCAGCCACACGGAGCCGTCCCGGTGGTCGGTGACCGCGAGGTCGGTGGCCAGGCACAGGGTGAGCTCGGGCACGCCGAGCTCGTCCGGAGCCGCGGCCGGCAGCGTCGGTTCCCAGTGCCGCACCACGTCCCACCCGAGCGCGCCGACGAGACCGCCCGTCAGCGGGGGCAGCCCCGGCACGGCGGGCGTGCGCAGCACCTCGAGCGTGCCGCCGAGCACCTCGAGCGGGTCCCCGTCGGTCGGCACGCCCGCGGGCACGTCACCGGTCCACACCGCGCGACCGTCGCGGACGCTGAGCGTCGCCCGGGACCGCACGCCGACGAACGACCAGCGCGACCAGGTGCCGTCCTGCTCCGCCGACTCCAGCACGAACGTGCCCGGCCGGCCGGCCGCGAGCGTGCGGTACAGGCCGACCGGCGTGGTGTCGTCGGCCAGCAGCCGGCGCACCACGGGGATGACGCGGCGGTCGGCGGCGCGGGTGCGGAACTCGTCGAGGTGGGGCCACGTGGCGCCCCACGGGACCTCGACGGGCGCCTCGGCCGGCACCGGCGGCGTGCCGGGCGACGTCGGGAGCGGCTGCGCGGCCGCCGGCGCGGTCACGCCGCACCCCCCGCGGTCGCGACCGGGCGCTCCCCCACGACGGCGGCCAGCGGGCCGCCCGCCTCGAAGCACGTCCGTGCCCCCGTGTGGCAGGCCGCACCGACCTGGTCGACGCGGACCAGCAGGGCGTCGCCGTCGCAGTCCAGCGCGACCGACTTCACGTACTGGGCGTGACCGGACGTGTCGCCCTTGCGCCAGTACTCCTGCCGCGAGCGGCTCCAGAACGTGACGCGGCCGGTCGTGAGCGTCCGGTGCAGCGCCTCGTCGTCCATCCAGCCGACCATGAGGACGTCGCCGGTGTCGTGCTGCTGCACCACGGCGGCGACCAGGCCGGCGGGGTCACGGCTCAGCCGGGCGGCGACGGCGGGGTCGAGCGCGGACGGCCGCGCGGGCGAGCGGGAGGTGTCGGGAGCAGGGTGCTGTGCCACCGGGCGATCCTCCCACGAGCGCGCGGGCGGCGGTCAGCGCGTCTGCGAGACCCACGCCCGGTGCATCGCCGCGTACACGCCGTCCCGGGCCACGAGCTGCTCGTGCGGCCCGACCTCCACGACCTTGCCGGCGTCCACGACCACGACGAGGTCGGCGGCCTCCGCGGTGGACAGCCGGTGCGCGATGGTGATCGTGCTGCGGCCGCTCGTGAGCGAGTCCAGGGCGCGCGCGATGCGGACCTCCGTCGCCGGGTCGACCGCCGAGGTCGCCTCGTCGAGCACCAGCAGGTCGGCGTCCGCCAGGTACGCCCGGGTGAGCGCGACGAGCTGCCGCTCCCCCGCGGACAGCGCCTCACCGCGCTGCCCGACGGGCGTGTCGAGGCCCGACGGCAGCTCCTGCGCCCAGTCGGCGATCCCGAGCTCCTCGAGCGCGGCGCGCAGCTGCGGCTCGGCGGCGGCGCGGTCGGGCGTCGCGCCGTCCGGGCCGGGGCGCAGGCCGTACAGCAGGTTGTCCGCGAGGGTGCTGTCGAACAGGAACCCCTCCTGCGGCACCATCACCACGCGGCGGCGCAGGTGGTCGGTGCTGACGGTGCGCAGGTCGGCGCCGTCGAGCAGCACCGCACCGGACGTCGGGTCCATGAGCCGCGTGACGAGCTTGGCGATCGTCGTCTTGCCCGAGCCCGTCGCCCCGACGACGGCCACCGAGCGGCCCGCGGGCAGGCTCAGGTCGACGTCGTGCAGCACGGGCGGGCCGCCGGGGTACGCGAAGCCGACGCCCCGCAGCTCGACCTGCGCGGGCCCGCGCTGCGACGGGACGCCGCGCGGGCCGGGGTCGGCCACCTGCACGGGCGTGTCGATGATGCCCAGCACGCGCCGCCACCCGGCGACCGCGTTCTGGAGCTCGTTCAGCACCTCGGTGGCCTGCTGCACCGGGCCGGTGAACAGCTGGACGAGGAACAGGAACGCCAGCAGGCGCCCGACGCTCAGGTCGCCGGCCGCACCCAGGGCGGTGCCCGCCACGACGACGACGGCCAGCACGAGGTTCGCCACCAGCACGCCGGAGGAGAACACGACCGCGACGGTGTTCTGCGCCCGCACCATCGCGTCGCGCGTGGCGTCGATGCGACCGTCGACCGTGCGCTGCACGCGGCGCTGCACCCCGTAGGCGCGGATGGTCTCGGCACCGACGACGGCCTCCGACACGGCGCCGAGCATGGCTCCGACCCGCTCGCGCACCCGCGTGTAGGCCACGTTCACCCGGCGCTGCAGGGGCCGCAGGGCCAGCGCCAGCGGGCCGAAGCAGAGCCACACGAGCACGGTGAGCTGCCACGAGTACACGGCCATGAGGGCCGTCGCCACCGCGACCTGGAGGGTGGAGACGAGCAGCATGATGCCGCCCCACTGCACGAACATCGAGATCGTGTCGACGTCCGACGTCACGCGGGACACGAGCGAGCCGCGGCGCTCGGTGTTCTGCGTGAGCACCGACAGGTCGTGCACGTGCCGGAACGCCCGGACCCGCAGCTGGGCGAGCCCGGCCTCCGACGCGCGGAACAGGCGCACGTTGACGAGGGCGGAGCAGAGCCCGCCGGCGAGCAGCGCGACCGCGGCGAGCGTCACGAGCGTGACGACCCGGCGCACGTCCGGACCGCCCTCGGCGAGGATGCCCGTGTCCATGACCTGCTGCACGGCGACCGGCACGACGACCTTGCCCGCGGCGGCCAGCACCGCGAGCACGAACGTCAGCCACAGGCCCTGCACGAGCTGCGGCGACACCTGCACGCCGCGCCGTAGGGTGCCGAGCACCCCGAGCTGCGCGCCGCCTCCGAGGGCGTCGGCCTGCGGCGCGCTCATCGGACCTCCTCCTCGTCCTGCTCCTCCACCACGAGCAGCTCGGTCTCGAGCTCCTCCTCGGCCTCCTCGGCCTCGAGCTCCGCCTCCAGGGCCTCGGCGCGGCGGGCCGCGCGGCGCTCCGACTCCTGCTCGTACGCGGTCGCCAGCTCCCGGTACCCCGGGTCGCGGGCGAGCAGCTCCGCGTGCGTCCCGCGGTCGACGACCCGGCCGCCCGCGACGTGCACGACCTCGTCCGCCAGCAGCACCGACGACATCCGGTACGCGACGAGCAGCACGGTCGGGCCGCCCGCCGCGCCCCCGGTGTGCTCCCGCAGCCCCGTGAGGATCCCCTGCTCCACGCGCGGGTCGACGGCCGACGTCGCGTCGTCGAGCACGAGCAGCCGCGGGCGCCGGACCAGCGCCCGCGCGATCGCCAGCCGCTGCCGCTGCCCGCCGGACAGGTTCGACCCGCGCTCGCCGAGCGGGGCGTCGAGCCCGCCCGGGAGGTCCCGGACGACGCCGTCGACCCGCGCGAGCCGCAGGGCCGCCCAGACCTCGTCGTCGCCGGGCGCGTCCGGGTCGTCCGCGTCGCACAGCGTGACGTTGCCGCGCACGGTGTCCTCGAACACGAAGGTCTGCTGGCCGACCAGGACCACCTGCGCCGTGAGGTCGCCGGGCACGAGGTCTCGCACGTCCGTGCCGTCGACCTCCACGGTGCCCGAGGTCGGGTCGGTCAGCCGCGCGACCAGCGACACGAGCGTCGTCTTGCCCGCACCGGTCGGCCCGACCACCGCGACCACGCGCCCGGGCGCCACGTCGAGGTCGACGTCGCGCAGCAGGTCGACCGGCCCGTCCGGCCCCGGCACCCGCACGCCGACCCCGGACATCCGCAGCGACGCCCCCTGCGGCGCCCGCGCGAGGGGGCGCGTCCCGGGGAGCAGCTCGCCCTCGGCGTCGACGACCCGCGCGACGCGGTCGTGGCCGACGAGCGCCCGCGGGAGCTCCCCGAGCACCCACCCGAACGCGCGCACCGGGACGGCCATGAGCGTCAGCAGGTAGGCGGCGGCCACGACGTCCCCGGTCTGCACCGCGCCGGCCGCGACGCGCTGGACGCCCACGAGCAGCACCAGCAGCGTGCCGACGCCGGGCAGCATGTCGATCACCGGGTCGAAGTAGGCCCGGACCACGCCGACGCGGACGTTCGCCGCCCGGAGCCGGTCGGCGCGCTCGGCGAACCGGCGCTCCTCCCGGTCCTCCGTGCCGAGGGACTTCACGAGCAGCGCGGCCTCGAAGCTCTCGTGCGCGATGTCGGCGACCTCGGCCCGCAGCTGCTGCGCGCGCGTCGCGGCCGGCGACATCCGCCGCTGGAACACCAGGTTCGCGAGCACCGCGACCGGCAGCACCACGAGCGCCGCCACCGCCAGCCACACGTCCGTCGCCAGCAGCGCGACGGCCGCGACGCCGATCATCACGACGACACCCAGGGCGAACGGCAGGGGGTTGAACACCCCGGTCGCGGCCTCGACGTCCGCCGACGCGTTGGACAGCAGCTGGCCGGTGGGGTGCTGCCGGTGCCACGTCATGGGCAGGCGGAGGTACTGCCGGGTCACGGCGCGCCGGTGCATCGCCTGCTGGTCGGCCACGCCCATGCCCGCGAAGATGCGCCGACCCGCGACCGCCGCCGCGAGCGAGACCGCCACGAGCGCGAGCACGCCGCCCGCCAGCCAGATGCGGCCCCGGGCGACCGGGTCGCCGTCGAGCGCCGGCACCACCACGGTGTCCGTCGCCCACCCGAGCACGCGGCTCACCGCGACCGTCAGCGCGCCGAAGGCGGCCGACGTGCTGATGGCCAGCACGTACGTGCGCGGCTGCGACGCGATGCCGCGGCCCATGAGCAGCAGGGAGCGCCGCAGGACCGAGCCGGTGAGCGTCGCCGGGCGGGGCGTGGTGGAGCGGGCAGGCACAGCTCAGCCTCTCGGGAAGGGGTGGTGGGCGGCGAGATCGATCCTCTCACGCAGCACCGACACCCGGCCCGGGGCGGGACCGGGTGCGGGAACGCCGACGGGCCGGCCACCCGCAGGTGGCCGGCCCGTCGGACCGGTGGCCGGGCTGGACGCCCGGCGGTCGGCTCAGTTGCCGGTGAGCTTCTCGCGCAGCGCGGCGAGCGCCTCGTCCGACGCCAGCGTGCCGGTCGCCTCCTGGGCCGGGGCCGAGGAGTAGGACGACGAACCGCCGGCCGGGGCCGAGGAGGAGGACGACGAGCCCTCCGACGCGGCCTCCGCGTCGGCCTGGACGGCGTCCAGGACCTGCTTGCGGTGCGCCTCCCAGCGCTCGTGGGCCTTGGCGTACTGCGCCTCCCAGGCCTCGCGCTGGGTCTCGTAGCCCTCGAGCCACTCGTTGGTCGCCGGGTCGAAGCCCTCGGGGTACTTGTAGTTCCCCTCCTCGTCGTACTCGGCCGCCATGCCGTACAGCGCGGGGTCGAAGTCCTCGGAGGTCGGGTCGAAGCCCTCGTTCGCCTGCTTGAGCGACAGCGAGATGCGGCGGCGCTCCAGGTCGATGTCGATGACCTTGACGAACACGTCGTCGCCGACCTGCACGACCTGCTCCGGGATCTCGACGTGGCGCACGGCCAGCTCCGAGATGTGCACCAGGCCCTCGATGCCGTCCTCGACGCGCACGAACGCACCGAACGGGACGAGCTTGGTGACCTTGCCGGGGACGACCTGGCCGATGGCGTGCGTCCGGGCGAACGCCTGCCACGGGTCCTCCTGCGTCGCCTTCAGCGACAGCGAGACCCGCTCGCGGTCGAAGTCGACGTCCAGGACCTCGACCGTGACCTCCTGGCCGACCTCGACGACCTCGGACGGGTGGTCGATGTGCTTCCAGGACAGCTCGGAGACGTGCACGAGCCCGTCCACGCCGCCCAGGTCGACGAACGCACCGAAGTTGACGATCGAGGACACGACACCGGGGCGCACCTGGCCCTTCTGCAGGGTCTGCAGGAAGGTGGAGCGGACCTCGGACTGCGTCTGCTCGAGCCACGCGCGGCGCGACAGGACCACGTTGTTGCGGTTCTTGTCGAGCTCGATGATCTTTTCTTGGACAGGATCAGCCGGCCTTCCTTGTCCTCCTTCTGGAGGACGAGGGCCTCGACCTCGTCACCGACCTTGACGACCTCGCCCGGGTCCACGTCGTGCTTGATGGACAGCTCGCGGGACGGGATGACGCCCTCGGTCTTGTAGCCGATGTCGAGCAGGACCTCGTCGCGGTCGACCTTGACGATGGTGCCCTCGACGATGTCACCGTCGTTGAAGTACTTGATGGTGGCGTCGACGGCGGCGAGGAAGTCCTCGGCCGAGCCGATGTCGTTGACCGCGACCTGCGGGGTGCCGGGCTTGGCGGGGGTGGAGATGCTCATGTAGGGATGGGCTCCGATGCGGACAGTTGTCGTGCGGACAGGGATTCGACGGCGCGGCGGCCCCTCGGGGCGACCCCGGGAGGTCGCGGCAGGGCACGCCACACCGCCGAATACCTTACCGGTCGCGGTGACGGCCGGTCAAAGCGATCAGGCCAGGGCCCGGGCCACCCGCAGGAGGTCCGCCGGCACGTGCTTGACCTTGCCCGCGATCTCGGGCAGCGGCACCAGGACGACCTCCTCGCCGCGCAGCGCGGTCATCACGTTGGACTCCCCGCGGCTGATCGCGTCGATGGCCGCCACGCCGAAGCGGCTGCCGAGGATCCGGTCCGCCGGGACGGGGCTGCCGCCGCGCTGCACGTGCCCGAGGACGGTCACGCGCGTGTCGAAGCCGGTGCGCTGCTCGATCTCCGCCTTGACCCGCTCGCCGATGGCGCCCGCGACGATCTCGCCGAACTGGCCGACCGGCGCCTCGTAGGACATCGACGTGCCCTCGGCGGGCACCGCGCCCTCCGCCACGACGACGATCGAGAAGTTCGCGTGCGCGCGGTGCCGGTGCTTGAGGAACTTGATGACCGCGTCGATGTCGAACGGCTCCTCCGGCGCGAGGACGACCTCGGCCCCGCCGGCGATGCCCGACGTGACCGCGATCCACCCGGCGTGCCGGCCCATGACCTCGACGATCATGACGCGGTTGTGCGACTCGGCCGTCGTGTGGACCCGGTCCAGGGCCTCCGTGGCGATCTCCACGGCCGTGTCGAAGCCGATCGACCGGTCGGTCCCCCACACGTCGTTGTCGATCGTCTTGGGGATCGCGACGATCTTGACGCCGGCCTCGGCCACCTTCGACGCCGCGTGCAGGGTGCCGTCGCCGCCGATGCAGATGAGGGCCTCGATGCGCTCCGCCTCGAGCGTCGCCAGCACGCCGTCCATGCCGCCGTTCGAGGCGTGCGGGTGGTACCGGGCCGTGCCGAGCAGCGTGCCGCCGATCGGCAGGACGTTGCGGATGTGGTTGCGGGTGAGCGGCACGATGTCGCCGTCGACGACGCCGCGCCAGCCGTTGCGGAACCCGATGATCGAGTGCCCGTACTCCCCCTCGCCGCGCTTCACCACGGCCCGGATCGCGGCGTTCAGGCCGGGGACGTCGCCGCCGCCGGTGAGCAGTCCGACTCGCACGCTGAGGTCTCCTTCATCCAGGGGGTGGGGGTGGGCCGCAGCTCCGTCGCGCGACGCGACCAGGCTATCCGTACCCGGTCCGCGGCCGTGAGCCGGAGGTCCCGGGGCACTACGGTCGGGGGGTGACCAGCCAGGAGCAGCCCGGCAGCCGCGACGCGGGTCCGGGCGGCGCGCCGGCCCCGGGCCCGCTGGCGTCCGCCGGCTACGTCGACGTCCCCGCGGGCGCCGTCGAGGGCGCGGGCCGTCGCTGGTGGGACGCGAACGCCGGCGAGTACCTCGACGAGCACGGGTCGTTCCTCGGCGACGCCGACTTCGTGTGGTGCCCGGAGGGGCTGCGCGAGGCGGACGCGCGGCTGCTCGGCGACGTCGCCGGGCGACGGGTGCTCGAGGTCGGGGCGGGCGCGGCGCAGTGCTCGCGCTGGCTCGCCGCGCACGGGGCGCTGGCGGTGGCGACCGACGTCTCCGGCGGGATGCTGCGGGCCGCCGCGCGGCTGGACCGGGCCGACCGGGTCGCGGGCGGCGGTGCGGGCGGCGGCGCGGGTGCCGGTGAGCGGGCCGCGTCCGGTGCGGGCCGGCTCGCCGACGCCGGGCCGGTCGACGGCGCGCGCACCCCGGTGCCGCTCGTCCAGGCCGACGCGCGGGCGCTGCCGTTCCCGGACGCGTCGTTCGACGCCGTGTTCACCGCCTACGGCGCGATCCCGTTCGTCCCCGACGCCGCTCGGGTCCACGCCGAGGCGGCCCGGGTGCTGCGGCCGGGCGGCCGGTGGGTGTGCTCGGTGACGCACCCCGTGCGGTGGGCGTTCCCCGACGACCCGGGCCCGCGGGGCCTGACCGCGGACCGCTCGTACTTCGACCGGCGGCCCTACGTGGAGCAGGACGAGCAGGGGCGCGTGCTGTACGCGGAGTACCACCGGACCGTCGGGGACCACGTGGCCGACGTCGTCGCGGCCGGCCTGGTGCTGGACGCGCTGGTCGAGCCCGCCTGGCCCGAGGGGCACGACCGGACGTGGGGCGGCTGGAGCCCGCTGCGCGGCGCGCACCTGCCCGGCACGCTGATCCTCGTGGCGCACCGCCCGGCCGGCGGCGTGCCAGCTCGGGCCGACGCCGACCGACACGTCCAGGGGGACGTCGAGCGCGTACGCCGAACCCATCTGCGCGCGTACCAGCGCCTCGACGGCCTCGCGCTCGCCGGGCGCGACCTCGAGCACGAGCTCGTCGTGCACCTGGAGCAGCAGCCGGGAGGCGAGCCCCTGGGCGTCGAGCTCCCGCTGCACGCCGAGCATCGCCAGCTTGATGATGTCGGCCGCGCTGCCCTGGATGGGCGCGTTGAGCGCCATGCGCTCGGCGGCCTCCCGGCGGATCCGGTTGTCGCTCGTCAGGTCCGGCAGGTAGCGGCGCCGGCCGAGGATCGTCGCGGTGTAGCCGGTCGCGCGCGCCTCGTCGGCCACGCCGGACAGGTAGTCGCGCACGCCGCCGAACCGCGAGAAGTAGTCCCGCATGAGCGCCGACGCCTCGGCGACGTCGATCTTGAGCTGCTGCGACAGGCCGTACGACGACAGGCCGTACGCCAGGCCGTAGGACATCGCCTTGATCTTGGAGCGCTGCGCGCTGCTCACCTGGTCGGTCGGCACGCCGAACACCCGGGAGCCGACGTAGGAGTGCAGGTCCTCCCCCGCGGTGAACGCCTCGATGAGCCCGGCGTCGCCGGACAGGTGCGCCATGATCCGCATCTCGATCTGCGAGTAGTCGGCCGTCAGCAGCGTCTCGTACCCCGCGCCGACCACGAACGCCCGGCGGATCTGCCGGCCGGCCTCGGTGCGGATCGGGATGTTCTGCAGGTTCGGGTCCGTGGACGACAGCCGCCCGGTCGCCGCGATCGTCTGCTGGAACGTCGTGTGGATCCGCCCGTCGGGTGCGACGGACCGCAGCAGGCCCTCGACGGTCTGCCGGAGGCGGATCGCGTCGCGGTGCGCGAGCAGGTGCTCGAGGAACGGGTGGCCGGTGCGGGCGAACAGGTCCGCCAGCGCGTTGGCGTCGGTGGTGTAGCCGGTCTTGATCTTCTTGGTCTTCGGCATCTCGAGCTGGTCGAACAGCACCTCCTGGAGCTGCTTCGGCGAGCCGAGGTTCACCTCCCGCCCGATGACGTCGTACGCCTCGGCGGCGGCGCGCTGCACCGCGGTGTCGTACTCCTTCTCGAGCGCCGAGAGGTACTCGGCGTCGGCGGCGATGCCGACGTGCTCCATGCGCTCCAGCACGCCCTCGAGCGGCAGCTCGACGTCGCGCAGCAGGTGGTCGGCCCCGCGGTCCGCGAGCTGCCCGCCGAGCACGTCGACGAGGTCCAGCACCGCCGCCGCGCGGACGGCGCCGCGGGCACCCTCCTGCGAGCCCTCCAGGTCGAGGTCGAGCGCGCCCTGGCCGGAGTCGTCCGCCACCGCGCCGAGCTCGCGCCGCAGGTAGCCGATCGCGAGGTCCGACAGGTCGTAGCCGCGGCGGTCCGGCTGCAGCAGGTACGCCCCCAGCTCGGTGTCGAACTCGACGCCCTCGAGCGCGAACCCGCGGCCGGCCAGCGCGTGCCAGGCCTCCTTCGCGGCGTGCAGCACCTTCGGCTGCGCGGGGTCCGCCAGCCAGGCGCCGAGCGCCGCCTCGTCCTCCGGGGCGATCTGCGCCAGGTCGTACGCCACGGCCTCGTCGCCGACGACCAGGGCGATCCCCCACGCGTCGCCGCCCGCCGGGGACGCCGAGCCCTGCACGTCGACCGCGGTGCGCGCACCGGCGTGCCGCTCGAGCCACGCGGCCAGCCCGCCGTCCACCGGCGTGACCATCCCGGGGCCCTCGGACGGGCCCGCGACGTCGCCCGCCCCGTCGCCCTCGCCCGGCAGCATCGCGAACAGCCGGTCCCGCAGGGTCCGGAACTCGAGCTCGTCGAGGATGGTGTGCAGCGCCTCGCGGTCCCACGGGCGCGCGGCCAGGTCCTCCGGGCCGAGCGGCAGCTCCAGGTCGTCCAGCAGGCGGTTGAGCTGGCGGTTGAGCAGCACCTGGTCGAGGTGCGCGCGCAGCGACTCCCCCGCCTTGCCGGTGATCTGGTCGACGTGGGCGACGACGCCCTGCAGGCCGTCGTAGGTCGTGATCCACTTCGCGGCCGTCTTCGGCCCGACGCCCGGCACGCCCGGGAGGTTGTCGGAGGACTCCCCGACCAGCGCCGCGACGTCGGGGTACCGGGACGGCGGCACGGCGTACTTGGCCTCGACCGCCTCGGGCGTCATCCGCGCGAGCTCGGACACGCCCTTGACGGGGTAGAGCACGGTGACCCGCTCGTTGACGAGCTGGAGCGAGTCGCGGTCGCCGGAGCAGATGAGCACGTCCATGCCCTCGGCCGCGCCCTGGCGCGCGAGCGTCGCGAGGATGTCGTCGGCCTCGAACCCCGGCTTGTCGAGCGTCGGGATGTGCATGGTCGCCAGGACCTGCTTGATGACGTCGACCTGCCCGCGGAACGGCTCCGGGGAGGCCGAGCGGTTGGCCTTGTACTCCTCGTACTGCTCGGTGCGGAACGTCGTGCGGCCGGCGTCGAACGCCACCGCGACGTGCGTCGGCTCCTCGTCCCGCAGCAGGTTGGCGAGCATCGACACGAACCCGAACACCGCGTTGGTGGGCTGCCCGGTCGAGGTGGCGAACTTGTCCACCGGGAGGGCGAAGAAGGCCCGGTACGCCATCGAGTGGCCGTCGACCAGGAGCAGTCGTGCGGGCTGCCCGCCGGCGGGGAGTCGCGTCGCGTCAGTCACGGGTGCCAACCTATCGGGCATGTCCGACACCGGCCCGCACCCCACCGACGCCCCCGAG
>JACXUT010000305.1 GCA_014763765.1 Micrococcales bacterium
GTGGAGGGAACCCCATGACCGCCACTTCCACCGCCCCGGTGCTGCGCGTCGCCGGCCTCGACGTCCGCCTCACGCGCGACGGCGAGCAGGTGCACGCCGTGCGCGGCGTCGACCTGACCGTCGAGCGCGGCGAGGTCGTCGGTCTCGTCGGCGGGTCCGGGTCGGGCAAGAGCATCCTGGGCCTGTCGGTGATGGGCCTGCTGCCGGCCTCGGCCCGCCCGGTCCTGGCCGGCGAGGTCCACCTGGCGGGGGTCGACATGGTGCGCGCCCCGCAGGCGGAGCGCCGCGCCGCCCGGCGGGCGCACGTCGGCGCCGTCTTCCAGGACCCGATGACGTCGCTCGACCCGACCATGACCATCGGCCGCCAGCTCGGCGAGGTCACCCGCGACCGCGCCCACGCGCTGTCGCTGCTCGAGGACGTCGGGATCCCGCGCGCGGCGGACCGCCTCAAGGCCTACCCGCACCAGCTCTCGGGCGGCCTGCGGCAGCGGGTCATGATCGCGCTCGCCGTCGCCCGCCGCCCCTCGCTCATCCTCGCCGACGAGCCGACCACCGCGCTGGACGTGACCGTGCAGGCGCAGATCCTCGAGCTGCTGCTGACGCTGCGCGACGACATCGGCTGCTCGATCGTGTTCGTGACGCACGACCTCGGCGTCGCCGCGCAGGTGTGCGACCGGATCGCGGTCATGCAGCAGGGCCGGATCGTCGAGTCGGCGGGCGTGGACGAGGTGTTCGACCGCCCCGCGCACCCGTACACCCGGGAGCTGCTGCGGTCCCGCATCGACCTGCGGACCCCGCGCGACCGCCCGCTCACGGCGGCCCGCGCCGCGACCGCGCCGCGACCGGACGCCCCGGGCGAGGACCCCGCGGTCGGCGCCGACGGCGTGCTGGACCTCGCGCCGGGCGCGCCGGCCCCGGAGCTCCCCGCGGTCTGGCCACCCGTGGTGCTGCGCGGGACCGCCGCGGTGACCGTCCGGGACGTGCACCGGGTCTTCCGCAGCGGACCGCCGTGGCGCCGCCGCGAGCTGCCCGCCCTGCGCGGCGTCGACCTGGAGGTGCGCGCCGGCGAGGCCGTCGCGCTCGTCGGCGAGTCGGGCTGCGGCAAGTCGACGCTGCTGCGCGTGGTGGCCGGGCTGGAGACCACGACCTCGGGCGAGGTCGCGCTGGCCGACGGCGCCGGGCCGCAGATGGTGTTCCAGGACGCCGGCGCCTCGCTCACCCCGTGGCTGCGCGTCGGGACCATGCTGGACGAGCGCCTGCGGTCCCACGTCACGGGCATGTCGCGCGCCGCCCGCCAGGACCGCGTGCTCGACGCCCTGCGCACCGTCGGCCTGCCGCCCGAGGCGGCCCGCGCCCGCGGCGACCAGCTCTCCGGCGGCCAGCGCCAGCGCGTCGCGCTCGCCCGGGCCGTCATCGTGCCGCCGACCGTGCTGCTGTGCGACGAGCCGACCAGCGCCCTCGACGTCTCGCTCGCCGCGACCGTCCTCGACCTCATCGGGCGGCTGCGCCGCGAGCTCGGGATGTCGGTGCTGTTCGTCACGCACGACCTCGCCGCCGCGCGCATCGTCGCCGACCGGATCGCCGTGATGCGCGAGGGACGCATCGTCGAGGTCGGCCCCACCGACGACGTCTGCGAGCGCCCCCGCGACGGGTACACCCGCACGCTGCTGGGCGCGATCCCCGGCCCGCAGCACCGCCGCGACCGCGTCCCCTCCACCACGGGAGCCAGCCGATGACCACCGCCGACCTCGCCGTCACCCCGACCGGCACCCCGGGCACTGCTGGCCCGACGGGCCCCGGGGGTCCCACGGGCCGTGCCGCCCGCCGCTGGGCCCGGGTCACCACGGTCCGGCACCGCGCCTTCGGCGTCGACCTGGCCGCGATCGTCGTCCTGCTGCTGATCGTCGCGGTCGCCGCGGCGGCCCCCGTGCTGGCGCCCCACTCCCCCGTGCTGCGCAGCGGCGAGGCGTTCCTGCCGCCGCTGAGCCCCGACCACCTGCTCGGGACCGACGCCCTCGGGTACGACATCCTGTCCCGCCTGCTGTACGGGATGCGGTCCAGCCTGCTGGCCGCCGCGGTCGTCATCGCCTCGGGGGTCCTCGTCGGCGGGCTGGTGGGCCTGCTCGCCGGGGCGCTGCCGGGCTGGGTGGACACCCTGCTCATGCGGACCACCGACCTGTTCCTGGCGCTGCCGGGCCTGGTCATCGCGATGGCGGTCGCCGCGGCGCTGGGGGCCTCGTTCACGTCCGCGCTGATCGGCGTCGCCGTGGTGTGGTGGCCCCTGTACGCGCGGCTCGTCCGCGGCGAGGTCCGCGCGTGGGCCGCCCGCCCGCACCTCGAGGCCGCCCGGCTCGCGGGCACCCCGTGGGGCGCCCGGGTCACGCGCCACCTGCTGCCGGGGGTCCGCTCGACGATCGTCGTGGCCGCGAGCCTCGACGTGGGCGGGCTCGTGGTCGCGCTGTCCGGGCTGTCGTTCATCGGCCTGTCCTCGCCGGCGCCGGCCCCGGAGCTCGGCGCGATGGCCGCCCAGGGCATGGCGTACCTGCTGCAGGCGTGGTGGGTGCCGATCTTCCCCGGCCTGGCGGTGCTGGTGATCGCGCTCGCGGCGAACCTCGCCGGCGACGGGGTCCGCGACCTCATGCGGGGGCGCTGATGCGCGCGCCCAAGAAAATGTTCAGAACGAGACGCTGGCTCTGGAAGCGCAGCAACCCAGTCGTGTGATGGGCTGAAAAATGAAGAACGTCTTAGGTGGCAAGTGGGGCTACAGACCCTTCGTGCCAGTGGTTGGAATAGCGGTGCTCTCTCTCATTGCATGCTGCACGCCTGTAGGCGCCGCAGTGCCAGTGGAATTCCCCGAGCCACTTCGCGGCGCCTGGGACGTCGGCCCAGCTGCCTGCAAGCTTCCTCTTCACCCTGATTCGGACACACCGATTACCATCGAAAGAGAGCGGTTGATCGGTTACGAGAGCGTGGACACGCCAAGGCGTGTTACTCGAGTCTCACAGGTGCCGAGCGCCTGGGTGATTTCGACCGAATCCAGCATAGCTCCCGGCTTGGTTATGG
>JACXUT010000306.1 GCA_014763765.1 Micrococcales bacterium
GGCCGCCGGGCCGCAGGACCAGCCGCCGGCCGGCCCGCCCGCGTCCGCGACGCATCCGCAGGAGGCCCCGACCCAGCGCATCACGCCCGCGGCGACGCAGGCGGTGCCGCAGGCCGCCGCCCCGCAGCCCCCGTACCCCGCGCCGTACCACCACGGCGCGCCGCAGGCCCCCGCGCCGCAGCCGGGCCCCTATGCCCACGCCGCGGCGCAGCAGCCCGCCGCCGGGCAGCCCGCCGCCGGACAGGGTGCCGCGGGCCACGACCCGCTGGCGGCCTTCCGCCGGCCGGCCCCGGCGGGCGAGGCCCCGGCCGGTCCGGGCGGCCCGTCCGTCCCCGGCCCCGGAGCCCCCGAGGGCGGGTCGCGGTCCCCGCGCAACCGCCTGTGGCTGCCGGTCGTCGGCGTCGCCGCGGCCGCGGCCCTGCTCGGCAGCCTCGGCACCGCGGCGCTCACCGGTGCGTTCGACGACCAGGACGGCGGCGGCTCCCGCGCCGCGGACATCTCGTCGATCGGCCGCTCCGAGAGCGACACCGTCCCGGTCTCGGGCTCCTCCACGGAGGACCCCGACTGGCAGGCCGTCGCGTCGGCCGTGCAGGCGTCCGTCGTCGCGATCCAGGTCACCACCAGCAACGGCGGGGCCGAGGGCTCCGGCGTGATCGTCGACTCCGAGGGTCACGTCGTCACCAACAACCACGTCGTGTCCGGCGCGGAGAACGGCGAGGTGCAGGTCACCCTCACCGACGGCCGCATCTTCACGGCCGACGTCGTGGGCACCGACCCGACCACGGACCTGGCCGTCGTGCAGCTGCGGGACGCCCCGGACGACCTGTCGCCCGCCACGTTCGGCAGCGTCGGGGACGTCGCGGTCGGCGACCCGGTCATGGCGGTCGGCAACCCGCTCGGCCTGGCCAACACCGTGACCACGGGCATCGTGTCCGCGCTCGACCGCCCGGTGTCGACCACCGAGTCCGGGGCGTCCGACACCGTCGTGACGAACGCGATCCAGATCGACGCGGCCGTGAACCCCGGCAACTCCGGCGGTCCGCTGTTCGACGCGCAGGGCCGGGTCATCGGCATCACGTCGTCCATCGCCACCACGTCGAGCCAGTCCGGCTCGATCGGCCTGGGCTTCGCGATCCCGGTCGACGTGGTCGACATGATCTCCGGCCAGCTCATCCAGGACGGCACCGCGGAGCACGCGTTCCTCGGCGTCACCCTGGGCGACGGCACGGCCACCGCCGACGGCGTGACGCGCGCCGGGGCGACGGTCAAGAGCGTCTCCGACGGCACGCCGGCCGCGAAGGCCGGGCTGGAGCCCGACGACGTCATCGTGGCGATCGACGGTCGCGCCGTGGGCGGGGCGGAGTCGCTGACCGGCTACGTCCGGGCGCACGCGTCCGGCGACCAGGTCACCCTCACGGTGGTGCGCGACGGGAAGTCGATGGACGTCGACGTGACGCTCGCGACGCTCGAGGCCACCGCGACGCAGGACCAGGGCTCGGGCCAGGGCGGCTCCGAGCAGGGTGGTTCGGAGCAGGGTGGTTCGGAGCAGGGCGAGCAGCAGTCGCCCGGCCAGGGCCCCGGCAGCCTGGAGGACATGACCCCCGAGCAGCTCTGGGAGTGGTTCCAGCAGCAGCAGCAGGGCCGCGGCTGACCCCGCGCCCCACGACCGCCCGGGCGGGTGACCCCCTGCCCCGTCCGGGCCTCCGGCGGCGGGTCCTGCCCCCCGCCGCCGCACCGACGGCCCCCGTCGCAGCGCCCACCCCCGGCGCGCGGCGGGGGCCGCCGTCAGTCCGGTGCGCTGCCGCACCGCCGCGGTCGCGCGGTGGACGTGCCGGCGTCGTGAGCAGACCAGAACCGGTGCGTTCGGATCCGTTCGCGCGGACGCGCGCGGCGTGTCGGTGCGTGCGGATCCGATCGTCCGGGCGACGTGGGCCGGCGCGTCAGTCCGTCGCGAGCGCCGTCCGCATCGGGACCAGCTTCGCCCGCGACTCCGCGAGCTCCGCCGCCGGGTCGGACGCCGCGACGATGCCGCAGCCCGCGAACAGCCGCAGCCGGTGCGGGTCGTCCGGGTCGAGCTCGGCCGAGCGCAGCCCGATGCCCCACTCGCCGTCGCCGTCCGCGCCGACCCAGCCGACGGGCCCGGCGTACCGCGCGCGGTCCATGCCCTCGACGCGCCGGATCAGCGCCCGGGCGGCGTCGGTCGGCGTCCCGCACACCGCGGCCGTCGGATGCAGCGCGGCCGCGAGCGCGAGCGAGGTCGGGTGCGGCACGTCGCCGCCCTCGCCGGCACCCGCGAGCACCCCGGTCACGTCGGACGCCAGGTGCAGCACGTTCGGCAGGTGCAGCACGAACGGCGCGTCCGGCACGTTGGTGGACGAGCAGAACGGCGCGAGCGCCCGGGCCACGGAGGTCACGGCGTACTCGTGCTCCTCGAGGTCCTTCGACGAGTGCGCGAGGATCGCGGCGTGCGCCAGGTCGGCGTCGTCGTCGCCGGTGCGCCGGATCGTCCCGGCGAGCACGCGCGAGGTGACCAGGCCCTTGTCCGACCGGACGAGCAGCTCCGGCGTCGCGCCGATCAGCCCGTCGACGGAGAACGTCCAGCAGGTCGGGTAGCGCTCCGCGAGGCGCCCGAGCGCGTGCCGGACGTCCAGCGGCTCCGTGGTGGTGGCCATCTCGTCGCGCGCGAGCACCACCTTGTCGACCTCGCCGGCGCGGATCGCGGCGACGCCGCGCGCCACGACCTCGGGCCAGTCCTCGGCCGGGACGGACCCGGAGGAGTACGTCACCTCGCCGGGGGCGCGCACGGGCGTCAGCCCGGCGACGTGCCGGGCGACCGTCGTCCAGTCGGGGGCGGGCCCGAGCGCGCCGGCCGTGCCGACCACCGTCAGCCAGGCGCGGCCGTCGCGGCGGCCCACGACGACCTCCGGCACCACGAGCACGCCGCCCGCCGCGGAGGTGTCGTCGAAGGCGAACGAGCCGAACGCCACCGGCCCGGTGCCGGGCAGCCGCACCTCGTCGCGGACCACCGCGTGCGCGACGACCTGCTG
>JACXUT010000307.1 GCA_014763765.1 Micrococcales bacterium
ACCCCG
Source organism: Micrococcales bacterium (assembly GCA_014763765.1). GTDB lineage: Bacteria > Actinomycetota > Actinomycetes > Actinomycetales > Cellulomonadaceae > Cellulomonas. The sequence goes on from JACXUT010000307.1 coordinate 7, forward strand.
CACCGCTCCACCCGCGCCCTGCGGACACCCGGGGCGCCCGCCCGCCGAGGTGACGCCATGACCGCCACGATCCCCGCCCGCCACGCCGGGGGCGCCGCCGCCGGGCCGCTCGCGCAGAACTACCACCCGCTGCCCGTCACGCTCACGACGGGCGAGGGCGCGTGGGTGCGGGACGTCGAGGGCCGCACCTACCTCGACCTGCTGGCCGGCTACTCGGCGCTGAACTTCGGGCACCGGCACCCGGCGCTGACGGCCGCGGCCCACGCGCAGCTGGACCGGCTCACGCTGTCGTCGCGGGCGTTCGACCACGACCTGCTGCACCCGTTCGCGACCGCGCTGTCCGACCTGGCCCGGCCGGTGGTCGCGGGCGCCGAGGACGACGGCGTCGTCCCGATGGTGCTGCCGATGAACACCGGCGCGGAGGCCGTCGAGACGGCCATCAAGGCCGCGCGCAAGTGGGGGTACGAGGTCCGGGGCGTCGCGCCGGAGCAGGCCACGATCGTCGTCGCGTCGGGGAACTTCCACGGCCGCACGACGACGATCGTGTCGTTCTCCACCGACCCGGAGGCGCGCGAGGGGTTCGCCCCGCACACGCCCGGGTTCCGCGTCGTGCCGTTCGGCGACGCCGAGGCGCTGCGTGCCGCGGTCGACGACACCACGGTCGCCGTGCTGCTCGAGCCGATCCAGGGCGAGCAGGGGGTCGTGGTCCCGCCCGAGACCTACTGGCCGGCCGTCCGGGACATCTGCACCGAGGCCGGCGTGCTGCTCGTCGCGGACGAGATCCAGTCGGGACTCGGGCGCACGGGGACGACGTTCGCGCTGGAGCTGTGGGGCGTGCGGGCGGACCTCGTCACGCTCGGGAAGGCGCTCGGCGGCGGGGTGCTGCCCGTGTCCGCGGTCGTGGGGCGGCCGGACGTGCTGGGGGTGCTCACCGCGGGCACGCACGGGTCGACGTTCGGCGGCAACCCGCTGGCGTGCGCCGTGGGCATCGCGGTGGTGGACCTGCTGCGCACCGGCACGCACCAGGAGCGCGCGCGGGTGCTGGGCGAGCGGCTGCACGCCCGGCTCGCGACCCTGGTCGACACGGGACTGCTGGTCGGCGCCCGCGGCGTCGGGCTGTGGGCGGGGCTCGACGTCGACCCGGCTCGGATGACCGGCCGGCAGCTGTGCGAGCGGCTGCTCGCGCTCGGCGTGCTGGCCAAGGACACCCACGGCTCGACGATCCGCCTGGCGCCGCCGCTCGTCATCGACGAGGACGACCTGGACCTGGCGCTGGACCGCCTGACGCAGGCGCTGCGCTGACGGCCGCGCGCGGCGGGCGGCGTCGTCGGGCGCGCCGCCGGCGTCAGGAGAACAGCATCGCGGTGTAGAGCCGCCCGCCGTACGTCACCGCGCCGATCGAGACGGTCGACACCCCGTCCTTGAGGATCCACGCGCGGTGCGGCGGGGAGTTCAGGTACGCCTGGATCATCTGCTCGTCGCTGACGGGCTGCACCCACCCGACGATGTGGTCGCTGCCGGAGTGCCAGATGCTGCCGGCCGCCGCCATCGCCGCGGCGTGGTCCGCCAGGGAGGACGACCCGACCACCGCGAGCGCGGGCAGGCCGTTCGCCGCCCGGGCCGCGTTGATCGAGGCGCCGAGCCCGCCGACGCCGTAGGAGGACACGCCCGCGACCCACGCGCTCGCAGGGGCGGCCGCGGCCGGGGCTGCGGCGCCGCCGCCGGTGGTCGTGGCGACGGGCCGTGACCCGCCCGTCGGGCGTGCGGCTGCGGCGCGGGCGGCGGCCTCCGCAGCGGCGCGCTCGGCCGCGACCCGCTCGGCCTCGATCCGCGCGTCCTCCGCCGCCTGCCACGCCGCCTGCGCCTCGACGACGGCCCGCTGGGGGGCGGCCACGGCCTGCGCGGTCGCCCGCAGCGCGGCGACGCTGGTGCCGTCGCCGAGGCCGGCCGACGCCGCCTCCACGGCCTGCGTCGCCGAGCGCAGCGCGCCCAGGGCCTCGTCCCCGGCGTGCGGGGACGCGTCCGCCGCAGCACGGGCGTCCGCGAGCACCCGCTCGGCCCCGGCGACCGCGGCCTCGCTCGCAGCGGCGTACGACGCGGCGACGGCGTCCGCACGGGCCGACGCGGAGACGGCGGCGTCCGCGCGGTCCGCGGCGACCTGCGCCGCGACCCGCTGCTGGGCGTGCGCCCACGCGGTGGCCCGGGCATCCGCCCGCAGCTGCAGCACGACGGCCGTCGCGACCACGCCGACGAGCAGCAGGCAGAGCACCGTCACGGCGATCGCCCGACGGACCGCACGGGCGGGCGCGGCCGGCGCGACCGGCGAGGCCGGCGACGACGCCGGGTCGAGCGCGCGCGTGCGCTGCGTGGGGATCGTCCCGGTGGGAGCCTCCGAACGGGTGCGGGGCGGCCCGAGGCGCGGGTCGGGCGCCGGCTCCGGTGCGAGCGGCCCGGCGGGCGCCGGCGCCGGCTCGGTCGCGGTCGCTGCGGGCGCGGGTCCGGGCGCCGTCCGCCCGGCGTGCGGTGCCGGCATCCGCCTGCCCCCATCTGCTCGATGACGATCTCTCCCCGGTGTCATCGGCGCGCGGCGCGGCGGCCTGAAGGGTGTCGCCGAAGATCGCCTCCGACGACCGGGCCGGCTGCGGCCCGCGTGAGGGGCCGCCGGTGGTTCCCCAGCACCCGGACGACCGCGGAGGCCCTCCGCACCGTGCGCGAAGATGGGCCCGTGCCCACCTACTCCGGCGACCTGGACCCGATCGACGAGGCGCTGCTGCGCGAGCTGGCCGTCGACGCCCGCGCGTCGTACGCGGACCTCGGCGCGGTCGTGTCGCTGTCCGCCCCGGCGGTGAAGCGGCGCGTGGACCGCCTACGGGAGCGTGGCGTCGTCCGCGGGTTCACCGTCCTGCTGGACCCGGCCGCCCTCGGGTGGGCCACCGAGGCCTTCGTCGAGCTGTTCTGCCACGGCTCGACGAGCCCGGCCACGATGCGCTCAGCCGTCGAGCGCTACCCGGAGGTCG
>JACXUT010000308.1 GCA_014763765.1 Micrococcales bacterium
GCCGGGGCCGACGTCGGCCCCGGCTTCCCCGTCGCCGAGGCCCGCGCGCTGCAGACCGCGCTCGAGGGCGCGCTGACCGCCGTCGAGCGGGCCGCCGGCCGGTCCGTGCCGGTCGAGCTGCGGTTCGAGCCGGGCGCGGGTCCCGGCGTCGTCGTCGTGTGCCGGAACCGGGTGGTGGGGTTCGTGCCGCCCGACCGCGCGCCCGGGCTGCGCGGCCAGCTCACGGACGCCGGTCGCCGCGCCCACCTGGTCGCCCCCGGGGTGCTGCACCGGCAGGACGGGCTGTGGCGGGCGTGGGCCGGCGCCGAGCCCGAGGACGGCGTGCCCCCCGCCCCGGACGGCCTGGACACGATGGCCGCGCCCGACCCGGCGGTCCTGGGCATCCCGCTCCGGCGGGGCTGAGCCCGCCGGCCCCGGGCGGGGCCGGGTCAGGCGTAGAAGCCGGACGGCGTGAGCTCGGCGGCGTACCGCGGCGCGTAGTGGTCGAAGTAGACCCGCGCGACGAGTTCCCGCCGGCTGCCGACCCCGGCCTTGTCGAACACGGCCTTGAGGTGGTCCTGCACCGTCCACGGCGACAGGTGCAGCGCCCGGCCGATCTCCTGCGTGCTGTCGCCGTGCAGCACGCCGGCGACGACGTCGCGCTCGCGTCCGGTCAGCCCGAACGCCGCGACGACCAGCGGCACGATCTCCGGCGGCCGGGCCTCCTCGAGCGTCACGACCACCTGCCGCCGCCCGCCGTCGCGCCCCGCGAGCGGCGCCGCGTGCACCACCAGCCACTGCCCGGCCGGCGTGCGGACGCGCAGCCGGGGGACGGTGGCGAGGCGGCCGTCGCCCAGGGCCCGCGCGGCGGACGTGATGGCCGCGACGGGCGTCGGGAGCGAGTCCCAGCGCGTGCCGCCGAGCTCGGCGACGCGGGCCTCCGCGGCCGGGGTCGTCTGGCAGACGGTGTTGTCCGCGTCGACCACCAGCACGGCCGGGCCGGCGACGTCGGGGGCCGTCCCGGGGACGGGCGCCTCCGCGAGCCGGGCCGCCGCCGTGACCAGGCCCGCCCGCACGCCCACCGCGAGCGTGCCGGCCACCCGCGCGAGGAAGTCGGCCTCCGCCGGGGAGAAGCCGCTCGACCCGCCGGAGCGGTAGAGCGCGACGGCGGCCCACGGGGTGCCGTCCGTCCGGGCGGAGGCCCGCATCTCGTGGTCGAGGGACCAGTGCGGCACGAACATCTCCCGGTGCCGGCTGCTGCTGCGCGGGTCGCCGCCGGTGTCGTCGGCCAGGATGCCCACGGGGTTCGCCTGCCGGGCGAGCGACCGGAACAGGTTCACGTGGTCGGTGACGTACTCGTGCTCGAGGAACTCCGCGTCGCGCTCGTCGCCGATGTTGCGCTTGACGGACCCGGTGAGCAGGCCGGTGTCGGGGTCGACGGGCCCGATGCACGCGGCGTCGTGGGGGATCGCCGCGTCGAGCAGGTCGATCGCGCCGCGCGCGAACGCGCGCCAGTCGAGGCCCGCGCGCGCGAGCCCGTCCAGCCCGGCCCGCACGGGCTCGGTCCGCAGAGTCGCCATGCTCCGATGGTCCCGCTGTCCGGTTCGTCCCGGTACCCCCATGTTTGTGGGGATCTTTGCGCCCCGGGTCGCGGTCGCGCACGACCCAGGTTCCTGGGATTCCGCCCGACCGGCCCCGCCGAGCACGCTCGGCGGCATGACCACTGACCTGGCGGCCGGAGCGCCGCTCGACACCTCTGCCCTCGACGAGCTGCGCGCCGCGCTGACCGGCACGCTCGTCGCACCCGGCGACCCCGCGTGGGACGCCGCACGCCTGCCCTGGAACGTGCTGGTCGACCAGCGGCCGCTCGCCGTCGTCCAGGCGGCCGACGCGCACGACGTCGCCGCGACCGTCCGCTGGGCCGCCGCGCACCGCGTCCCCGTCACGGCCCAGCCCAACGGCCACGGCGCCAGCCGGTGGCTCGACGGCGCGGTCCTCGTCCGCACCACCGCGCTCGACGACATCTGGGTGGACGCCGACGCGCGCGTCGCCCGCGTCGGGGCCGGCGTGCGGTGGGGCGACCTGCAGGTCGCGCTCGACGGCACGGGCCTGACCGGGCTCGTCGGCTCCAACCCCGACGTCACGGTGGTCGGGTACTGCCTCGGCGGCGGCCTGTCCTGGTTCAGCCGCGCCCACGGCACGGGGGCCGGCTCGGTCCGCGCGGTCGAGGTGGTCGACGCCACCGGGACGCACCGCTGGGTCCGGGGCGACGACCCGGCCGACGTCGACCTGCTGTGGGCGCTGCGCGGGGGCGGCGGCGACTTCGCGCTCGTCACCGCCGTGGAGCTCGACCTCCACCCGGCGCCGCAGATCACCGGCGGCCTGCTCGCGTTCCCGGCCGAGGCGGCACCCGCGGTGCTCCGCGCGTTCCGCGAGATCACCCGGGACGCTCCCGAGGCGCTCACCACCTGGGTCGCCGTGCTGCACCTGCCCGACGCGCCCGTCGTGCCGGAGCCCATGCGCGGGCTGTCCCTCGCGCTGCTGCTCGCCACCTACCTCGGCGACCCCGCGGAGGCCGAGCGGCTGCTCGCCCCCGCGCGGGCCGCCGGCCCGGTGCTGCGGGACACGTTCCGGGTGCTCGCCCCGGGGGAGGTGGGGCTGCTCGCCGAGGAGCCCGTCGACCCGAGCCCCGCCGTGCTCGTGGGGACGCGGCTGCACGCGTTCGACGAGGCGGCCGCCGCCCGGCTGCTCGAGGTCGCCGGGGCCCGTTCCGGCACGCCGCTCATGCAGGTGCAGGTCCGGCACGTCGGCGGCGCCCTCGCGCGCGAGCGGGTGCCGTCCGCCGCCGGGACGGCCGACGAGCCGTACCTGCTGTCCGGCCTGGCCATGGTGCCGGTGCCGGAGGCGTACGCCCCGGTGGCGGGGGCGCTCGACGGGCTGTTCGCGGCGATGGCCCCGTGGAGCACCGGGACGGCGCCGCTGACCTTCCTCGACCGGGACGAGACGGTCGGACGGGCGTACCCGCCGGCGACGGTCGACCG
>JACXUT010000036.1 GCA_014763765.1 Micrococcales bacterium
CGCCACGCCGACCACCGCGAGCCTGGCCGACCGCCGACCCGAGGTGGCACCCGACCGGCTGCTCGCGGAGCGCGTCCCGCCGCGGCACTTCGCGCACGAGTCGTTCGACACCTACCGGCCCGACGCGCGCTACCCGAGCCAGCAGGCGGCGCTCGACCGGCTGCGCGAGGTCGCGGGGACGCTCGCCGGCGGCGACGGCGGCGGGGGCCTGCTGCGCCGGCTGCGGCGCCGTCCCGCCGCCGTGCCCGCGGTGTACCTGGACGGCGGGTTCGGCGTCGGCAAGACGCACCTGCTGGCGTCGCTGGCCACCGCCGTAGGCCCGGAGGCCTCGGCCTACGGCACGTTCGTCGAGTACACGAACCTGGTCGGCGCCCTCGGGTTCCGGCCGACCGTCGACGCCCTCGCGACCCGGCGCCTGGTGTGCATCGACGAGTTCGAGCTCGACGACCCCGGCGACACGGTGCTCATGTCCCGGCTGCTGCGCGAGCTCACCGACCGCGGCGTGGCGCTGGCGGCCACGTCGAACACCCTGCCGGAGTCGCTGGGCGAGGGCCGGTTCGCCGCCGACGACTTCCTGCGGGAGATCCAGGACCTGGCCGGGCGGTTCGAGGTGCTGCGCATCGACGGGCAGGACTACCGGCAGCGCGCGGTCGTCACGGACGCCCCGGGGCTGGACGACGCGGCGGTGCGGGACGCGGTCGCCGGGGCGCCGGCCGCGACGCTCGACGACTTCGGGTCGCTGCTGCGGCACCTGGCCACCGTGCACCCGTCCCGGTACGGGGCGCTGCTGGACGGTGTGGACCTGGTGGGCCTGACGGGCGTCGGGCCGGTGCCGGACCAGGACGTGGCCCTGCGCCTGGTGGTGCTGGTGGACCGGCTGTACGACCGCGACGTCCCGGTGCTGCTGGGCGGCGCGGGGGAGTCGGCGCTGTTCACCGGGCAGATGCTCGCGGGCGGGTACCGCAAGAAGTACTTCCGCGCGCTGTCCCGCCTGGGCGCCCTGGCGGAGCGCGGCCGCGAGGAGGCCGCGGCCCGCGCGTAGCCCGGACCCCCGGGCCGGGTCAGGCCAGGACGGCCACCGAGCGCGGGCCCACGACGACCTGGGCGGTGCCGTCCGGGGCGGGGGACAGCAGCCGGGCCGTCGCCCAGGTCGCGAGGACGCGCAGGTCCGCGCGGTCGGTGCCCAGGGGGACGACGCGCTCAGTGCCCGCGAGGTTCACCACCACCCGGGCGCCCCCGCGGTGCAGGACGAGCCAGTCGCCCCAGGGGCCGTCGGCGCCACCGGGTGCGTCCGCGCCCTCCGGCGCCCACGTGAGGTCCGTCGCGGCGCGGTCGCCCGACCCCAGGTCCGGGACCTCCCGCCGCAGCTCCACCAGCCGCCGGTACCAGTCGAGCATCCGGGCGTGGCCGGGCAGCGCCGGCTCGTCCCAGTCGAGTCGGCTGGCCTCGACGCCCGCGGGGTCCTGCGGGTCGGGCACGCGGAACGTCTCCTCGTCCCGGCCGTACATCGCGGCCCAGCCGTGCCCGCCGAACTCCCGGGCGCGGCCCTCGCGGACGGCCTGGGCGAGCTCGGGCTCCGGGTGGTCGGTCATGTAGAGCCAGGGCGTGCGCGCGCCCCACTCCTCGCCCATGAACAGCATCGGCGTGAACGGGGACAGCAGCACGAGCGCGGCCTCGGCGGCGAGGGCGCCGTCGTCCAGCGCGGCGGACGGCCGGTCGCCGAGCGCGCGGTTGCCGACCTGGTCGTGGTCCTGCCCGAACACGACGAACCGGTGCCCGTCGACGTCCGGCGGCACCGGGCGCCCCCAGTCGCGCTCCCGGAAGGTCGAGTACGTCCCGTCGTGGACGAACACGTCGCGCAGCGCCTTGCGGAGCGTCGCGGGCGACCCGAAGTCGACGTAGTACCCGTGACGCTCGCCGGTCAGGAGCGCGTGCAGCGCGTGGTGCACGTCGTCCGCCCACTGCGCGGTCATGCCCCAGCCGCCGTCCGCCGTGGGCGTCACGGACACGGGGTCGTTGAGGTCGACCTCCGCGATCAGCGACAGCGGCCGGCCCACCTCCGCGGCCAGCGCGGCGACCTCGTCGGACAGGTCCGCGAGCACGTGCCGCGGGGACTCGTCGACGAGGGCGTGCACGGCGTCGAGCCGCAGGGCGTCCACGTGGAAGTCCCGCAGCCACCGCAGCGCGCTGTCGAGGATCCACCGGCGCACCTCGCCGGCGTCGTCCCCGTCGAGGTTCACGGCGGCGCCCCAGGGCGTGTGGTGCGCCTCGGTGAAGTACGGGCCGAACTCGCCGAGGTAGTTGCCGGACGGCCCCAGGTGGTTGTGGACGACGTCGAGGCAGACCGCCACGCCCGCGGCGTGCGCGGCGTCGACGAAGCGCTGCAGCGCGGCGGGCCCGCCGTAGGGTTCGTGCACCCCGTACAGCCCGACGCCGTCGTAGCCCCAGCCGTGCACGCCGTTGAACGGCGCGACCGGCAGCAGCTCGACGACCTGCACGCCGAGCCCCGCCAGGTGCTCCAGCCGGGCGGCGGCCGCGTCGAGCGTGCCCTCCGGCGTGAAGGTGCCCACGTGCAGCTCGTAGAGCACGGCCCCGCGCACGTCGAGCCCGGCCCAGCCGGCGTCGGACCAGTCGTGGCGCGTCGCGTCGAACACCCGGCTGGGCCCGTGGACGCCGTGCGGCTGCCAGGGGCTGCGGGGGTCGGGGCGCGGGTCCCCGCCGTCCAGCACGAACGCGTAGTCGGTGCCGTGCGGCAGGTCCCGGTCGGGGGTCCACCAGCCGTCCGCGCCGCGGGTGAGGGGCACGGTCTCCGCGCCGCCGTCGTCCGCGGCGGGCAGGTGCAGCGCCACGCTGCCGGCGTGCGGCGCCCAGACGGACCCGGCGGGGCGGGGCGAGGGTGCCGGGGTGGTCGCGCTCACGCGTCCGTCCTCCTCACGAGCAGGGCGACCGGCATCCGGTCGAGCAGGCCGGCGAGCTGCTGCACCCCGCCGGGCACGCTGCGGTCGGCGAGCACGTCGTGCCACTCGCCCTCGGGCAGCGCCACGGTGTGGTCGTCCCAGCCGCCGAGCCGGTCGACCGTCGCGGCCAGGCGCGTCGCGAGCACCGCGACCCGCGGCTCCCCGTCGGCGGTACGCGCGTAGGTCAGCACGTGGCCGGACGAGTGGGCGAGCGGCACGAGGCCCGCGCCCGGCCCCACGAACGCCTCCGGCACGTCCCGGCGCAGCCGCAGCGCGCGCGAGGTCACCAGCAGCTTCTCGTCCGCGAGGTCGCGCGCGCCGGCACCCTCGTCCAGCCGGGCGAGCCGCGCGGCGAGAGCCTCGGCGTCGACGGGCCGCCGGTTGTCCGGGTCGACGAGGGCCACCGCGGGGACCTCGGTGCCCTGGTACACGTCGGCGACACCGGGCAGCGTGAGCTGCACGAGCTTCTGCCCGAGCGTCGCCGCGCGGACGGCGGTCCGGGTGCGGTGCTCCCACTCGGCGAACAGCTCGCCGACGCGGTCGTCGGCCAGCGCCTGCGCCGCCGCGTCCAGCACGGCCCGCTCGTAGGCCTCGTCGGGCGCGGTCCAGGACGTGCGGTCCTTCGCCTCCCGCACCGCCTTCGTGAGGTACTCCGCCAGCCGGTCGCCGGCGAGGGGCCCGTCCGCGGTCCACGTGCCGGCGAGCGTCTGCCAGAGCAGGTTCTCCGTGCGGCCGTCCAGCAGGGACGACCGGTACGGCGCGGACGCGGCGCGCAGCCGTCCCACCAGGTCCGCCCACTCGACCGGCAGCTCGGACAGCACCCCCAGGCGGGCGCGCACGTCCTCGCTGCGCTTGGTGTCGTGCGTCGACAGGGTCGTCATCCCCAGCGGCGTCTGCTGCTGGGCGCGGGCGGCCCACGCGAGCAGCTCGGTGGGGGACAGGGCGAACCGGTCCGGCTCACCCCCGACCTCCGTGAGCGAGACCAGGTGCGTCCAGCGGTAGAACGCGGTGTCCTCGACGCCCTTGGCCATGACGGCGCCGCAGGTCTGCTGGAACCGCACGACCAGCTCGTCCCGGCGCGGGTCGCGCGTCCGGCCGGCGCTGCCGACCTCGCGCCCGAGCAGCAGGTCCACGAGCACGTCCATGGTCGCGGCGCGCTCGGGGGAGAGCCGGTCGCGGGCGGTGCGCGCGGCGTGCTCGAGCACCTCGACGTCCGCCGGGTGCGGCGTCCGGCCCGGCACCACGTAGGCCCGGTACCGGTCCATCGCGACCAGCAGCTCCACCAGGCAGTCGTGCAGGGACCGCCAGGTGTGGTCCCGCAGCCGCAGGTCGTCGCGGCAGACCTCCGCCGCGAGCTCGGTCAGGCGGTACACCTCGGCGTACAGGGCCCGGTCGACGATCTGCCGCTTGGCGGTGTCGACGATCTCGGGCAGCGCGTCGGACGTGTCGCCGGAGAGCCGGTGCAGCAGGGCGCCCAGGCGCGCGCCGCCGCCCGGGTCGACGAACGTCTGCTGGATGCGCCACAGCGCCTCGTAGCCGGTGGTGCCGGCCGTCGACCAGTCCGCGGGCAGCTCCTCCTCGCCCTGCAGGATCTTCTCGACGACGACCCACGCGCCGCCGGACCGCTCCCGCAGCCGGTCCAGGTAGCCGCCGGGGTCCGCGAGGCCGTCCGGGTGGTCGATCCGCAGCCCGTCGACGACGCCCTCGTCGAGCAGGCGCAGCACCAGGGCGTGCGTGGCGTCGAACACGTCGGGGTCCTCGACGCGGACGGCCGCGAGCGTGCCGACGTCGAAGAACCGGCGGTAGTTCAGCTCCTCGTCGGCCACCCGCCAGTACGCGAGCCGGTAGTGCTGCCGCTCGAGCAGCTCGGCCAGCGGCAGCGCCTCGGTGCCCGGGCGGACCGGGAACACGTGGTCGTAGTAGCGCAGCACCGGCTGCGGCTCCTCGCCGTGCCCCGGGACGACCTCGTGCTCGAGCCGCAGCTCGCCGGACGCGAGCACGGCGCCGATCCGGTCGCCGAGCACGGGCATGAGCACGTCGCCCTCGCCCGCGGACCAGTCCACGTCGAACCAGGACGCGTACGGCGACGCCGGTCCCTCGGCGAGCACCGACCACAGCGCGCGGTTGTGCCACGCCGGGGTGGGGACGGCCATGTGGTTCGGGACGATGTCGAGCACGAGCCCCAGGCCCGCGGCGTGGGCCGCGTCCGCGAGGCGGCGCAGCCCGTCCTCACCGCCGAGGACGGGGGAGACGGCGTCGTGGTCGACGACGTCGTAGCCGTGGGTGGAGCCGGGTGCGGCGGTCAGCACCGGCGACAGGTACACGTGCGTCACCCCGAGGTCGGCGAGGTACGGCACGCGGGCCGCGACGTCGTCGAACGTGAGGTCGGCCCCCAGCTGGACGCGGTACGTCGACGTCGGGACGGGCCGGTCCGGTGCCGGCAGCCGGCGCGACGGGGTGCGGGCCTCGGGGCCGCGGTCGACGGTCACGCGCCACCGCCCGTCCGCGTCGCCGGCGGGCCGTCCTCCTGCGGGGCCGGCGGTTGCGCGCCGGCCGGGAGCGTCGTCGTCGCCGGCGCCTGCGTCACGGGGTCCACCGCCTGCACCGGGGGGCGCACGAGCACGACCGTGGAGCGGTGCTCGAGGCGCACGTCGACCCCGGCCGCGAGCTCCTCGCCGGGCGTGAGCTGGTGGTCGGTGTCGAGCGCCACGGTCCACGTCTCGCCGTAGTCGGCGCCCGGGAGGGTGAACGTCGTCGGCTCGGGCTGGGCGTTGAACAGGACCAGGAACGAGTCGTCGACGATCTCCTCGCCGCGCAGGTCCGGCTCCGCGATGGCGTCGCCGTTGAGGAACACCATCACCGACCGCGCGAGGGCCTCCTGCCACTGCGCGTCGGACATGTGCTCCCCGGCGGGCGTGAACCACGCGATGTCCCGCAGGTCCGACTCCCCGCCGCGCTCGGGCGCCCCGGCGAAGAACCGGCGCCGGCGGAACACGGGGTGGTCGCGGCGCAGGTGCACGACGCGGCGGGCGAACTCCAGCAGCGTCGTGCGGCGCTCGTCGAGGTCCCAGTCCACCCACGACAGCTCGTCGTCCTGGCAGTACACGTTGTTGTTGCCCTGCTGGGTGCGGCCCAGCTCGTCGCCGTGCGCGATCATCGGCACGCCCTGGGAGAGCAGCAGGGTGGTGAGGAAGTTGCGCTGCTGCCGGCCCCGCAGGTCGAGCACCTCGGGGTCGTCCGTGGGGCCCTCGACGCCGCAGTTCCAGGACCGGTTGTGGCTCTCGCCGTCGCGGTTGCCCTCGCCGTTGGCCTCGTTGTGCTTCTCGTTGTACGACACGAGGTCGGCCAGCGTGAAGCCGTCGTGCGCGGTGACGAAGTTGACGCTCGCGATCGGCCGGCGGCCGGAGTGCTCGTACAGGTCCGCGGAGCCGGACAGCCGGCTGGCGAACTCGGCCAGCGTCGACGGCTCCCCGCGCCAGAAGTCCCGCACGGTGTCGCGGTACTGCCCGTTCCACTCCGACCACAGCGGGGGGAACCCGCCGACCTGGTAGCCGCCGTCCCCGAGGTCCCACGGCTCCGCGATGAGCTTGACCTGGGAGATGATCGGGTCCTGCTGCACGATGTCGAAGAACGCGCTCAGCCGGTCGACCTCGTGGAACTGCCGGGCCAGCGTCGCCGCGAGGTCGAACCGGAACCCGTCGACGTGCATGTCCTGCACCCAGTAGCGCAGCGAGTCCATGATCAGCTGCAGCACGTGCGGCGAGCGCATGAGCAGCGAGTTGCCGGTGCCCGTCGTGTCGAAGTAGTGCGCCTTGTCCTCGTCCACCAGCCGGTAGTACGACGCGTTGTCGATCCCGCGGAACGACAGGGTGGGGCCCAGGTGGTTGCCCTCGGCGGTGTGGTTGTAGACGACGTCGAGGATGACCTCGATGTCGGCGGCGTGGAGCTCCTTGACCATCGCCTTGAACTCCTGCACCTGCTGCCCGGTGCTGCCGAACGCGGCGTACCCGTTGTGCGGCGCGAAGAACCCGATCGTGTTGTAGCCCCAGTAGTTCGACAGCCCGCGCTCCTGCAGGGCGGGGTCGTTGACGAACTGGTGCACCGGCATGAGCTCGACCGCGGTGACGCCCAGCGACGTCAGGTGCTCGATGACGGCCGGGTGCGCGAGGGCGGAGTACGTGCCGCGCATCTCCTCCGGCACCGCGGGGTGCAGCCGGGTCAGGCCCTTGACGTGCGCCTCGTAGATGACCGAGTCGTGGTACTCGTGCTGCGGCGGGCGGTCGTGGCCCCAGTCGAAGTAGGGGTTCACGACCACGGACGTCATGGTGTGTCCGGCGGAGTCGTCGGTGTTCCGCTCGTCCTCGGCGCCGAACGTGTACGAGTACAGCGACGGGTCGCCCGTGATCTGCCCGTCGATGGCCTTCGCGTACGGGTCGAGCAGCAGCTTGGACGGGTCGCAGCGGTGGCCCTGCGCGGGGTCGTAGGGCCCGTGCACGCGGTAGCCGTAGCGCTGCCCGGGCTGGAGCGCCGGGACGTAGCCGTGCCAGACGAACGCGTCGACCTCGGGCAGGTCCACCCGGGTCTCGTTGCCGGCGTCGTCGAACAGGCACAGCTCCACCCGCTCGGCGACGCCCGAGAACAGCGCGAAGTTGGTGCCGCTGCCGTCGTACGTGGCGCCCAGCGGGTAGGGGCGTCCGGGCCAGATCCTCATGCGTGGTCGTCCTTCGGCAGGTGGTGGCGCTGGGCCGGAGGGCCCAGGAGCACAGCGTGCCAGCCGAACCCCCGGGTCCGCAGGACGAACGAGGCCGCCGGGGACGGCCGCGGCCGCGGGGGGAGCGGCTCGCGGCGCCGGCGCGGGCCGACGCGACCCGGGCGCGGCGCGCCCCGGACGGCTCCCGCGGCAGCCGATCGGGGGACCGCGGGCCGGCCCGGGGCCCGGGTTCACCCGGTCCACGGGCTCCGTTCACCCCGACGGACTATCGCAAATCGGGCAAAACGGACGCATGCTCGACCCATGGCGGACGAGGACGAGGCGCGCGTGGTCATCACCAACGCGGACATCGCGGCGGCGAAGCGCGACTGGCAGCTCGCCCGCAGCCGCGGTGACCTCCCCGTGCGCATCGACGCCGCCTACGACCTGTACCGCCGCCTCGTCTCCGCCCAGGCCCAGCAGATCGCCGACACGTTCCGGGAGACGGGGCGGCTGCGCGCCGACCAGGGCTGACCCGGGGCGCGCCGGGAGCAGCCGGCCCGCCCCGGGTCCTGCGCGCCGGACGGGAGCGCCCGGCGGCCGGGTCGGCTACCGCGCCGCGGAGGTCGTCAGCGCGACACCCCGCCCGGCGAGCCGGGTGAGCGCGTCGATGGTCGTCCGGACGCCCACGCCCGCGGTCAGGTCCGTCAGCACGCGCACGTCGAGGCCCGCCGCGAGGGCGTCGAGCGCCGTGGCCGCCACGCAGTGGTCCGTGGCGAGGCCGACGACGTCGACCCCGTCGACGCCGCGGGCGCGCAGGACGTCGGCCAGTCCGGCGTCGTCGCCCTGCACCTCGCCCTCGAAGCCCGAGTAGTCCTGCCGCCCCTGGCCCTTGCGCACGTGCAGCACCCCCTCGGGCAGGCGCAGGGCGGGGTGGTACGCCGCGCCGGCCGTCCCGCGGACGCAGTGCTCCGGCCAGGTGGTCACGTAGTCCGGGTCCGCGGCGACGGCGAAGTGGCCGGCGTTCGAGTCGGGCAGCGGCTCGTGCCAGTCCGCCGTCGCGACCACGACGTCGTAGGAGCCCGCGGCGCGGTCGAGGAACGCCGTCACCCCGTGGGCCACGTCCGCGCCGCCGGCGACCGCCAGGGCCCCGCCCTCGCAGAAGTCGTTCTGCACGTCCACCACGATCAGCGCCCGGCCCACGGCACCCTCCCCTCGGCGGCACGCCCGGTGCGCGCCGCGCCCCCCACTGTAGGAGGGCGGCTCACCGGGGGAGCCGGGCGACCACCACCGTCCCGTCCACGTCGTCGTCGTGCTCGACGCGCGCGCGCAGGCCGTGCGCCTCGCACGCGGCGGACGTCGCGGCGGCCTGGACCGTGCTGGTCTCGATCAGCAGGTGCCCACCGGGCGCCAGCCAGCCCGCGGCCGCGGCCGCCACGCGCCGGTGCAGGTCCACGCCGTCCGCCCCGCCGTCCAGCGCGACCAGCGGCTCGTGCTCGCGCGCCTCCGGCGGCATGTGCGCGATCTCGGCGGTCGGCACGTACGGCGCGTTCGCCGTCATCACGTCCACCCGCCCGCGCAGGCCGGCCGGCAGGGGTGCGTCGAGGTCGCCCTGCACCACGGTCCCCACGCCGTCCAGGTTCGTGCGGGCGCACGCGACCGCCGCCGGGTCGACGTCCGCCGCCCAGAGTCGCGTCCCGGGGTGCGCCCGGGCGACGGCGAGCCCGACCGCCCCCGTGCCGCAGCACAGGTCCACGACCGTCGGGTGCGGCGCGCCGGCCAGCAGCCGCACCGCGCGCCGCACGAGCGCCTGCGTGCGGGCGCGCGGGACGAACACCCCCGGCGCGACGGCGACCCGCAGACCGGCGAACCCCGCCCAGCCCACCACCTGCTCGAGGGGCTCGCCCGCCGCCCGCCGTCCGACCAGCACCTCCAGCGCCGCGCGGTCCGGCGCCTCGGCGCACAGCACCGCGGCCTCGTCCTCGGCCCAGACGCACCCGGCCGCCCGGAGCCGCGCGGCGACGGCCGCGAGCTCGGTCGGGGTGGGGGCCGGGGTCACGGGTGCCGAATCTACGCCCCGCGCCGCGCGCCGCCGCCGCTCAGGTCGGCGCCGCGACGGCCGATCAGCAGGACGGATGGCGGCAGGGCGAGCAGTCACCGAGCGGGAGGGATCCGCGTGCCGGAACGGGTCGTGCGGCTGGCCGAGGAGGTCGGGCGCGTCACGGGGGAGAAGCTGCAGGGCATCGAGCAGGTGGCCCGCAGCACCAAGATGCTGGCGCTGAACGCGCTGATCGAGTCCGCGCGGGCGGGGGACCACGGCGCGGGCTTCGCCGTCGTCGCGCGCGAGGTCAGCGAGGTCGCGGACCGCGCACGCGCGCTGTCCGAGGAGCTCTCCGGCGAGCTGCGTCCCCGCATCGACGAGCTCACGGAGCTCGGCCACGCCCTGGTCGGCCGGGTGCGCGGGCAGCGGCTGGCGGACCTCGCGCTCAACGCCATCGAGATCGTGGACCGCAACCTCTACGAGCGGTCGTGCGACGTCCGCTGGTGGGCGACCGACGCCGCCGTGGTCGGTGCGCTCGCGACCGGCGACCCGGCGGCGGCGCACCACGCGGGCGAGCGCCTCGCCGTCATCCTGCGCGCGTACACGGTGTACCTGGACCTGTGGCTCGCGGACGCGGACGGCCGGGTCGTGGCGAGCGCGGGCGCGGGCGCCGGTGGTGCGGGCGCGCGGGCGGTCGGGACGGACGTGTCGGACCGGCCGTGGTTCCGCGCGGCCATGGCGACGCGCGACGGCGACGACTACGCCGCGCTCGACGTCGCCCGCGAGCCCGGCCTGGACGCGCTGACCGCCACCTACGCCACCGCCGTGCGCGAGGGCGGACGGGCCGACGGGCGCCCGCTCGGGGCGCTCGGGGTGTTCTTCGACTGGGAGCGCCAGGCGCAGGCCGTGGTCGACGGCGTCCGCCTCGCGCCCGGGGAGCGGGAGTCCACGCGCGTGCTGCTGCTGGACCGCTCGGGGCTGGTGCTCGCCGCGTCGGACCGGCGCGGCGTCCTGGCCGAGAGGGTGGTGCTGCGCACCGGGCAGGACGCGACCGGGTCGTACACCGACGAGGGCCGGACCATCGGGTTCGCGGCGTCCCCGGGGTACGAGACGTACGCCGGCCTGGGGTGGTACGGCGCGCTCGTGCAGGGCTGACGCCGGCCGGCCGTGCCGGAGGTGGGACAGCCGCCGGTACGCTGGCCCGGCGGCCCCGATAGCCCAACCGGCAGAGGCGTTCGGCTCAAACCCGATCCAGTGTGGGTTCGAATCCCACTCGGGGCACTGCCACTGCCGCGAACCGCCCTGCGGCAACCATCGACCTCGAGTCGTGCGCACACAAACTGGTGAGGGAGCGCCAGCAGGCCCCTGCCGGCACGCGCTCGGGGCCAGAGACGTAGCCCAAGGGCTGCGGAACACCGGCGCTGAGTGCGCTGCCCCCAAGTTGACCGTGCGATGGCTCCGCAGAGCGAACTGCCAATGGCCCCAACGGCCGCGAGAACCGCCTGTCCGACCGTCCGAGCACGCCTTAGCCGGGACTCGTGAGGGAACTCAGGTCGCCGGGTCGGCGATCAACTTTGCCATCCAGCACGGCAACGCGCCCTTGCGAGACGCGCGAGGGGATGGAGTTACCCCAGTTCCGATCCCAGTCGAGACAGCAGCAGCTCTCCGCCTTGGCGCCAGTCGCTGAACCGAGCCCCGGCCAGATCGCGATTATAGGGCTGATCAAAGATCACCACGTCGCTGCCTGCTTTCCTGAGTGCTCGAATCATTGACGGCGAGTCTTCCACGTAGACAGTTGCCTCGATGCTGTCTTTCAGGCCCGTCATGCACAACGACATGTAGGGAATGTCCTGACGCTCGAGCCAGTCGGCAGTGTCACGCACGATCACGCGATGCAGCCCTGATAGAAATAGGCGATGACTGACGATGCGCACATGAACATCGGCGCTCGAAAGACTCCAGAGCGCCTCGCTCACTCCCGCGTAGGCCGGAACCCGGGCGTAGAGCCCATCTTCGACCGCTTCGCGGTGATACTTCAGATACTCATCAACTGACGAGAAAGGCCACCCAGCAGCGACCAGGTTGTAGGCCGTTGGCTCAGGAAAGCTCGACTCGGGGAGATTCATCCGCGCACTGCAGAACTCGCGGAATGCGCTGGTGTAGTCCGCGCATACTCCATCAATATCAAGACCAAGCACTCGATACCCCAGTGCTCCAACGCGCTGATGAAGGTAGCTTTCAGGCACGTGCATGCCGTAACTCCTCTCGATAATGCCGAGCCAGTTCTTCAACTGCAGCGATCGGCAAGCCTTCGAACAGGGCACTTTCGGTTGCGGCGAGTCCTGCCGCGCGCAACTCGCCCTGAGGCAGGCCCTCAACGAGGCCGTCGAATTTGCGTAGCAGCCGCTTCTCGACTCTGCCAGGAGACGCTGCGACCCATGCGAAGGTCGCCCACGCGGCGAGCAAGCTTGACGCTAGCAGGCAACCCAGTTGGACCCAATGGGCTAGGTTGGTGACAGACTGAGGGGTCCACGAGTGAAATGTCCATGAGGCGAGGGAAAGCGCGAAGAATAAAGCTGAGGCCAGAATGATGCCGCGCGGCGCGGCCGAGACCTTGCGCTCGACGTCGTGGTACTGGACGACGACCAAAGTCGCGGCGGCCAGGCTCAGCGCGAGAGCCACGATCGCGGCGGCGGTCGTATCCCGCAGGGGTCCGAGGTGCTCGGCTACCTCCGAAGCTGGACCACCTGAAGCGTAAGCGAGATCAATGATCTGTTTACCCGTGAAGAACAAGAGTGCCTGAGTGGCGAAGTTTGCAATTGCTGCAGAGAGACTAAACGAGAGTGCTCCCTGCCGAGTTGGCATGACCGTTACTCTCATCCGCGTAAAGGCTGCCGCAGTGGTCTCTCTACGACTGGTGAAAACATGCACTCGATGGGCTGCAATTGCTGGAGTGTGGGCGAAAGGGTTCCCTGTGACTCCGGGCGCCTTGATCACGCGAAGTTCGCTGACTTGGACGCCGGGCGTCGTTTCAATCTCGAGGTGCGTGCTCGTTGCCGCCGCGCTTGCAATACCCAGTTGCCAGGCTTCGGAGTGTCTCAAGAACTCAAAGTGCCGCTTCAAGGGCTGAACGCGTGACGCATATGACACCTTGAGTAGCATTCGGGCACTAGCGACATCGCCGTCCACCTCGACCGCGAACACGTAATCCTCACTCATCGCTGCGAGCAGCGAGGCGAGCATTGTGAGGTCGGGCGACGGAGAGTCCTTCAGGAGTGTTCGCAACCACATAACCAATTGCTGAACGTTCTGGTCGCCCGGGAGGCACTTGACATCACCGGAGTCACTATCGTCAACGGATCGCTTGGCAATTTCCATAAAAGCAGTGCGTCTCGCTCGCTCGCTGCTCTGTATTTCGCCAGGGTTGGCAACCCGGCTGAAGATCACATCGCGTAGCGCGGGGGTAAAGTCGGACGGCGGCCCCAGCCGGCGAACTAGGTAACTCATGGCTTCGAGGACTAGTTCACCATTCTGCCCGAGAGAGAGGACGGGTACGGCTCGCCCCGTAGCATCTGAGACGTCAAGGTCAACGAGCGTTCCTTTGCGCATGAATCCGAGTGGAACGACGACACGCGCTGCGCTTTTTTGTGCTCCGTTTTCCGTGAGTTCGTCCGGATGTATGTGCAGTGACATTGGTAGGGTGACATCGAAGCTCACTTGCCGCCGCGTCTCGCCGTCCGCACGCATCGTCACCGTCTCCACGCGGCGGTGGATCCAGGAGGGGTCTGCCAAGAGGCCGAGCGTTCTTGCTCCTACTGATAGAGGTGCCGAATCGGACCCGCGTTTGGCGCGAGACGGTATGAGCATCTTCTGCCAGTTCGTCACGGGAACACTCTAGTCGGAGCGTGATCCGAGCGGCACGGTGGCCGGTCGGCTGCTTTAAGTACCCGTCGCAGGTAGGCGGCTGTGCTCGAGCTCGGGTGAGGAGAGTTGGCAGGGATGGGGCGCGGGATAGCCGCGTGGCATGTCGCGTCATTGCGTAGCGTGTCGGTCGCGACGCCATGTTCAGGGCGAGAGATCGCTCATGTGGGCGCATGTCGTGCAGGCTTGACGAGGCGCGCTCGCCCCCGGGGTGCACTTCGCCAGGGACAGGCTCCGCAAACCGGGACGAACCCGACCGGACGGTCGGCGTGCCGAGGTTCACAGGGGCGTTCCGGGCGGCCGGGCCGGACGTGGTCCTAGAATCTGATCCCGTGAGCACCCAGGACGCGACGCCGACCACGCCGGACGGCAGCGAGCAGCAGGCCGGCAGCACCCCCCTCGACCTCGACATCCCGCAGGCCCGCGCGGCCGAGAAGGCCCCGGAGGTCGCCGCGAAGCCGGCCCGCCGCGCGGTCGTCGCGGAGGACGAGGCCCTCATCCGCATGGACGTCGTCGAGACGCTGCGCGAGGCGGGCTTCGACGTGGTCGGTGAGGCCGGGGACGGCGAGCAGGCCGTGGCCCTCGCCACGGAGCTCAAGCCCGACGTCGTGGTCATGGACGTCAAGATGCCGGTGCTCGACGGGATCTCCGCGGCCGAGCGCATCGCGAAGGCCCACCTCGCGCCGGTCGTGCTGCTCACCGCGTTCTCGCAGACCGAGCTCGTCGAGCGGGCGCGCGACGCCGGCGCGATGGCGTACGTGGTGAAGCCGTTCAGCCCGGCGGACCTGCTGCCGGCGGTCGAGATCGCGATCTCCCGCTACGCGCAGATCTCCGCGCTGGAGTCCGAGGTGGCCGACCTGGCCGAGCGCTTCGAGACCCGCAAGCGCGTGGACCGCGCCAAGGGCCTGCTCATGACGAAGATGGGCCTGACGGAGCCGGAGTCGTTCCGCTGGATCCAGAAGACCTCGATGGACCGCCGCCTCACGATGCGCGAGGTCGCGGACGCGGTCATCGAGCAGGTCGGCGGCGGCGCCTGACGCCCCGTCCCGCCCGGTTGCTCCCCGAGGCCCGGTCCGCCCGTCGTGGCGGACCGGGCCTCGGCGCGTCCGGGCGGAGCGCGGCCCACGAACCGCTCGTTGGTCACGAATCGGCAACAACCACTCGTTGAGACACAGCCGACACATGTCGGACACATGCGGCCCCTACGTTCACGGCCACAGCACCGGCCGGGGCTCCCGGCCGGCAGTACTCACCGACAGGGGTACCACGCATGATTCGTACGACACACGCCGTCCAGGCGGCGGCCCTCGCCGGCGCCGTCGCGCTGGTGCTCACCGCGTGCTCCAGCTCCGACGACGGCGGGTCCGGCGACGACGAGACGGCCGGCGGTGACGGCAGCCCGCTGATCGTCGGCACGCTCCTCCCGCAGACCGGCACCCTGGCGTACCTCGGCCCGCCGGAGGTCGCCGGCGTCGACCTGGCGATCAAGGAGATCAACGAGGCGGGCGGCGTCCTGGGTCAGGACGTCGAGGTCACGCACGCGGACTCCTCGGACGCCGACCACGCCGAGGTCGCGACCCAGTCGGTGACCGACCTGCTCTCGCAGGACGTGCAGGTCATCATCGGTGCGGCGTCCTCGTCCGTCACGCTCAACGTGATCGACGACATCACGGGCGCCGAGGTCGTGCAGATCTCGCCGGCGAACACCGCGACGTCGCTGTCCGGCTACTCGGACTTCTACTTCCGCACCGCCCCGCCGGACACGGTCCAGGGCTCGGCGCTCGGCAACCTCATCACCGGTGACGGGCACTCCAACATCGGCATCCTGGTGTTCAACGACGACTACGGCACCTCGCTGCGCGACGTCGTCAAGGAGACCGTCGAGGCCACGGGCGCGACCGTCGTCTACGGCAACCCGGGCGAGGAGTTCGACCCGGCCGCGAGCAGCTTCGCGACCGACGTCACGGCGCTCATGGCCACCAACCCCGACGCGGTCGTGGTGCTGGCGTTCGAGCAGACCAAGCAGATCATCCCCGAGCTCGCCGCCGCCGGCGTCGACCCGTCGACGATCTACATGGTGGACGGCAACACGGCGGACTACTCGGCGGACTTCGAGCCGGGCACGCTCGAGGGCGCCCAGGGCACCATCCCCGGCGCGTTCCCCAGCGACGAGTTCCAGGCGCGCCTCAAGGAGGTCGACGCGAACCTCACCGACTACGCCTACGGCCCCGAGTCGTACGACGCGACGATCCTGGCGGCCCTCGCGGCGGTCAAGGGCGGCGCCACCGACGGCCCGACGATCCAGGCGAACCTGGCGGCGGTCTCCGGCGCGGACGGCGGCGAGGAGTGCTCCACGTTCGCGGACTGCGTCGAGCTCCTCGACGGCGGCAGCGACATCCACTACGTCGGCCAGGCGGGCACCGGCCCGTTCAACGCGGACAACGACCCGTCGTCGGCGTTCATCGGCGTCTACAAGTACGGGGCCGACAACAAGAACGTCTGGGTGAAGGCGGTCGAGGGCTCCGTCGAGTGACGCGAGCCTGACCGGCGGCAGCCGGCAGCACCACCCCCGGGGCCCGGGACGCCACGCGCGTCCCGGGCCCCGGCGCGTGCCCCGGAGGGCTTCCACGGGCCCGGTGGGGCGGCGTACGGTCGGCCGGGCACGGGCCGCGCGGCCCGGCGCACCGTCCGCGAGGGGGACCAACGATGTGCCGGAACATCACGACGCTGCGGGGGCTCGAGCCGGCCGCGACGCCCGAGGAGGTCGAGGCCGCCGCGCGGCAGTTCGTCCGCAAGGTCACGGGCGTCCAGGCCACCAGCGCGGCGACCCACGAGCCCGTCGAGCGGGCCGTCGCGGAGGTGGCGGCGATCGTCACGCGGCTGCTCGCCGAGCTCCCGGACCGGCGGCGCCCGCCGGCCACCGTGCCGCCGCTGCGCCGCCCGGAGGTGCGGGCACGCCTCGGGATGGAGCCGTTCGACGCGGGGGAGCCGGAGGACGGCGCGGGGCACGACCACGCGCACCCGCACGACCACGCGCACCCGCACGACCACGCGCACCCGCACACGCACGAGCCCGCGCCCGCCTGACGGCGGACGCGGGCTCGCGACGGGGAGGCGGGCTCAGCCCTGCGGGGCGTCCCGCTGCGCCGCGGCCTCGACGTCGGTGGCGAGCGTCCCGAGGTACAGCTCGATGACCTTCGGGTCGTTCATCAGCTCGCGCCCGGGGCCCGAGTAGGCGTTCGACCCCTGGTCGAGCACGTACGCGCGGTCGCAGATCTGCAGGCACCGCCGGGCGTTCTGCTCGACGATGACGACCGACACGCCCGCCTTGTTGATCTTGCGGGTCCGCAGGAACGTCTCGTCCTGGCGGACGGGGGACAGGCCCGCGGACGGCTCGTCGAGCAGCAGCACGGACGGGTCCATCATGAGCGCGCGCGCCATCGCGACCATCTGCCGCTCGCCGCCGGACAGCGACCCGGCGCGCTGCTTGCGCCGCTCGCCGAGCACCGGGAACAGGTCGACGATGAAGTCGAACCGCTCCGCGAACCGCTTGGGGGCCTGGAACAGCCCCATCTCGAGGTTCTCCTGGATGGACAGCGACGGGAACACGTTGTTGGTCTGCGGCACGAACCCGACGCCGCGCCGCACCAGCGAGTCGGCACGGTGGTTGGTGATGTCCTCGCCCTTCAGCACCACCGAGCCGGACCGGATCGTCACGAGCCCGAACAGCGCCTTGAGCAGCGTCGACTTGCCGGCGCCGTTCGGGCCGATGATGCCGACGAGCTCCCCGGGGTGCACCACGAGGTTGCAGTCGTTGAGGATGTTGACGCCCGGCACGTAGCCCGCCACCAGGTCGGTCGCCGCCAGCAGCGGCTCGCCCGCGGGCGCCCCGCGGTGGACGGTCGAGGGGTCGGACCCCTGCACGGCGGTGCTGCTCATCGGGTGCCCTCCTTCGTGTCGGTGCCGGTGTCGGTGCCGGCGAACGCGTCGTCCACCTCGCCGGCCTCCTCGGCCTCGAGGCGCGCGATGCCGTCCTCGAGCAGCGCGTCGTCGCCCAGGTCGGTGTCGTGGTGCGCGCCCAGGTACGCGTCGATCACGGCCTGGTCGGCCATCACGGCCTCGGGCGGCCCCTCGGCGACGATCCGGCCCTCCGCCATGACGACCACCCAGTCCGAGATGTGCCGGACCATGTGCATGTCGTGCTCGACGAACAGCACGGTCGTGCCGTCCTCGCGCAGCGCCTGGATGTGGCCGAGCAGCGACTGCGTCAGCGCCGGGTTCACGCCGGCCATCGGCTCGTCGAGCATGACCATCGTGGGGTCCGACATCAGCGCCCGCGCCATCTCGAGCAGCTTGCGCTGGCCGCCGGACAGCGAGCCCGCGTAGTCGTCGCGCTTGGCGTCGAGCTTGAACCGGACCAGCAGCTCCTCGGCCTTCTCGGTGATCTCCTTCTCGCGCGCCCTCCACAGCGGCGGCACCAGCGCGGTGAACAGGTTCTCGCCGGGCTGGCGGGTGGCCCCGAGCCGCATGTTCTCGATGACGGTCATGCGGGACAGCGCCTTGGTCAGCTGGAAGGTGCGGACCATGCCGGAGCGGGCGACGCGCGCCGCCGCGACCCCGGACAGGGACCGTCCCTCGAACGACCACGTGCCGGTGCTCGGCCGGTCGAACCCGGTCAGCAGGTTGAACAGCGTCGTCTTGCCGGCGCCGTTCGGGCCGATGAGGGCGGTGATCGCGCCGCGCTGCACCTCGAGGTGCTCCACGTCGACGGCGGTCATGCCGCCGAAGTGCCGGGTGACCCCGTCGGCGACGACGATCGCGTCGGGCTTCGGGATGCCGGGGGTGCGGGCGACGTGCGCCAGGTCGGCCGTGACGCGGTCCTTGCCGCTGGCCGTCGTCGCGTGCGGGACGGGCGGCGGCACGTGGCCGCGGGGGACGTCAGCGGACATCGATCGCCAGCTCCTTCTTGTCGCCGAGGATGCCTTGGGGCCGGAAGATCACCAGCAGCATGAGCGTCACGCCGACGACGATCCAGCCGAACTGCTCGATCTGCTCGGTGCGCATCACGGACTCGGGGACGCCGACGCGCATGACGGACTTGATGAGCATGAGCGAGACCCAGAAGATGATCGACCCGAGCACCGGCCCGAACACCGTCGCGGCGCCGCCGAGCAGCAGGATCGTCCAGACGAAGAACGTCATGGGGCGGCCCATCGAGTCGGGCTGCACCGCCCGGGGCAGGACGTAGATGATGCCCGCCACGGCGCCGATCACCCCGCCGAGCACCAGGGACTGCATCTTGTACGAGTAGACGTTCTTGCCGAGCGACCGCACAGCGTCCTCGTCCTCGCGGATGCCCTTGAGCACCCGGCCCCAGGGGCTGCGGATGAGCAGCCACACCAGCAGGCACGCCAGGGCGACGACCGCCCAGCCGACGATGCGGATCCACCACGAGTTGGACGCGTTCATCGAGTACTCGAACGGTCCGATCGCGAGGTTGCCGTCCGGGAACGGCGACGCGTCCTGGAACGTGTCCTTGTACGAGTTGCCGCGCAGCCCGGACGAGGCGCCCGTCAGGTCCGTCAGGGCGGTGGACCGCCCGACGAGGCGGATGATCTCGGCGGCGGCGATCGTCACGATCGCCAGGTAGTCGCCGCGCAGCTTGAGCGTGGGGATGCCGAGCAGCAGGGCGAACACGGCGGCGCAGGCGATCGCGACGAGCACCGCGGCCCACAGCGGCCACCCGGCGATGGTCGAGATCGCGAAGCCGTAGGCACCGAGCAGCATGAACCCGGCCTGGCCCATGTTCAGCAGGCCGGTGAGGCCGAAGTGCACGTTGAGGCCGATGGCCGCCAGCGCGTAGGCGGCGGTGGTCGGGGCGAAGATCTCGCCCGCGACGTTGACGAGGATGCGGGACCACTCCATGACGGCTCCTTAACCGATCCGCTCGGCGCGTCCGAGGATGCCCTGGGGCCGCAGCAGCAGGACGAGGATGAGGATGAGCAGGGCGCCGGCGTAGCGCATGTCGCTCGGGATGACGAGGTTCGACATCTCGACCACCAGGCCGATGACGATCGAGCCGGCCAGCGCGCCGAACGCCTGGCCGAGGCCGCCCAGCGTCACCGCGGCGAACATGAGGAGCAGCAGCGCGCCGCCCATGTTCCACGACGTCGCGTTGAGGTACAGGCCCATGAGCACGCCGCCGAGCGCGGCGAGCGCCGCACCGAGCACCCAGACGAGCCGCACGATGCGGTCGACGGTGATGCCCGACGCCGCCGCCAGCGCGGGGTTGTCGGAGACCGCCCGGGTGGCGCGGCCGACCCGGGTGCCGAGCAGGAAGTACGCCACCGCGGCGAGCACGACGGCCGCCAGCAGCAGCGACCACAGCGACGTCGTGCTGATCCGGACCGGACCGAGCGTGACCGTCGTCGGGTTCGTCGTGACGATGCGCAGCGCGCCCCCGCCGAAGAAGAACTGGTACGTGTACTGCAGCGCCATCGACAGGCCGATCGTGACGATCATCTGCTGCGTGGTGCCGACCCGCCGCTTGCGCAGCGGGTGCCACATCCCCGCGTCCTGCAGCCAGCCCGACGCCGCGCCGACCACCACGGCCAGCACGCCCGCGACGAGCAGCGGCAGGCCCCAGAGCTGGACGCCGACGTACGCGGCGATCGCGCCGAGCGTCACCTGCTCGCCGTGCGCGAAGTTCGACAGGCCCGTGGTGCCGTAGATCAGCGACAGCCCGACGGAGGCCAGCGCGAGCAGCACGCCGAACACCAGGCCGCTGCTCGCCTGCTGCGCGAGACGCCCCCAGGAGAACCCGCCGGAGCTGGACGACCCGGTGGGGGCCCCCACCTCGTCGGACGGGGCCGGCGCGGTGCTGGCCGGGTCGGGGGCGGCGGTCTCGTCGCCACCCCCGGCGGGCGCCGCGGGCTCGCCCAGCGGGAACAGCACGCCCGCGGAGGACCCGAGCGCGACCGTCACGGTGCGCGGGTTGCCCGACGGGTCGCGCAGCGTCTCGCCCGCGGGGAGCGTCGCGGTGTCGAGCGTGACCGTGTAGTCGCCCGCCTCGGTCACGGCCAGCGTCCAGCGGCCGTCGGCGTCCGTGGTGGCCTGGCTCGCGCCACCGGGGCCCTCGACGTCGAGCACGACGCCGGCAGCGGGCTGCTGGTCGGACGTGCGGATGGTGCCGTTGAGGCAGCCGGTGGCGGCGTCGGCGACGCACCCGGCCGCCGCCGCCCGGGCGGTGCCCGGGACGGCCACGGTGAGGAGCAGGGTGAGCAGGAGCGCGCCGAGGACGGCGAGCGCCCCGGCGGTGGAACGGTCCCTGGTTGCGGCTCGGCGCACCTGGTCCTCCGTCCGGTCGTGGCCGACGGATCGGCCGGAGTCGGCTGCGGTTTCCGGCGAGCAGGCAGCACGACCGGGAGGCCGGGCGCGTCACGTTCTGCTCTCCGTGAGTTGGCGCGACAGTAGGGAGCAATAGTTTCCGGATGATTACGGGCGTGTTCGAGGCGTTCGCGGCCTGCGGGCGCCGGGCGGGCGCCGGGCGGGCGCCGGTGCGCGGCCGGCCGTCCCGCTCCTCCGGAGGGCCGTTCACCCGGGCGTGTGAGCCGGTTCACGGCCCGGCGTGCTGACCAGGCCGTTCGCGGACGGACGCCGGGACCGCTGCCGGGGGCGACTAGGCAGAACGGGCGGTCGTGGGCCATGATCGGGCTGCCGCAGGGGGTGCAGCAGGCTCGCGACGACATCGTTGTCGTCGCCCCGTCCGAGTGCCGAGGAGGAGGTCGCCGTGCCGTCACCCGTCGCCGTGCGCCCTGCCCGACCCGAGGACCTCGACGTCCTCGTCGCCCTGAGCCTCGCCGCCCGCGCGGAGTCGGTGGTGGGCGCGCAGCTCTGCACGGACGACGCGGACCGGCTGCGGCACCAGATCGGCGCGCTCGTGGGCGAGCCCGGGGCGTGCGGGCTCGTCGGCCTGCTGGACGGCGAGGTCTGCGGCCTGGCCCTCGCCCGCATCGTCGGGCCGAGCCTGTTCACCGACGAGGTGGCCGTGTCGATCGAGGCGGTCTACGTCGCCGAGGGCGCGCGCCGCCGCGGCGTGGGTCACGCGCTGCTCGGCGCCGTGGTCGAGGAGGCGCAGCGGGCCGGTGCCGCGGACGTGCTCGCGGTGCCGCTGCCGGGCGCGCGCGGGATGCTGCGGTTCCTCGCCCGCCTGGGGTTCGCCCCGGCGGCGGCCCACCGCGTGGCCAGCACCGAGGCGCTGCAGCGCCGGCTCGTCGCGGACGCCCCCGCCCGCCGCAGCGCGCGCGTCGGGCTGGACGACCTCATCGCGCGCCGGCGCCGGGCCCGGGCGGGCCGGGCGGCGACGCCGGCGGAGGCCGCGGTGGCTCAGACCGGGCGGTCGTCGATCAGCATGCAGGTCAGCCGCGCGGAGCAGATCCGCCGGCCGCGCGGGTC
Source organism: Micrococcales bacterium (assembly GCA_014763765.1). GTDB lineage: Bacteria > Actinomycetota > Actinomycetes > Actinomycetales > Cellulomonadaceae > Cellulomonas. The sequence goes on from JACXUT010000036.1 coordinate 22,064, forward strand.
CTCGACCACGACGTCGTAGGTCGCCACCCGCCCGCCGAGGTGCACGGCGGTCGCGGTGCCCGTGACCACGCCCTCGGTCGCCGACCGGTGGTGCGTGCAGCTCAGCTCGATGCCCACGGCGCGCCGCCCGGGACCCGCGTGCGCGGCGGCGGCGTACGAGCCGAGGGTCTCGGCCAGCACCGCCGACGCCCCGCCGTGGAGCAGGCCGTAGGGCTGCACGTTGCCGGCGACCGGCAGCGTCCCGACGGCCCGCTGCGGCGTCACCTCCAGCAGCGTCATGCCGAGGCGCTCCATGAGCGTGCCGGGCGGGAAGGCGAGGCCGGGGTCGCCGGCAA
>JACXUT010000037.1 GCA_014763765.1 Micrococcales bacterium
CGCGCGCGCGATGAGCGGCGCGATGGACAGCACGGTCAGGTTCTCGAACCGGTGCTCGTCGGGGATCGGCAGGGTGTCGGTGACGATGACCTCGCGCGCGCCGCACTGCTGGAGGCGGTCGGTGGCCGGGTCGGACAGCACGCCGTGCGTCGCGGCGACGATGACGTCCTTCGCACCCGCCTCCTTGAGCACGCGCACCGCCCCGGTGATCGTGCCGGCGGTGTCGATGAGGTCGTCGACCAGCACGCAGGTCCGGCCCTCGACGTCGCCGACCACGCGGTTCGCGACCGTCTTGTTGGGCTGCCGGATGTCGCGGGACTTGTGCACGAACGCCAGCGGCCCGCCGCCGAGCTTCTGCGCCCACAGCTCGGCGACGCGGATGCGACCGGCGTCCGGGGACACGACGGTGACGTTCTGCACGTCGACCCGGGTCCGCACGTACTCGGTGAGGATCGGCATCGCCCACAGGTGGTCGACCGGGCCGTCGAAGAAGCCCTGGATCTGCGCGGCGTGCAGGTCGACGCTCATCAGCCGGTCGGCGCCCGCGGTCTTGAACAGGTCCGACACCAGGCGGGCCGAGATCGGCTCGCGGCCGCGGTGCTTCTTGTCCTGCCGGGCGTAGCCGTAGAACGGGGCGATCACGGTGATCGTCTTGGCCGAGGCCCGCTTGAGCGCGTCGACCATGAGGAACTGCTCCATCAGCCACTGGTTGATGGGCGCCGCGTGGCTCTGCAGCACGAACACGTCCGCGCCGCGCACCGACTCGGCGAACCGCACGTAGATCTCGCCGTTCGCGAAGTCGTACGCGGTGGTGGGCAGCAGGTCGATGTCGAGGCTCTGCGCCACGGCCGCGGCCAGGTCGGGGTGCGCGCGACCCGAGACCAGGACGAGCCGCTTCTCACCGTCCTGCGAGACGATCCCGGTCATCGTGCGGTGTCCTCCGTGCTGGGCTGGGCGTCGGGCAGCGGGGCCGGGTGGTCCGGCAGGTGCGGGGGCGGCGTGGAGTAGACCCCCGAGCCGGCGGCGCGGCCGGCGCGCTCACGCTCGGCGCGCGCCTGGGGCGAGAGCTGGTCGTCCTCGCCGCGGGCGCGGGCGGCGGCCTCGGCGGCGGGGGTGCCGGCGCGGGACCGGGAGACCCAGCCCTCGATGTTCCGCTGGGCGCCGGCGCTCACGGCGAGCGCACCCGGCGGGACGTCGTGCCGGATGACCGAGCCGGCACCGGTGTAGGCGCCGTCGCCGACGGTCACCGGGGCGACGAACATGTTGTCCGAGCCGGTGCGGGCGTACGAGCCGATCGTCGTGCGGTGCTTGCGCACGCCGTCGTAGTTGACGAACACCGACGCCGCGCCGATGTTCGTCTCCTCGCCGATGGTCGCGTCGCCCACGTACGACAGGTGCGGCACCTTGGAGCCGGCGCCGATCTCCGCGTTCTTCGTCTCGACGAACGTGCCGATCTTGCCGCGCTCGCCGAGCACGGTCCCGGGGCGCAGGTAGGCGAACGGGCCGACGGTCGCGCCCTCGCCGATCACCGCGAGCGACCCGTGGGTCCGCACGACGGTCGCGCCGGCGTGCACCTCGACGTCGGTCAGGGTGGTGTCCGGGCCGATCGTGGCGCCGGAGGCGACCGACGTCGCGCCGTGCAGCTGGGTGCCGGGCAGCAGGGTGACGTCCTGCGCGAGCTCGACGTCGACGTCCACCCAGGTGGTCGCGGGGTCCACGACCGTGACGCCGGCGCGCATCCAGTCGTCCAGGACGCGGCGGTTCAGCTCGGCGCGCAGCACCGCGAGCTGCGCCCGGTCGTTGACGCCCTCGACGAGCACCGGGTCGTCCGTGCGCAGCGCGCGCACCCGGCCGCCGTCGGCCCGCGCGATCGCCAGCACGTCCGTCAGGTAGACCTCGCCCTGCGCGTTGTCGCGCCCGAGCCGGCCGAACGCCCCGCGGAGCACCGCGGCGTCGAACACGTAGACCGACGAGTTGATCTCGGCGATCGCGCGCTGCTCGTCGGTCGCGTCCTTCTCCTCGACGATGCCGAGCACGTCGCCCGCGTCGGCCGAGTCCTGCGAGCGCAGGATGCGCCCGTACCCGGTCGGGTCGGCGACCTCGGTGGTCAGCACGGTCACGGCGTTGCCGTCCGCGGCGTGCGCGGCGAGCAGCTCGGCCAGCGTCCCGCCGTCGAGCAGCGGGATGTCCCCCGCCAGCACCACGACCGGGCCCTCGACGAGCACGCCCGCGGCGGAGCCGGGCACGCCCGGGCCGTCCCCGGCGGACGCGGCCTCGGCCTGCGCGGCGGCGTCGAGCACCGCGAGCGCGCACTGCACGGCGCGGCCGGTGCCCGGCACGTCGTCCTGGTCGGCGACCAGGACCTGGGGCATGAGCTCGCGGGCGTGCGCGGCCACCTGGTCGCGCTCGTGCCGGACGACGACCGCCGTCCGGCGGGGCTCGAGCGCCTGGGCCGCGGCGAGCGCGTGCCCGAGCATCGAGCGGCCCGCGAGGGTGTGCAGGACCTTGGGTGTGGCCGAACGCATCCGGGTGCCCTCACCTGCGGCGAGGACGACGACCGCAGCGGGGCGGGGGGTGGTCACCTGTGGGTGCTCCCTGTCGAGAGGTCTGCCCGGACGAACGCGGGGGCGCGGCCGGGCGGGGACGTCGTGCTCCCGCACTCTACCGCCGTCGCGGCGACCCCCGGCGCGCGTCCGCCGACTCCCCGCACGTGCGCGACCACACCGGACCCGTGCGCACCGGCCGCCGCTGCGGTCGTCCCGGCGTGCCGGGCGCGCGGCGGTCGGCGGCGCGCGGGGGGTGTGCGGGCGGGTGTGCGGGAGGGACGCGGGCACATCCCTCCGCACGCCCGCGTCCCTCCCGCACGTCTGGGGGGTCAGCCCTCGCCGCGGACCCGACGGCGGCCACGGACCGCGAGGAGCGCGCCGCCGGCGACCACCAGCGCCGACGCGCACAGCAGCACCACGCCGGCGGGGCTGCCGGTCCACGCCAGGACGCCGCTCGCCGCGCCCGGCGTGCTCGCCGTCGACGACGGAGCGGTTTCACCGGGCAGGGCCACCACGGTCGGGTCGGGGGACGGCGCCGTGTCCGGGTCGACGGGCTGCGGGTCGACCGGCTCCGGGTCGACCGGCTCCGGGTCGACGGGCTGCGGGTCGACGGGCTGCGGGTCGACCGGCTCCGGCTCGACCGGCTCGGGATCCGCCGCGACGAAGCTCACGCGCACCGTGCCGACCTCGGTGCCGCCGACGGACGCGCGGACCGTCGCGACGCCCGGCTCCACGGACCGGAGCCCGACCGTGACGGTGCCGTCGCCGTGGTCGACCGGGGTGTCCAGCTCCCCGAGGTCCGTGGCGAACGTCACGTCGTCGGCAGCGTCCGCGGCCTCGACGGCACCGGCGCGGGTCGCATCCGCAGCGGGCGCGTCCGCAGGAGGCGCGTCCACGGCAGGCACAACCGCATCAGCCGCATCCGTGGCGGGCGCATCCGTGGCGGGCGCGTCGACGGCGGCGTCCGCCGCGTCCGTCGCGTCGGTCTCCACCGGGTCGGGGGTGACCGCCCCCGTGGTGAGCGTGACGGTCGACGCCGACACGCCGTCCGCCGCGAGCGTGCGCGGGGCGGCGTCCAGCGTCGCGGTCACGGGCCGCTCCGTGACCTCGACGGTCGTCGGGTCGCCGCAGCCCTCCGGCGATCCGGTGGTGCACGCCGAGGGGTCGAGGACCGTCGGCGACGCGGCGCGCGTCACCGACGCCTCCCAGGTCCCCGCGGAGACCGCCCGCGCGGTCAGCCGGATCTGCGCCGCCTGCCCGGGCGCGAGGTCCCCGACGGTCCACGTCCCCGTCGCGGCGTCGTAGGTGCCGTCACCGGACTGCGCGGTCAGCTCGAGGCCGGCCGGGATCGCGAAGTCGACGGTGGTCCCGGGCGACGCCGCGGGTCCGTCGTCGCGGACGTCGAGCGTGTAGGTCACCTCGTCGCCGACCTGGACGGAGGGCGGCTCGGCGGTCGCGCCGACCGCGAGGTCCGCGAACGGCTCGACGCGCTCGCCGACCGTCGTGAACCACGCGCGGGTCACCTCGGCACCGGGCGCCACCGCGTCGGAGCGCCACAGGATCGCGACCGCGTTGTCGAAGTCCGGGGTCGTGTCGCACGCATACCGGGTGCCGTCCTGGAGCACGCACGACGACGTGATGCCGTACTCGCTCGCCGCCCCGCTGACGGTGGAGTAGTGCCCGCCCAGCAGCACCGGGTCGGGCGACACCGCCACGACGCTCATCGCGCCCGTGCCGTTCCTCGCAACGCAGCTCCCGGACGTCGCGTCCATCACCGTGGTCCCGTAGTCGTTCCCGGCGAAGTAGCAGTCGTACCAGTAGCCGAGCTGCACGTCCTCGGCCGTGCTCCCCAGGTTGGTGTAGCTGAGCGTCGACCGCACGTAGTCGTCCCCGTCGACGTACAGGTCGGTCTTCGTGACCCGCATGACACCCGGCACCTCGCGCGTGGTGGCGATCCGGTACGGGTCACCCGTCGTCCCGGTGCCGCCGTGCTCCTGGCTGACGAACGTGCCGCCGCCGGCCCGCATCACCCGCCCGGAGGCGGTCGTGACCATCGGCCCGGTGTTCCCCGCGCTCGTGGGGTTCTCGCGTTCCGTCCCGTAGAAGTACGCGCCGTACCGCGTCGAGTGCCGGGTCCAGAGCTGGCTGCGCATCGCCGCGTCGAGGTACACCCGCTGGATGCTGGTGTTCTCGACGCGGATGGCACCGTCCTCGACGCTCCCCGGCGCCGCGAGCGCCGCGCCACCCCCGGCCACGAGCCCGAGCCCGGCCAGTGCCACGGCGAGCACCCCCGCCCCGGCACGCCGCAGCCGGCCCCGGATGGTCGTCCTCGGTCGTGTGGCGTCCACGCCTGGTCCTCTCGTCGCCGCGGCGGTGCCCGCGCGGGCACCGCGTCCGACGCTGGCGGCGCCGCGGCCGGACCGGGTGGGGGACCCGCGTCCTGCGTGGGTGGTCCGCCGTCGCGGCCGTGCGGGGGTCCGCGGAGCACTCAGGCCCGTCGGCGACGCAGGTGAGTGGACCGGCGGCGTCGGTGGGGGCCGTGACCTAGGTGGCCCGCGTGCGGAGCCGTCCCCGCGCGGGGATGCTGAGGCGTAGCCCCCGGCGGTCGGCGCCGGGGCGGCTGAGGGAGGCCACGGTGACCCGTCCCCGCGTCGTGCAGACCGTGCTGGACACCACCGACCCGCGGGGGCTCGCGGAGTTCTACCGGGAGCTGCTCGGGCTCGAGTACCGCCCCGGCGACGAGCCGCCGGCACCCGGTGAGCCGGACCCGGCGGGCGACGACTGGCTGGTCCTGCGGGGCGAGGGCCTGTGGCCGCTGGCGTTCCAGAAGGTCCCCGAGCTCCCGGCCGCGACCTGGCCCGACCCCGACGTCCCGCAGCAGCTCCACCTGGACATGACGGTGCCCGACGCGGGGACGCTCGACGCCGAGCACGAGCGGGTGCTCGGCCTGGGGGCCCGGCTGCTGCTCGACCGGCGCGACGACCCGGACGAGCCGCTGCGCGTCTACGCCGACCCGGCGGGGCACCCGTTCTGCATCTTCGTGGGCTGAGCCCGTCAGCGCGGCGCGGCCCCGGTGAGCCGCGTGACGTGCAGCGTGAGGTACAGCAGCTCGTCGGCGTCGACCGTCCAGTCGAAGAGGTCCGCGAGCAGCGCCCCGATCCGCACGGCCGAGGCGAACTGCCGCGGCTTGGAGGTCCGCACGACCGCGAGCACCTCGTCGGTGTCCCCGGTGCCGGTCGGCACCCCCGGGGCCGGCGGCTTCGGGTCCTGGCGCGCCCGGACGAACAGGAACCGCAGGTGCGTGACGAACCGCGCGACGTCCACGGCGCCCTCCTCGAACCGGATGCCGTGCTCCTCGTCGATGATCTGCAGGATCTGCTGCAGCGCCTCGGTCATCCGCACGTACTCGCGCATGTCGTCCGAGCCGTACTGGGCGTTGACGAAGTGCATCGCGATCGGCACGGCCTCGGACGCGGGCAGCCGGACGCCGGTGCGCCGCTCGACGATCTCCAGCGCCTCGCGGCCGAACGCCAGCTCGGCGGGGTAGAGGTAGGAGAGCTCGGAGCGCAGGGGGTACTCGGTCGCGCTGCCCTCGCGGACACGGCGGAGGGCGAACCCGATGTGGTCCGCGAGCGGGAGGAGCACCCGCGCCGTGACGTGCGGCCCGAGTCGCTCGCGCCCCGCACGCATGACCTCCTCGGACGCCGCGACGGCGTCGATGGAGATCTCCTCGACCATGGCCGCGAGCCGCTCCAGCGAGCCGATGCCGTCGGGCACGAACGTGCGCTGCACCGCGGCGGGGTCCACCTCGTCGCCGGGCGAGGTGCGGAACCCCAGGCCCGGGCCGAGCAGGATGACCTCCGTCCCGGCGCCGTCGATCCCGAGCACGACGCTGTTGTTCAGGACCTGCTTGACGCGCATCGTCACCTCCGCCGCCCGTTGGTCGCGATCAGCTCGCGGTACCAGTGGAAGGAGTCCTTGCGGTACCGGTCGAGCGTGCGCAGGTCGTCCTCGTCGCGGTCGACGTAGACGAACCCGTACCGCTTGCGCATGCCCTGGTGCGTGGACACGAGGTCGATCGCCGCCCACGGGCAGTATCCGATCACCTCGACCCCGTCCGAGACGGCCTCCTGGATCTGCGCCACGTGGTCGCGCAGGTACGCGATGCGGTACGGGTCGTGCACGGAGCCGTCCGGCTCGAGGACGTCCGGGGCACCGAGCCCGTTCTCCGTGACGAGCAGCGGCAGGCGGTACCGGTCGTAGAGCTGCCGGAACGTCGTCCGGAACCCGACCGGGTCCGTCTCCCAGCCGAACTCGGTGGTCGGCAGGTGCGGGTTCTCGACCCCGCGGTACACGCCGGCGTCACCGATGAGCAGGTGCTGGTCCTGCGAGCCGCCCTTCTCGGGCCCGTCCGGCGTCGGGGCCCCGACCGTGTGCGAGGTGTAGTAGTTGAACGCCACGAAGTCCGGGCGGCCGGCGGCCAGGTCGGCCAGGTCCCCCGGTGCGACGTCGGGCCGCCAGCCGCGCTCCCCCAGGTACGCCCAGGCGGTCGGGTTGTAGGTGCCGTGCACCGCCGCGTCCAGGTACAGCCAGTTCCGGATCGCCGCGAAGTCCTCGGCCGCCACGACGTCCAGCGGGTCGCTGCTCGCCGGGTACACGCAGGCGATGTTCGGGGCGGGCCCGACCCACGCCCCCGGCACCTCGTGCACGGCCCGCATGGCGCGGGCCTGCGCGACGAGCATGTGGTGGTTCTGCTGGTAGACCTCGCGCTGCGGGTCGTCGCCTCCGGGGAGGGGGATGCCGAGGGCTCCGCCGAACAGGATCATGACGTTCTGCTCGTTGATCGTCAGCCAGTACCGGACGCGGTCGCCGAGCGCCGCCGTCAGCACCCGCGCGTAGCGCTCGAACGCGTCGACGGTGGCGCGCGACGACCAGCCGCCCTTCGCCTGCAGCGCCTGCGGCAGGTCGAAGTGGTACATGGTGAGGACGGGCTCGATGCCGTGCGCCAGGAGCGCGTCGACCAGCCGGCCGTAGAACGCCAGGCCCTCCGGGTTCACCTCGCCGTCGCCGTCCGGGATCACGCGCGACCAGGACACGGAGAACCGGTACGCGCGCAGGCCGAGCTCGGCCAGGAGCGACACGTCCTCCTCGAGCCGGTGGTAGTGGTCGCTCGCGACGGTGTAGTCGGCGACGCCCGCGGGACGGTCGGTGCGGACGTCCATGATCGACGGGCCCCTGCCGTCGACGTCGGCTGCCCCCTCCACCTGGTAGGCGGAGGTCGACGCGCCCCACAGGAACGCCGGGGGGAACGGGCGCAGGGTGCGGTGGTGCACGGGTCCTCCTCAGGCCGCGGGGGTGACGGTCAGGAGCGTCCGGCCGGCGTCGACCGGGCCGGGCGGCTCGGTCGCGACGCCTCCCAGCGTCCGGGCGTTGGTGACGACGAGCACGACCGTGGTGGGGCAGCCCGCCGCCTCGACCCCGGCGAGGTCGACCCGGGCGAGCACGTCGCCGGCCGCCACGCGGGCGCCCGCCTCGACCGCGGGCGCGAAGTGCTGCCCGTTGAGCGTGACGGTGTCGATGCCGATGTGCACCAGCACCTCGACCCCGGTGTCGGACCGCAGGCCGTACGCGTGCGGCATGGCGGTGACGACGGTGCCGGCCAGCGGGGCGACGACGGTGCCGGACGACGGCCGGACCGCCATCCCCGGGCCGAGCAGGCCGGCAGAGAACGCGGGGTCCTCGACGTCCGCCAGCGGTACGGCCACCCCCACGACCGGCGCGCCGACCCGGACGGGTCCGAGCTCGACGGGCTGGGGTGCGGCGGCCTCGCGGCGGCGCCCCCGGCCCCAGAGGGGGCGGCGGCTCTCGTCGTTCGTGGGCATCGGTGCTCCTTCTCGTGGTGCGACGTGCGGGGCGGGGCGCGGGCCCGTCAGAGGTTCATGGCGTACGTGTGGCCCTCGAAGACGGCGTCCATGAGGATCCGGGGCCGCACGCAGTCCCCCACCACCACCGTCTCCGGCGTGATCCCGTAGAACGACCGGGCCAGGTCGTCCCGCGCGCGCATGCCGACGGACACGACCACGTGGTCCGCGGGCAGCGTCTCCTCGACGCCGTCGGCGTCCGCCACGACGACGGCGTCCGCCTCGATCCGCAGGCAACGCCGGCCGAGCCGGAAGCCCAGCGTCGGGGTGCCCTCGATCTTCTGCCGCAGGGCCTCGCGGTACAGGCTGTTCCCCTGCGGCGCGTAGGTCTGCCCGATGTCGACCATCGTCACGTCCTTGCCGCGCAGCCGGGCCAGCTCCAGCCCGATCTCGGTGCCGATGGACCCGGCGCCGACGACGACCACCCGGTCGCCGATCTCGTCCTCGCGCAGGATCGCCTCGTTCCCGGTCATGACGTGCGGCTGGTCCAGGCCGATGATCGGCGGCACCACCTCGGTCGCGCCCACGGCGACGACCAGGGCGTCCGGCCGCAGCCCGCGGACCAGGTCCGGCGTGGCGTCGACCCCGGTGCGGACGTCGACCCCGCTGGTCGCGACCTGCCGCAGCAGGTACTCCAGGTAGGCCTTGATGTCCTGCTTGTAGTGCTCGCGGGCCACGTACCGCAGCTGGCCGCCGAGCACGTCGTCCTTCTCCAGCAGCACCACCTCGTGGCCGCGCTGCGCGGCGGTGAGCGCCGCGGTGATGCCGCCGGGGCCGCCCCCGACCACGACCGTGCGCCGCGGCCGCGGCGTGAGGGTGAGCCGCCGGGGGACGAAGTCCTCGTTCCAGAAGCGCGGGTTCACCGAGCAGCCGACGTTCCGGCGGTTCGTGCTGATGTGGTAGCACTGCAGGCACCGGATGCACGGCACGATCTCGTCCGCGCGCCCCTCCTGCGCCTTGCGCGGCCAGTCCGGGTCCGCGATGAGCGGTCGGCCGAGCGCGACCATGTCGACGACGCCCGACGCGATGAGGTTCTCGGCCTCGTCCGGCGTCATGATCGCGCCGACGACGCTGACCGGGATCTGCACCTCGGACTTCACCCGCGCCGCCCACGGCGCGTTCGGCATGTGCTCCTCGAAGTTCGTGGTCGCCATGTGCACGTTGCCCTCGACCCCGATGTCCACCCCGGCGGAGATCTGCACCGTGTCGATGAACGGCTCGGCGAGCCGGATGAACGCCAGCGTGTCCTCGAACGAGATGGAGCCCTCCACCCACTCCACGGCGCTGATCCGCATGTCCACCGGGAAGTCCGGGCCGACGGCGGCGCGCACCGCCTGCAGGATCGCCAGCGGGAACCGTGCCCGGTTCTCCAGCGACCCGCCGTACCCGTCGGTCCGGGAGTTCGACCGCGGGGACAGGAACTGCGCCGGCAACCAGCCGTGCCCGAAGTGCAGGAACACCATGTCGAAGCCCAGGTCACGGGCGTTGCGGGCCGCGCGGGCCCACAGCTCGAGCACCTCGGCCATGTCGTCCTCGGTCATGCCGCGGACCTCCACGCCGTCCTCCCGGACGTACGAGACGGGGCCCCGGGCGAAGTCGGCGACCCGGGCGTGCCGGCCGCCGTGGAAGATCTCGATCGACGCCTTCGCGCCGGCCTGGTGCGCCTTGAGCACGCGCCGGCGGGTCTCCTCGACCTCGTACTTCGCGAACGCGTCGGGCTCGTGCGGGCTCGCGTACGAGGACCGACCGGGCTCGACGATCGCGTGCCCGGTGATCACGATGCCCGCGCCGCCGAGCGCCTTGTCCTCGAAGAAGTCCCCCGTGGGGGTCGCCACGATGCGGTTCTTGGTGGTCACCCGGTTGATGCGCAGGGGCGAGAACAGGTGCGGGAAATCCATGGGGGCCTTCCGGGTCGTGCGTGGTGGGCGACGTGCGGGGCACGGCGGTGGGGAGACGGGGTCCCCACCGCCGTGCCTGCTTCAGCGGGCCGCGGCGGGCTCCGCGGCCACGGCGGGGACGGCTCCGTCCGCCACCGCACCGGCGGACCGGGAACGCCCTCGCCGGTCGAGCAGGAGCGTCACGACGAACGCCACGGCGATCGTGCAGAAGACCGCCAGGAAGTAGGGGACGGCCCGCGGGGACGACAGGAAGGCCGGTGCACCGAGCACACCCGTGAACGCGAACGCGGTGATGTACACGTCGAACAGCCCGCACACCAGACCGCCGACGAGACCACCGGCGAGCACCCCGACGAAGTACTTCTTGCTCTTGACGAGCACGCCGTAGATGCCGGGCTCGGTGATGCCGGCGATGCCGTTGACGAACGCCGCGGACCCGGCGACGGCCCGGGTCTGCCGGTCCCTGGACAGCACCAGGACGGCCAGCAGCACGCCGAGCACCGCGTAGTTGCCCATGCCGCCCGCCGCGAGCGAGTACTCCCTGCCCTGGTCCGCGAGGATGCCGAGCTGCAGCGGCAGCACCAGCCAGTGCGCACCCAGCATGATGACGAACACGAACAGCGCGCCGAAGATCATGCTCATCACGACCGGGTACTGGACGAGCCAGTCGTAGCCGGTGGCCACGCCGTTCGCGATCGCGAAGCCGATCGGCCCGAAGACCAGCAGCATGAGCGGCACCATGACGACGAGCGAGACCACGGGCACCAGGAGCAGGTGCGTGAGCTGCGGCAGGACCCGCTTCAGCGCGCGCTCCAGGTAGGAGAACGCCCACATCCCGATGATGATCGGGATCACCGTGTTGGCGAACGACTGGCCGACGAACGGGATGCCGAGGAAGTCGAGGCGCTCCCCGGTGACGTTGATCGCGGTCAGGCTGGGCTCCATCAGGGCCGCGCCGATCGTCGCCCCGACGTACGGGTTGGCGCCGAACTGCCGGGCCGCCGTGAACGCCAGGAGGACGGGGAAGAAGTACAGCATCGCGTTGCCGGCGGCGGACAGGATCGCGTAGGTGTTCGAGGTGTCGGCGATCCAGCCGAACTGCAGGCAGAGGGCGAGCAGGCCCTTGATGATGCCGACGGACGCGAGCACCGGGATGTAGGGGGTGAAGATCGCCGAGATGGTCGCGAGGACGCGGTCCAGCCACGAACCCCGCGCGACGTCGGGCCCGGGCGTACCCGGTCCCGGCCGGGTGGCGGCCTGCTCCCCGGGCACTCCCGGGACGGCGGCGACGGCCTTGTAGGCGTCGGGGACGCCGGGTCCGACGATCACCTGGAACTGGCCCTGGGACTCCAGGACCCCGACCGCCTCGGGGCGCGCCTCGATGCGGGCCCGGTCGACCTTGGCCGGGTCGACCAGCTGGAACCGCAGGCGGGTCGCGCAGTGCGTGACCTGCCTGATGTTGTCGGGGCCACCCACTGCGTCGACGGTGACGCGAGCGAACTCGGTGTACATGGCGCTTCCTCTCCCGGGCCGCTGCACCGCGGACCGGATACGGCTCGGCAGGGGCCGAGACCTGGACGGGCGACTGCTCCGTCGCAGTCAGACGCCGGCGCGCGGGACGGACGGCGGCCTCGGCGACCGCAGGCGGGGGCTGCCTGCGGAGCGTCGACCGCCCGGGTACGGAGGAACGAGGCGTCGCGCCGTCGGCCACCGCCTGGTGGCTCGGGGCGAGGGGCCACGTCGTCCCCTCCGGGGACCTGGGACCGTCCGTCCGGTCCGGTCGCGGGGAGGCGATGCGGACCCGGACGCACGGACCACCGTGCGCCGGGCCACCGATCTTGCCTCCGCGAGGAGTAACAACCCTGTGGCCGTGGATGAAGCGTGTGCTTCGGGCGGCAGCATGCCCCTGTCGCGGCAGGGAGCGCAAGTAGCGGCTCCGGGCGGCCGCCCGGAGCACAGGGTTTGACGCCACGCACCCCCTCGCCGTAGAACTGGGCGCACCAGGGTTGTTACTGAGCGGTTCAGGCAAGACCTGAGGCACCGGCACCACGTCGGACGCCTCAGGTCTTTTTTGTTGCCCTGGGTCGTCGCCCACCGCCGGGCGTCGGACGAGAAAGGGATCTCCATGCCTCACCGTCGAGCGCGCATCGCGACCGCCACCGGCCTGCACGCCCGCCCCGCGTCCGTCCTCACCCGCGCCGCCGCCGACGGCGGGCACGCGGTCCAGATCGGCCGCGACGGCGAGCCCGCCGTCGACGCCGCGAGCATCCTGTCGGTGATGGGCCTGAAGCTGCAGCACGGCGAGGAGGTCGTGCTGTCCGCGGACTCCGCCGACGCCGAGCCGCTGCTGGACGAGCTGGCCGCGCTGCTGGCGTCCGACCTCGACCTGGTCGGTCAGGCGTGAGCGCCGCCGGCACCGGGCGCACGGCGGACGGCGTGCTGCGCGGCATCGGCGTCGGCCGCGGCTGCGCGGTCGCCCCGGTGGCGCTGGTCGCGCCCGCGCCGCAGGTCCCGGCCGACGAGCCCGCGCCCGCCGACCCGGCCGCCGCCGAGTCCCGGCTGCGCGCCGTGCTCGGGGAGGTCGGCGACGACCTGCGCGCCCGCGCCGCCGCGACCGGCAACGAGGACCTGCGCCACATGCTGGAGGCCGCCGCGACGATGGCCGGCGACCCGGCGCTCGCCGCGGAGGCCGCCCGGCTGGTGCACGCCGGCCACGGCCCCGCCACCGCCGTCGACCAGGCCGTCGAGGGCTTCGCGGCCGCGTTCACCGCCGCGGGCGGGGACCTCGCCGAGCGCGCGACGGACCTGCGCAGCGTCCGGCACCGCGCGGTCGCCCGGCTGCTCGGCGTGCCCGAGCCCGGGCTCGCGCCGCTGGACGGCCCGGCCGTCGTCGTCGCGGAGGACCTCTCCCCCGCCGACACCGCGGCGCTGGACCTGACGAAGGTCGCGGCGATCGTCACGGAGCTCGGCGGCCCGACGTCCCACACCGCGATCGTGGCGGGGCAGCTCGGGCTGCCGTGCGTCGTGCGCGTCGCCGGCGCGACCGCCCTGGCGTCCGGCACCCCGGTGCTCGTCGACGCCGCCGCCGGCACCGTCGAGCCCGACCCGTCGCCGGAGGCGGTCGCCGTCGTGGAGCGGCGGGCTGCCGCGGAGGAGGAGATCCGCGCCGTCGACGGCCCCGGGGCCACCGCCGACGGCCACGCCCTGCCGCTGCTCGCGAACGTCGGCACGCCCGCCGACGCCCGCGACGCCGCGCCCCGCAGCGAGGGCGTCGGCCTGTTCCGCACCGAGGTGCTGTTCCTCGACGCGCGCACCGAGCCGACCGTCGCCGCGCAGCAGTCCGCGTACGCGGAGGTCGTCGAGGCGTACGCCGGCCGCAAGGTCGTCATCCGCACCCTCGACGCGGGCGCCGACAAGCCGCTGGCCTTCGCCACCCAGCCCGACGAGGAGAACCCCGCGCTCGGCGTGCGCGGCTACCGCCTGGTGCGCAGCGTGCCGGGCGTCGTCGAGCGGCAGCTCGAGGCCCTGGGAGCGGTCGTCCGGTCCCTGCCCGCCGAGCGGCGCGCGGACGTCTGGGTGATGGCGCCGATGATCGCCACCCCCGCGGAGGCCCGCGCGTTCGCGACCGCCGCCCGCGCCGCCGGCGTCGAGCGGGTCGGCGTCATGGTCGAGGTCCCCGCCGCCGCCCTGCGGGCCGAGGCGATCCTCGCGGAGGTCGACTTCGTGTCCCTCGGCACCAACGACCTCGCGCAGTACACGATGGCGGCGGACCGGCTGCGCGGCGAGCTCGCCGACCTGCTGGACCCGTGGCAGCCCGCGGTGCTCGACCTCGTGGCGGCGACCGCCCGCGCGGGCTCGGCGCTCGGCAAGCCCGTGGGTGTGTGCGGCGAGTCGGCCTCCGACCCGCTCATGGCCCTCGTGCTCGCGGGGCTCGGCATCACGTCGCTGTCGATGGCCGCCGGCCGGGTGCCCGCCGCGCGGTACGCGCTGCGCGCCCACACCCTCGACCGGTGCCGGGCGATGGCGGACGCCGCGCTGGCCGCGCCGGACGCCGCCGCGGGCCGGGCGGCGGTGCGTGAGCTGCTCGACGCCGACGCGGCGCGGGTGCTGCTCGGGGAGTGACGGACCGCCGGGCCGGGCGCCGACGTGCGCCCGGCCCGGCGTGCCCGAGCCGGGCGTACGCTCGCCACGGGGTCGCGGCCCGTGCGCGCCCACGAAGGAGCCGCCATGGGACACCCCGTCCCGAAGTGCCCGATCCGGCCGGGTGACGCCTGCACCCTGTGCTTCCCCGGGGCGGACGGCCCGCAGAACTGCGGGCTCGTCTGGCTCGTGATGGACGACGAGGAGCAGCGCGAGGAGCTGCACGAGCGGACCGTCGCCCGCCGCGCCGCGCGGCGCTGACCCCGGACGGCCTGGGTTGGGCTGGGCTCGGCTGGGTGCTTCGTGTTGCGAGATGAGGCGCGACGTTCAGGAGACTTTCCCGTCGGTTGACGTCAGATCTCCGGCGCTTCGGACCTCGCGCGCATGTTCGAGGTTGACGACGGCGGGTCACCTGCGTTGATTCCTAGACGGCCGCACAGTGGATGCAACCCGGAAGTTCGGGGCAATGTGCCGGCCAGTGTCGAATCTCCAGCGCTCAGGGGTTGCGGCGGCGCTTTTCGGCGATGATCTCTGCGCGTCGGCGGGATGCTGCGAGGCGCGGCCGACCAGAGGGTCGTTGACGCTGGCGAGCCCCTCGTTCGGCCGACCAGTTGTGTCGGGGACCGGCCCACCAGCTGTGCGGCATCGAAACCGGCCACGCACGCCCTGGTGCAAGGACTAGCGTTCCGAATGGCGAACAACACGTGGCCCCGAGACCAGTACACGGGGCCCGGCGGGCGCCTGTACACCGGCCCCGGAGGTGGGCTATACACGGGTCCGGGCGGCGGCGCGAACACCGGTCCGGGCGGCGGTCTATACACAGGACCCGGTGGCGGGTTGTACACCGGACCCGGCGGCGGCCTCTACACAGGCCCGGGCGGCGGGTTGTACACCGGACCCGGCGGCGGTCTGTACACCGGACCGGGCGGGGGGCTCTACACGGGCCCGGGTGGTGGGCTGTACACCGGTCCTCCCGGGGACGACGGGTATCGCGCGAACACCCCGCCGATAGTGGTATTCGTCGCGTACCTGCGCGAGCTGGGGCTGGACGACATCGCGCGGCACCTCTCGGAGGCACACGGTATCTCCTAGTCCTCTAGTGTGACGCTGTCGCGCTGCGGGTCTTCGGCTCACCGACGGCGACGGTCACCTTCGCTGCTCTCCCGGCTGCGTTTTGCGGGACGGTGACCAGCGCCGCCGTGTGGGCGGTGGGCCCTACTGTGCGGTCATGAGCATCTGGCCCCTGCGCCGGCGGACGCGATCTTCCACGACGGACGCCCCCGCATTGCGTTCGTTGAGCCCGGCGTACGACGACGACAGGCACGCGTACTACGTGTCCGTCCTGGTCGACCAGCTGACCCGAGAAGGCGCCGATGCTCCGCGGAACATCGCGCTGACCGGCCACTACGGCAGCGGCAAGAGCAGCGTGCTGACCGAGGTACGCGACCGGCTGAACGCCCGACGGATGCGCGGGCGCCGACGGACCTCGGCGATCAACATCTCGCTGTCGAGCCTCGGTGGGGACGAGGCTCGAGTCGGGCGGGTGCTGGACGACAAGACTCCTCCGCTGACGAACCTCATTCAGAAGGAGATCGTCAAGCAACTGCTCTACCGGGAGCGGCCCGACCGGATGCGCGGGTCGCGGTACCGTAGAACTGACACCTTCCACGCGGGACGAGCCGCAGCCTGGTCTGCAGCGGTCGCACTGTCCGTCGCGACGCTCTGGTTGCTCGCGGGTGCTCTGGACCGAGTCCACGCAGCCCTCCCTGCGTCGTGGGCCGACATCTCGTGGGCCCCGTGGGCGGCGATTGGTGTACTCACGACCGCCGGGGCTGTCTTCTGCTGGTGTGCGGCCAGGGCGCTGCACAACCGGGTCTGGATCGAGAAGCTGTCCGCCGGACCGGCGACCGTGTCATTGCAGAACACCAAGAGTTCGTATTTCGACGAGTACCTTGACGAGGTCGTGCACTTCTTTCAAGCCTCAGGCACATCCGTTGTGATCTTCGAAGACCTCGACCGGTTCAAGGACCCGCACATCTTCGAGACGCTGCGCGAACTGAACACCGTACTGAACAACTCCCAGCAGATCCGGCATCAGCCGATCCGGTTCGTGTACGCGATCAAGGACTCGATCTTCGAGACGCTAGCGGCCGACCCGCACAATGCACCGACTGCTGACGAGCAGAGATCCGCCACGATGAACCGGACCAAATTCTTCGATCTCGTCGTGCCGATCGTGCCGTTCATCTCGCATCGCACCGCGCGCGGTCTCGTACGGGTCGAGTTCCAGGACGCGGAGATCCGTCCGAGCGACCAGATCCTCGAGATCATCGCACCGCACCTGACCGACATGCGCCTGGTGAAGAACATCCGCAACGAGTACGAGGTGTTCAGCAGGCACATCCTCCCCCCTCGAGGTCCAGACGGACTTGAAGCGGACCTGCTATTAGGGATGCTGGTCTACAAGAACCTGCACATGGGCGACCACGAACTCATCCGCGAGGGCCGCAGCCTCCTGGATGAGCTTCACCGCGCATTCCGCGAGATGGTCACCACGATCACCGCACAAGCCGATGACGACGCACGCGCCGCCCGGACCGCGCTCAATGCCCTTGACGACGCGCCCGAGAGGTCTGTCCAGCTCGGGACACGCCTGCTCGAGGTCATGGACGCCCTCGCTGGCCCGGGGCTCACTCCAACGGAGTTTGAGATGGGCGGGAGCACGTTCGACCGCGACCAGGTCACCATGTCGGCTTTCTGGCGAGACTGGGCGACGTCGAGGGCCAGCATCGACGCGCTAAATCGGTCTTACGGCCGGGTGGGTGCCCGGAGGATCGAGGACATGGAAACCCTTCTTGGGTTCACCCTGGACCGCGGGGCCTGGGATGAAGAGCGACGTGCACAGCTCGAGCTGGCAGAAGCGAGCGCGACCCGTCGCCGGAACGAGGTGTCCAGCGCCAAACTGCACGAGCTGATGGCCGACGCCGCGGCGACCGTCGAGCGGGCGGGCGAGCAAGTGACTCTTCGCTCGCTCGCGCAGTCGATGCTTGACCCGCTCACGGTGGACCTGATCGCGGGCGGGTTCCTGCTCGACGAGAACTACACGTTGTACGTCGCGACGTTCGAGCCCGGGGTGAGCTTGCGCGCGACGGCGTTCATCCTGCACTCCGTACAACCGGACGTCGCAGACCTGCGGTTCAAGTTCGACAAACCGGAGGAGATCGCGGCGGTGGCCGAGGCCGAGCCTCGACGGTTCCTGCACGGTCAAGCGGCCTTCAACATCGAAGTCTTCGACTACTTCCTCGAGCAGAACGCTGAACTCCTCCGCCCGGCGGCGGAGGCAATCGCAATCGGCGACCCGCGAGGGCGTGCGTTAGTGGATGCCTACCTGCTAGACGGCAAGCACCGCGCCGAGTTGATCGCGTTGCTCGCGCCCGTGTGGGCGGAGATCTTCACCTACCTCGCAGAGCAGGACGGGCTGCCCAGTGAGGACGCCGTCCGACTCATGGCGGTCGCTGCCAAGCATGTTCAGGGTGGCGTCGTCTACACCGTCAACGACTCCGCACGGTCAACGCTCGCTGAGCTCGCCACTCGAGCAGCGGCGTTCACCGAGGACGGCGCAAGCGCTCATCCGGAAGCGCTGGCCGATCTGCTGAAGACCGCGGGCATTCGCGTCCGACGACTCGACCTGCTCACGGACCGGGTCCGGGACGCGGTAGTTGCACGCGACCTGTACGAGGTCACCCGGGCCAACCTCCGCACCGTGCTCGGCCCCACTACGCCGCTGATGCTGGAGACCGTCAAGGCAGCGAGTCCCGGCGTCTACGCCCACGTTCTCCGCCACCTCGACGTCTACCTCAGTGAGGTTCTGAGCCCGCAGGACCCGACGATCTCAAGCGCGGAACGGTGGCTCACCGTGATCGTCGACGTCGCATCGGTTGCCCAGGAGTTCCTGCGCCCGGTGGTTGAGCGAACGGGGTCGGCGTTGACGGTAACCGACCTTGAGGATGCCCCCGAAACCTCCTGGCAGGCCCTGGCTCGTAGCCGGAAGTTCGCACCGACCGCACCGAATCTTGCGGTCTACGTCGACCGACATGGCGTCGACGATGCGCTACGCGACTATCTGGGCAAGACGCCGCAGATCGACCCTGCAGGCATCACTGCGGACGCAGCGCACAGCGTCGCGGTGATGCTGGTGAACGCGGCAGCCCTCAAGCCGAAACGGCTCGCGCGGCTGGTCGCGTCCATGCAGCCCTCAGTGCTCAGCGTGTCGGAGCTCACCGCCGAAGCGAAGCCTGCCGTGCCGGATCTCCTGCGCGAGGGCGTCCTGCGCGACGCGCCGGAGAACTACACCTTCCTCGCGGGCGAGCCGTGGCCGTTGCGGGAAGCGCTCATCAACGCCTCGCCGGGCTTTGGCGAGCACTTCCTGCAACTCGACCTCAGCAAGTCAGATTTCCGCGACCTCTCCGTCCAAGGGCACGTCCCTTCTGCCGTGCGGTCAGCGATCCTGGACAACCTTGCGTCGTTCGACGACCTTCTTGAGCCACTGAGCAGCGAAGCTCTCGCCAGTTGGGCGCTCAAGCACGAGCACAAACTGGACGCCACGGCGCTCATCCTGCTGGCGGCGAACGGTGCCAGCCGACCGTCGGTCCTGTCGTTGCTCGCACCGATGCTGCCCGAGCTCGCCGGATTCGAGATTGAGGCTGTCCTGACTCCGCTCGGGCCTCCTTACGCCGACCTCTTAGGCATGTCGGACGAGGAGCGTGTTCACCACCTACCGAAGGCCGCTCCGGCGCAGGAACTGCTCAAGCGACTCCGAGAGCTTTGAAAACCATCCGAGCCCGCACCGCACACCTTCCGGCGTCTCCGACTTTGACGCCGAGGTTCTGGACATCGCCAGACGTACCGCATCGGCTGTCGCTGATGCCCTGGATGCGCAGCTCGGCGAAACCGTCGTCGTCGGCGCCGCAGGCGGCGGAGTTGATTCGATCCTGACCCAGCTGCTCGCCCGCGGTGGCGTCGAGGTGATCGGAACAGGTTCGGCAGCCTCTGCCGACGACATCCGGCCCAGGAGGGCGCGTCCCCGCGCCTCGCAGCGGCCACATCCGCGACACCGACGTCACAGATGCGGCCGGCGACTGCAGGGCATATCCCCGCAGGTCACCGGCCCAGGAGCTTCGCGAAGCAGTCGCCAGCAACTTCGCGAAGCACTCTGGGCTCCGCCCCCAGGATTCGAACCCGGACCGCAAGGCTCCAAAGGCCTGCGTGCTGCCGTTACACCAGGGCGGACCGCGGGCCGCCCGGCGGGCACCCGCGTCGGCCGCCAGTCTGCCAGGCGCCGAGGTCGCGCGACGCAGCACCCGCGGGCGGGCGCCGGGCCTGACAGGATGGCCGGATGACCGCCGAGCCACGCCGCAGCCCGAAGGCGACGCGCGCCCGCATGACCGCGACGCAGCGGCGCGAGCAGCTGCTGGCCGTCAGCCGCCGCCTGTTCGCCGAGAAGGGGTTCGAGGGGACCTCGATCGAGGAGATCGCCGCGCGCGCCGAGGTGTCGAAGCCGGTGGTGTACGAGCACTTCGGCGGCAAGGAGGGGATCTACGCGGTCGTCGTCGACCGGGAGATCCAGGCGCTGACCAGCGCGCTGTCCGGGGCGCTGGACGAGGGCGGGCACCCGAAGGTCATGGTCGAGCGCTCGGCGCTGGCGCTGCTGGGCTACATCGAGGACTCCGAGGACGGGTTCCGGATCCTCGTGCGGGACTCGCCGGTCGCGCAGGCCACGGGGACGTTCTCCAGCC
The DNA here is from genome assembly GCA_014763765.1 of Micrococcales bacterium. Lineage (GTDB taxonomy): Bacteria > Actinomycetota > Actinomycetes > Actinomycetales > Cellulomonadaceae > Cellulomonas. The sequence continues at coordinate 20,301 of JACXUT010000037.1, forward strand.
TGATCGGGGACGTCGCGACGCAGGTCGAGCACCTGCTGGCGGACCAGTTCCGCAAGCAGCACCTGGACCCGCGCACGGCACCGATCTACGCGCAGATGCTGGTCGGCATGGTCGCGCTGACCGGGCAGCACTGGCTCGACGCGCGCAGCCCCAAGAAGGCGGACGTCGCGGCGGCGCTCGTGAACCTGGCGTGGAACGGCCTGTCCGGCATGGAGCGACGCCCGACGCTGACGAGCGAGGCGGCGAAGCGCCCCGCGACGAAGCGGACCCGCGCTGCTGAGACGCCCGCGGACTGACCGCTGGGCCCAGCGTGGCGGCGTGCCCTGCGCGGGTCCGTCCGCGCGCAGCGGGTAGCCTCGCCCGCATGTCGGCTGCCGCCCCTCCCTCCCCGCGCGGGGACGACCCGGCGGACGAGGTCGACCGGATCGTCGCGGCGTGGGCGCGCGAGCGGCCGGACCTGGACGTCGCGCCGCTGACGGTGCTGTCCCGGGTGACCCGGCTGTCGCGGCACCTGGACCTGGCGCGGCGGCAGGCGTTCGCCCGGCACGGCCTGGAGCCGTGGGAGTTCGACGTGCTGTCCGCGCTGCGCCGCGCGGGGGCGCCGTACCGGATGTCGCCGGGCGCCCTGCTGACGCAGACGCTGGTGACGAGCGGCACGATGACGAACCGCATCGACCGGCTGGCCTCGCGGGCGCTGGTGGAGCGGCTGCCGTCGCCCGACGACCGCCGGGGCGTCCTGGTGAGCCTCACGGCCGAGGGCCGCTCCCGGGTGGACGCGGCGATGTCGACGCTGCTGGAGGTCGAGGCGGGGCTGCTCGCCGGCCTGCCGGACGCGGACCGGGAGCGGCTCGCGGACCTGCTGCGCACGCTCGTCGCGCCCTTCGACACACCCTGATCCCGCAGCCCCCGGTCCGGGGACGCAGACGCAGACGCGCGCGGCACCCCCCTCCCGGGTGCCGCGCGCGCCGGTACGGGTCGGTCAGGCCGCCTTGGCGAGCGCCTCCGACAGCTTCACGCGCCGCCCGGTGCGCAGCACGGACCGCTCGTAGATGCGGGCACCGATCGCGGTGACGACCGCGGCGGACACCACGAGCACCGCCAGCGACAGCAGCGGCTCCCACCACGCCGCCTGTCCGAGGAACAGCCGGACGGGCATGCCCACGGCCGCGCTGAAGGGCACGTACGACATGACGGTCAGCACGGTGTCGTTGTCGTTGAAGAAGATGACGCCGAAGTACGGGATCATCACCAGCATGATCACCGGGGTCAGCACGGAGCCGGTGTCCTCGATGCGCGACACGAGCGAGGCTGCGGACGCGAACATCGCCGCGAGCAGCACGAACCCGACGAGGAAGAACAGCACGAACCAGGCGACGGGCGCCCCGACGAGGCTCAGCACGTCGTCCTGACCGGTGACGACCAGGCCGACGACGGCCACGGCGGCGATCGCCGCGATCTGCCCGACGGCCAGCACGGTGTTGCCGAGGATCTTGCCGGCGAGCAGCGCGCGGGGCGGGACGGTCGACAGCAGGATCTCGACGATGCGGGACTGCTTCTCCTGCACGGTGTTCTGCGCGATGGTGCCGCCGAACGACGACGCGGCCATGAGGAACACCAGGCCGAACAGCAGCGACACGAGGTACCGCAGCCCGGCGGGCGTCGCGGAGTCATCCAGCAGCTCCACGGGCGGGGTCACCGCCAGCGCGCCCACCACGTCGTCCGGGGCGGAGTCCAGGCCGACGACGACGATGCCGAGCGGGTTGCCGGCGTCCTCGTCGGGGAGGATCGCGGCCGAGACCTCCTCGGACTCGACGAGCGCGCGGGCCTCGTCGGCGTCGGCGGCGTCGACCGGCTCGAGCCCGTCCACGTCGGCGATCACCGACGCCGTCGCGGGCACGACCGCGACCTTGGTGTCGCCGCCGCCGAGCTTGTCGCCCAGCAGCGAGGTCAGCACGATGCCGCCGAGCACGAGCAGCAGCAGGATGCCCGTCGAGATGAGGAACGACTTGGTGCGGACCTGCGTGACGATCTCCCGCTCGGCG
>JACXUT010000309.1 GCA_014763765.1 Micrococcales bacterium
CGGCTCCCGCGCGGGCGGTCACGCCCAGCCTCCGGCCTGCCGCCGGGTCCGGCGGATGAGCCAGAAGAAGAACGGCCCGCCGACCAGCGCGGTCAGCATGCCGATCGGCAGGTCCGCCGAGGCGACGGCCGTCCGTGCGACGAGGTCGGCCGCGAGCAGCAGCACCGCCCCGCCGAGCGCGCTGAGCGGCACGAGCGCGCGGTGCCCCGGCCCGACGGCCATCCGCACCAGGTGCGGGACGACCAGGCCGACGAACGCGATGATCCCGCAGAACGCGACGGCTGCGGCCGTCAGGAGCGCGACGGCGACGATGCTGACGACCCGCAGCCGCTCGACGTCCACCCCGACGTGCCGCGCCGCGCGCTCCCCGAGGGCGAGCAGGTCCAGGCGGCGCGCCACGAGCAGGGCGACCGCGAGCCCCGCGACCACGAACGGCGCGACCACCGCGACGTACTGCCAGCGCGTGCCGTTGAGGCTGCCGAGCTGCCAGAACACGATCTGCTCGCGCGCCTGGGTGTCGGCCAGGAACGTGAGGAACGCGATGCCCGCGCCGCACACGGCGTTCACCGCCACGCCGGTGAGCACGAGCGTCACGACCTCCGTGCGCCCGCCGGACCGCGCGAGCAGGTACACGACCAGCGTCGCGACGAGCCCGCCGGCGAAGGCCAGCGCGGCGGACGTGAACGGTCCGAGGAACCCGAGCCCGAGGACGATGCCGGTGCACGCCGCGAGCGCCGCCCCGGAGGACACCCCGACGACGCCGGGGTCGGCCAGCGGGTTGCCGAACACGCCCTGCATCACGGCGCCGGCGGTGGCGAGCGCGGCCCCGGCCAGCACCGCCATCGCGACCCGCGGGAACCGGATGGTCCACAGGGCGGCGTCGCCGTTCGGGTGCGTCGGGAGCGGGCCGGCGTCGACGCCGAGCCGGTGCAGCACCGAGCCGAGCACCTCACCGGGCGGGATGCGCAGCTGCCCGGTCCCCGCGGCGACGACCACCAGCACCACCAGCGCGACCGCGAGCCCTGCCGCCAGGAGCGCGACCCGGCCGCGACGGGCGGGTGGAGCCGGCGGGGCCGACGGGTCGGTCGCGCGCGCGGTGGCCGTGGGCCGCGTGCCCACCGCCGTCACGACGCGTCGGGCGCGTAGAACGCGCGGGCCAGGGCGTCGAGCGTCTGCGCGGACGTCGGGCCGAACGACAGCACCTGCGAGTCCGCCATGTCGACGACTCTCCGGTGCTCCCCCGCGGGGGTCTGGGCGACGGCGGGGAGCTGCTCGAGCAGCCCGTCGACGCCCCCGACCGACTCGAGCCCGGCGGTCATCACCAGCAGGAGGTCGGGCGCGGCGGCGACCAGGGCCTCGTCCGTGACGGGGCGCATGCCCTGCCACCCGATCTCCGCGGCGACGTCCACCGCCCCCAGGGCGGTGACGAGCGCGTCCGCACCGGAGCCCTCGCCGAACAGGTAGTACACGCCGGCCTGCCCGCGCAGGTAGAGGAACGCGACGCGCAGCCGGTCCGCGGGGTCGTCGGGCGCGAGCCGCTCGATGTCGGCGACCACCGCGTCGACCTCCGCCCGGGTGCGCGCGGCGAGGGCCTCCCCCTCCTGCGGCAGCCCGACGGCCGCGGCGACGGACGTGATGAGGTCGTCCACCGTCTCCAGGTCGCGCCGGGGGTCGACGACGACCACCGGGATCCCGGCGTCCCGCATCTGGAGCACCGTGTCCCAGGGGCCGAGCGTCGTGTCGGTGATGATGAGCGTCGGCGCGAGGTCCAGGATCGCCTCGCCGTTGAGGTCGTGGCCGTCCCGCGTCACGAGGGGCAGGCCCGCGGCCTCCGGGAAGTCCGAGGACGCGTCCCGCCCGACGACGCTGCCCCCGAGCCCCAGCTCGAACAGGATCCGCGACGTCGAGCCGTACAGGTCGAGGGCGAGCACCCGGCTGGTGTCGGTCACCGTGACCTCGGTGCCCTGCGCGTCCGTGACCGTGACGGGGAGCGCCGGCTGCGGGTCCTGCGCGACGGGGTCGACCGGGGTCGCGGCGCTCACCGCCGTCTGCTCGCCGACCCAGGACCGCGGGTCCTCCAGGGGCGTGAGCTCGCCCAGCGCCGGACGGTCACCGGCGGCGGCCGGGGCGTGCGTGGCCGTGCCCGCCGGCGCCGCGCACCCCGCGAGGAGGGCGCCGACCAGGGCCGTGACCAGCACGAGCGCGGTGCGTGCGCGTCCTGCGGCGCGGCGGGCACGGCCGGGCGTGCGGGGCTGGGGCATGGTCGGGCGTCTCCTGTGGTGAAGGTGAGCCAAACCTAAGTTAGGTGCACCTCAGAAGACAAGGTCCGTCCGTCGGCGGGCATGCCGGAGCGCCCGGCGCACGCGTCGTGCGTCGGGTCGGGGGCGGGTGCGCCCCCGTGCCGGGCTCAGCTCAGGAGCGCTCGGTGCCGGGGGTCGCGGCGCGCGCGGCGTCCCGCTCCCGCAGGCGCTGCTCCTCGCGCTTGACCTCCTGCTGCGTGGCGCGCTCGCGGTGCAGCCACTCCGGGCTCTCCTCGATGATCGCGTCGATCTGCTCGGTGGTCAGCGGGTCCGTCAGGCCGGCGCGCGCCAGGCCGGAGGTCGAGATGCGCAGGCGGGCCGCCACGACGGCGCGCGGGTGCGGGCCGGTGCGCCGCAGCTCCTGCAGCCACGGCGGGGGCGTGCGCTGCAGCTCGTCGAGCTGCGCGCGGGACACGGGCCCGGAGCGGAACTCCTCGGGGGTGGCCGGCAGGTACACGCCGAGCTTCGCCGCCGCGGTGGCGGGCTTCATGGTCTGCGGCGTGCGCGTGCGGCGGGCCGGAGCGGCCGGGCGGTCCTCGGAGGTCACCGGTCCAGGATACGGACCCCGGCCCCCGGCCGGCACCGGGCGCCCCCGGGCGACCCCGGCCGGCACGGGCCCGCACCCGCGCGCCGTCGTGGCGGCCCGCCTGCGC
>JACXUT010000038.1 GCA_014763765.1 Micrococcales bacterium
CGTCGGCAGCGTCAGAATGTGTATAAGAGACAGCCGCACGCCGGACGCGGCGAGGGCCCCGTCCGGCGTGCGGACGGGGCCCTCGCGGTGCCGAGCGGGTCAGCCCTCGAAGGGCTTCGCGGCCTTGATCTCGACGGGGATCTCGCGGCCGTTCGGCGCGGTGTAGGCCACCGTGTCGCCGACCTGCCGGCCGTTGATGGAGGCGCCGAGCGGCGACGTCGGGGAGAAGACCTCGATGTCCGCGCTGCCGGCGATCTCGCGGGAGCCCAGGAGGAACGTCATCTCGTCACCCGCCACGACGGCGGTCACGACCATGCCCGGCTCCACGACGCCGTCGTCCGGCGGGGTGCCGATCTGCACGTTGCGCAGCTTCTCCTTGAGCTCGCGGATGCGGGCCTCCTGCTTGGCCTGCTCCTCGCGCGCCGCGTGGTAGCCGCCGTTCTCCTTGAGGTCGCCCTCGTCACGCGCGGCGGCGATGCGCTCGGTGACCTCGGCGCGTCCCGGGCCCTCGAGGTGCTCGAGCTCCGCCTTGAGGCGGTCGTAGGCCTCCTGCGTCAGCCAGGTGGCGGCCTGCGTCGTGTCGGTCACGTCCACTCCTTCCCTGCGTGTCGCGCCCCGGCGGGGCGGGTGCACTCTGCGTCGTCCCCGGTCAGGCGTGCGCGGACCCGCGAGGTGCGTGAACGGGTGTGCCGCCGTCTCGTGGTCGCGTCGACCTGCGGCGACGTCGGGCGACGTCGGTCCGGGGGCGGCGTATGAATCGGCAATCATAGCAACGCCGGGGCTCCGGCGCGTGCGGGTCCGGCCCGGCGCCCGCGCCGCACCCGCACGGCACCGGCGCGGTCTCCCGCACGGCTCCCGCGCGGCGTCAGGCGGGCTCGCAGGACTCCACGACGGCGGTCACGGCCTGCTCGGCGGTGAGGATGGTCGCCGTGACCCGCTGCGTGCGCGTGCCCGCGGGGCCGACCTCGACCGTCCGGACCCCGACCTCGGCGTACCCCTCGGACAGCGCCTGCACCCGGCAGACGGCGGTGGCGTCCGGGTCCTTCGTGACGTCGAACGTCACCTCGGTCGACGTCGGGCCGTCCACGCGGAAGCCGACCTCGTCCCAGCGCACGGGCGTCCGCGCCTGCCCGACGCCCAGCCAGACCACGACCGCGAGGCCGAGCACGGCGAGCACCGCCACGGCGGCCCGCGTCGCGCGCCGGGACGTCGGCGGGCGCCCGTAGCGTCCCTCCGGGGGTGCCGGCGTCGCGGCGGCGTCTGCGGTCACGCGCTCCTCCTGCTGGTCCGCCGGGCGTCGGGGTGCGCCGGTGTCGGTGGGGTGAGAGATCATTGTCTCCCGTCCGCCGGTGCTCCGGCGGACGCCGAGGGAAGGACCACGAGCGAACGTGACCGAGCAGCTGCGCCTGATGGCCGTGCACGCCCACCCGGACGACGAGTCGAGCAAGGGCGCCGCGACGACCGCCCGGTACGCCGCCGAGGGGGTGGACGTGCTCGTCGTCACCTGCACCGGCGGCGAGCGGGGCGACGTGCTCAACCCGCACCACCCGCCGGTCGAGGGCGGCATCGAGGGCATGCGCGCGGTGCGGCGCGTCGAGATGGCCGCGGCCGCGCGGGCGCTCGGCGTCCGGCAGCACTGGCTCGGCTTCGTCGACTCCGGCCTGCCCGAGGGCGACCCGCTGCCGCCGCTGCCCGAGGGCTGCTTCGCCCTGGTCCCGCTGGAGGACGCGGCGCGGCCGCTCGTCGAGCTGGTCCGCTCGTTCCGTCCGCACGTCATCACGACGTACGACCCGACGGGCGGCTACCCGCACCCCGACCACGTGATGACCCACCGGGTCGCGGTGGAGGCGTTCCACGCGGCGGGGGACCCGGAGCGCTACCGCGGGGCCGGCGAGCCGTGGACGCCGCTGAAGCTGTACTACAACCACGGCTTCTCGATGGCCCGCATCCGCGCGGCGCACGAGGCGATGGTCGAGCGGGGCCTGGAGTCGCCGTTCGGCGAGTGGGTCGAGTCCCGCGCCGCCCGCGAGATCCCGGAGCGCGAGGTGACGACGCTGGTCCCCGTCGGCGGGTACTTCGACGCCCGGGACGCCGCGCTGCGGGCGCACGCCACGCAGATCGACCCCGAGGGGTTCTTCTTCGCGATGCCGCGCGACCTCGAGCTGCAGGTGTGGCCGCACGAGGAGTACGAGCTCGCCGAGTCGCGGGTGCCGACCACGCTGCCCGAGGACGACCTGTTCGCCGGCGTGCGCGAGGCCCGCGCATGAGCGCCGCCACGCTGATCGCCGTCGCCCACGGGGCGGTGCTGCAGGCGGGCGGCGCGCTCGGCGAGGCGGTGCACGCGGTGGTCCCGGCCCCCGTCGTGCTCCGGGTGCCGGGTGCCGCGGAGCCGTCGCCGTCGCCCAGCACGGTCGAGATCCCGCCGGAGGACCAGACGTCGCCGGGCCTGCTCGGCTTCCTGGTGACGTTCGCCGTGGCGGCCGCGGTGATCGCCCTGGCGTTCTCGCTGGTGCGGCACCTGCGCGTCGTGGAGCGCAACGCCCGCCGGCTCGAGGAGGCCGAGGCCGAGGCCGCGCGCGGTGCGGCGGAGCCCGGCGTCGCTGACGCGCGCGACGACCTCCCGCCCGCCGCCCCGGCCGACGACACCGCGCCCGAGGACCGGGACCGCCCGTGACCGTCGACCCGCCCGTCCGGCCCGCCGTGCGGGTGACGCTCGGCCAGCTGCGGGTCAGCGACGACCACGACGCGAACCGCGAGGTGGTCCGGCGGGCCTTCGACACCGCGGCGCGCGCCCGGGCCGACGTGCTCGTGCTGCCGGAGTACGCCTCGGGGTTCGACCCGCGCGGCACCGGGCCGGAGCACGCCGAGCCGCTCGACGGCCCGTTCGTCTCGCTGCTGCGCGAGCGTGCCGCCGCCCACGGCGTCGCGGTGGTCGCCGGCACCACCCTCCCGGGGTCCCGGGCGGACCGTGCGGCGAACGCCGTCGTCGCGGTGGACGCCGCGGGCGCGGTCGTCGGCGTCTACCGCAAGGTGCACCTGTACGACGCGTTCGGGCACCGCGAGTCCGACCGGCTGGAGCCCGGGCCGGCCGACGCCGCCCCGCTGACGCTCGACGTCGCCGGCCTGCGGTTCGGCGTGCTCACCTGCTACGACCTGCGGTTCCCCGAGTCGGCACGGCGCGTCGTGGACGCGGGGGCGGACGTGCTGGTGGTCCCCGCGGCGTGGGCGGCGGGTCCGCTCAAGGAGCACCACTGGCGGACGCTGGCGACGGCGCGGGCCATCGAGAACACCGCCGTGGTCCTGGCGGTCGGCCAGGCCGGGCGCGGTGTGACGGGCCGGTCGCTCGTCGTCGGCCCGGACGGCGTCGCCGGGCTCGAGCTGGGCACGGAGCCGGAGCTGCGCACGGTCGACCTGGACCCCTCGGCGCTCGCCGACGTGCGCGCGGTGAACCCGTCGCTGGACCATCGCCGGTACCGCGTCGTCCCGGTCGCCTGACCCGGACGCCGGTCAGACGCGGGGGCGGCCCTCGGCGTCGAGCTGCGTGTCCGGCGCGGGCCAGAACGACCGCATGAGGTCCTCCGGGCTGAGCGCGTCGTCGGCCCCGGGGCCGGGCACCGGCTGCTCACCCGCCAGCGCCTTGACCTCGTGGTGGATGCGCTCCATCGACGTGTCGAGCGACGCCGCCACGTCGGCCGCGAGCTTGAGCGAGTCCGTGAGGTGGCGGGGCACCTGGCCGGCGTACTTGTAGTAGATCTTGTGCTCGAGGCTCGCCCAGAAGTCCATGGCGATGGTCCGGAGCTGGATCTCCACGACGACGTCCTCGACGCGGTCGGACAGGTACACCGGCACCTGGACGATGAGGTGGAGCGACTGGTAGCCGTTCGGCTTGGGGTGGGCGATGTAGTCGCGCTCCTCGAGCAGGGTGAGGTCGCCCTGGCCGATCAGCATGTCCCGCAGCCGGTAGATGTCCGACACGAACGAGCACGTCACCCGCACGCCGGCGATGTCGAACATCTGGGAGCGCACGGCGTCCGGGTCGAGCGGGATGCCCTTGCGCCGGCACTTGGCCGCGATGGACTCGAACGACTTCAGCCGCGACCCGACGTGCTCCACGGGGTTGTCGTCCTGCATGTGGCGGAACTCGTCCCGCAGGATCGCGATCTTCGTCATGACCTCGTCGATCCCGAACTTGTACGTCAGGGCGAGGCGGCGCATCTCGCGCACCAGCGCGCGGACCTGCGCGGGGTCGGGGACGTCGCGGACGGGCTGCACGGCGGACATGACCTCCACCGTAACCGCAGAGGTCAGCGCAGCACCGCCAGCGCGGCGGCCGCGTAGTGGCAGCTGAACCCGACGACCGTGAGCAGGTGGAAGATCTCGTGGAACCCGAACCAGCGGGGGCTGGGGTTCGGCCGCTTCAGCCCGTAGACGACGGCGCCGACCGTGTACGCGAGGCCGCCGGCGGCGACGAGCCACACGACCTCGGGGCCGCCGTTGGGCGCGCGACCGAACGCCGGCAGGAACCACACCGCCACCCAGCCGAGGGCGATGTACACGGGCACGTACACCCAGCGCGGGGCCCCGAGCCAGAACACGCGCGCGAGCAGCCCGACGAGCGCCCCGGACCACACGATGACGAGCAGCGTCCGGGCGGTGGCCGCCGGGAGCAGCGCGACGGCGAGCGGGGTGTAGGTGCCGGCGATGACGAGGAAGATGTTCGTGTGGTCCATGCGGCGCAGCACGCCGGCGACCCGGGGCGACCACGTGCCGCGGTGGTAGACGGCGCTGGTGCCGAACAGCAGCATCGCGGCCCCGCCGAAGACCGCCGAGGCGATCGTGAGCGGGGCGGTGGGCGCGAGCACGACCAGGACGACGGACGCGGCGGTGGCCAGCGGGAACATGCCGGCGTGGATCCACCCGCGCAGCCGCGGCTTGACGGCCTGCGCGACCTGCTCGGCGGTCTCGGTGAGCTTCACGGCGCATCCCCTCCTCGGCTCGGTGACGTCGGCTGCAGCGTAACCTACGAATGCGTAGGTTACGGGTGCGTAGGTTCATGCACCCTGCACGAGTTCTCCTCCGCGCGCCCTCCGTCTGCGCGGTCGTCGGGGGTCCGCCGGGCGGTAGCGTGAGCACCGCCACCCCTCCCGGCGAAGGAGTTCCGCGCGTGCGCCTGCCCCACCCGCTCTACGGGTTGTACGAGCGTCGGCTGGCCGCCTCGCTGCCACGCGACCGGGTGCCCCGGCACGTCGGGGTCATCCTCGACGGCAACCGGCGCTGGGCCCGCCAGCTCGGGGAGTCGACCGCCACCGGGCACCGGCGCGGCGCCGACCGGATCGCGGACCTGCTGCAGTGGGGCGAGGAGGTCGGCGTCGAGGTCGTCACGCTCTGGATGCTCTCGACCGACAACCTCACGCGGGACCCCGAGGAGCTCGAGGCGCTGCTCGGCATCATCGAGGACGCCGTGCGCGAGCTCGCGGCGACGCGGCAGTGGCGGCTGCAGGCCGTCGGGTCGCTCGACCTCCTGCCGGAGCGGACGCGCGGCATCCTGCGGGACGCCGAGTCCGCGACCGCCGACGTCGCCGGGCTGCACGTGAACGTCGCGATCGGCTACGGCGGCCGCCGCGAGATCGCCGACGCGGTGCGGTCCTACCTCGCCGAGCGCGCGGCCGAGGGTGCGTCGCTGGACGAGATCGCCGCGACGTTCGACGTGGAGCACATCGCGGACCACCTGTACACGAAGGGCCAGCCCGACCCGGACCTGGTCATCCGCACCTCCGGGGAGCAGCGGCTCGGGGGGTTCATGCTCTGGCAGTCGGTGCACTCGGAGTACTACTTCTGCGAGGCGTACTGGCCGGACTTCCGGCGGGTCGACTTCCTGCGCGCCGTGCGCGACTACGCCGCGCGGGAGCGCCGGCACGGCCGGTAGGCGCCCGCCGGGTGAACATCAGGTTTCGCGCCGCGCCGCGGGCGTGTCGCGCGCGCCGCACCCCCGCCGGCCGGGCGTAGCGTCCGAAAGCAACGGACGGCGCCCGCCGTCCCGGGGAGGCCAGCCCATGGAGCATCCGCTCCGGGAGGAGGGCCGGTCGTGGCCCGACGCCCGGGCCGGCCGCCCTCGTCCCGTCACCGCGCGTCGCACCGCCCCACGGGGCACGGACGGCGCGAGGGGCCCGATGCGGCGCTGATCGGCGCCGGAGGGAGCCTGCCGTGGTCAGCAAGCTGGGAACCGCCACCACCTCGATCGAGCAGCCGGGGGAGGTGCGCCGGACACACGTCCTCGACACGTCCGTCCTGCTGTCCGACCCCCGGGCGATCCTGCGGTTCGCCGAGCACGACGTGGTGCTCCCCGTCGTCGTGATCACCGAGCTGGAGGGCAAGCGGCACCACGCCGAGCTCGGGTACTTCGCCCGCGCCGCCCTGCGGATGCTCGACGACCTGCGGGTGCAGCACGGGCGCCTCGACGCGCCGCTGCCGATCGGCGACCAGGGCGGGACGCTGCGGGTGGAGCTGAACCACATCGACCCCGGCGTGCTGCCGGCCGGGTTCCGGCTCGGCGACAACGACACCCGGATCCTGGCGTGCGCGGCCAACCTCGCGGCGGAGGGTCGCGACGTGACGGTCGTGTCCAAGGACCTGCCGATGCGCATCAAGGCCTCGGCGATCGGGCTGCGCGCCGAGGAGTACCGCCACGAGCTCGCCGTCGACTCCGGGTGGACGGGGATGGACGCGCTCGACCTCACCGAGCAGCAGATGGCGCAGCTCTGGGAGCACGACAGCCTGCCGCTCGCGGACGTCGAGGACGCGCCGTCGCTGCCGTGCCACACGGGCCTGGTGATCCACAGCCCCCGGGGCTCGGCGCTGGGCCGCGTGACGGCCGACAAGCACGTGCAGGTGGTCCGCGGCGACCAGGACGTGTTCGGGCTCCACGGCCGCAGCGCCGAGCAGCGCATCGCGATCGACCTGCTGCTGGACGAGCAGGTCGGGATCGTGTCGCTCGGCGGCCGGGCCGGGACCGGCAAGTCGGCGCTGGCGCTGTGCGCGGGGCTCGAGGCCGTGCTGGAGCGGCGGCAGCACCGCAAGGTGATGGTGTTCCGGCCGCTGTACGCGGTCGGCGGCCAGGACCTCGGCTACCTGCCGGGCAACGAGTCCGAGAAGATGAACCCCTGGGCGCAGGCGGTGTTCGACACCCTCGGTGCGGTGGTCAGCCGCGAGGTGGTCGAGGAGGTCATCGACCGCGACCTGCTCGAGGTGCTGCCGCTCACGCACATCCGCGGGCGCTCGCTGCACGACGCGTTCGTGATCGTCGACGAGGCGCAGTCGCTCGAGCGGAACGTCCTGCTCACGGTGCTGTCCCGCATCGGGCAGTCCTCGCGGGTGGTGCTCACGCACGACGTCGCCCAGCGGGACAACCTGCGGGTCGGGCGGCACGACGGCGTCGCGGCGGTCATCGAGGCGCTCAAGGGCCACCCGCTGTTCGCGCACGTCACGCTGACGCGCTCGGAGCGGTCGCCGGTGGCGGCGCTCGTGACGGAGCTGCTGGAGGGCATCGAGCTCTGAGGCGCCGGCGGGCGGGTCAGCGCGGGGTCCGCACCGGGGCCGCCTGACCCGTCCCGCTGCCGCCGCCCCCTCCGGTGCGTTCGGATCCGCACGCACCGACACGCCCGGCGTGTCCGGCCGGACGGATCCGCACCGCCGCCGCGCCGGCCGTCGCCGCACCGGGCTCGCCCGCGTGCTCCGGGCGCGCCGCGAGCACCGCGACGACGAGCCCGACGACCGCGCCCGCCGCGGTGTCGAGGGCCCGGTCCAGCGCGAGCCGGGCGGGGTCCGGCGGCGCGCCGAGCGAGGTCATCAGCAGCGCCATCGGGGTGATGGTGAGCATCGCTGCCCCGTAGTGCCGCGCGACGACCAGCTCGGTGGCGGTCTGCAGCACGACGACCAGCGCCGCCACGGCCCAGAACGGCAGGTGCGCGCCGAGCAGCGGGAGCGCGAGCGCGACGCCGGCGGTGGTCCCGGCGGCGCGCTGCAGCGCCCGGACGCCCATGTGCCGGACGTGCGCGCCCTGCAGGACGGCGGTCGCGCCCATCACCGCCCAGGCGGGGTGACCCCAGCCGGCGGCGACCGCGACGGAGGCGGCGAGCGCCGCGGCCACGGCGACCGAGAGCGTGGGGGACAGCGCCGCGCCGCCCGCGGTGCCCTCCCGCACGACGTCCCGCACCTGCGGCGCGGCGCCGGCAGGGCGGCTGCCGTGCCGGCCGAGCACCCGGCCGGCGTTGCACACCAGGCAGGCGACGAGCGCGCCGCCCGCCACCGCGACCGCCCGCCCCGCCACGTCGCCCGCACCGGTCGCCGCCGCGGCACCCGCGCCGGCGGCGAACACGAGGATCGTCGCCCCCGGCGGGCCGGTGCGCAGCGCGACGGCGCCGGCCGTGGCGCCCGCGGCGAGCAGGGTCAGCGCGGCCAGCTCGACGACCACCGGGGCGCCCGCGGCCGACAGCGCCGACATCGCGGCCACGGCGGCGGTGAGCGCCGCGCCGACCAGGGCCATGAGCCGCAGCCGCCACGCGTAGCCGCTGGAGCGCCCGTACAGCGACGCCAGCGCGCCGAGGGAGGCGTAGCCGGCCAGGTCCTGGCGGCCGAGCGCGGCGACCAGGACGAACGCCAGCGCGACGCTCGCCCCGCACCGCAGCGCCCCGCCCAGGGACTCCCGGGTGCTCGGCCCGCCGGGGCGCGGCCGGACGGCGGCGCGGAGCTGGGACGGGTGCAGGAGGGCGGCGGCGAGGGACAGGCGGTGCACCGGGCGATGCTGCCACCGAATCGTTCACGGGTAAATGATTCGTGAAGCAACTCACGCTCGGTAGGGTGGCCGCCGTGGACAGCGTGGACCGCCTGCGCGAGGACTGGGAGCGCGAGGCCCCGGCGTTCGACGTCGCGCCCATCGCGGTGGCCGGCCGGATCACCCGCATCGCCGCGCTGCTCGACGCCCGGGCCGAGGCCGCGCTCGCGGTGGCGGACCTGACCCGGGGCGAGTTCGACGTGCTGTGCGCGCTGCGCCGGGCGGGCCGCCCCCTGCGGGCCGCCGAGGTGTCGACCATCACCGCCGCCTCGCCGGCCGCGATCACCAAGCGCGCGGACGCGCTCGAGCGGGCCGGGCTGGTGGCGCGCACAACCCCGCACCGCGACCGCCGCGGCGTGCTGCTCGCGCTCACCGCGGACGGCCGCGCCGCGGTCGACCGGCTGATGCCCGAGCACCTGGCCCGGGAGGCCGAGGCGCTCGGCGCCCTCGACCCGGCCGAGGCGGCGACGCTGGCGGCCCTGCTGTCCCGGGTGCTGACGCGGGTCGAGGGCGGCGCCTAGCCGGGGCCGCGCGGCCCCGGACCGTCGGCGCTGCGCGTGCTCAGGCCCTCGGGCGGGTCATGCTCAGCAGGTCGAGGGCCTCGTCGAGCTGCTGCTCCGTGAGCTCCCCGCGGTCGACGTAGCCCAGCGCCAGCACCGCCTCCCGCACCGTGACGCCCTGCGCGACGGCGTGCTTCGCGATCTTCGCGGCGGCCTCGTAGCCGATCAGCCGGTTCAGCGGCGTGACGATCGACGGCGACGACCCCGCGTACGCGGCGCCGCGCTCCACGTCGACCTCCAGGCCGTCGACGCACCGGTCCGCGAGCACCCGGCACGCCGCGGCCAGCAGCCGCTCGGACTCCAGCACCGCCTGGCCCATGACGGGGATCTGCACGTTGAGCTCGAACGAGCCGCTCGCACCGCCCCAGGCGACCGTCGCGTCGTTCCCGACCACCCGGGCGGCGACCATGAGCACGGCCTCCGGGACCACCGGGTTGACCTTGCCGGGCATGATCGAGGAACCGGGCTGGAGGTCGGGGATGCGGATCTCGCCGAGCCCCGTGTTGGGGCCGGAGCCCATCCAGCGCAGGTCGTTGCAGATCTTCGTCAGGCTGACGGCGATGGTGCGCAGCGCGCCCGACAGCTCGACCAGCCCGTCGCGGGCGCCCTGCGCCTCGAAGTGGTCGCGCGCCTCGGTGAGCGGCAGCCCCGTGTCCTGCGCGAGCAGCGCGATGACCCGCTGCGGGAAGCCGGCCGGGGTGTTGATGCCGGTGCCGACCGCCGTGCCGCCGAGCGGGACCTCCGCGACGCGGGGGAGCGCCGCCTGCACCCGCTCGACGCCCCGGCGGACCGCGGCCGCGTACCCCCCGAACTCCTGGCCGAACGTGACCGGGGTGGCGTCCATGAGGTGCGTGCGGCCGGACTTCACGTCGCCGGCGTGGCGCTCGGCGAGCCGCTCGAACGAGACGGCGAGGTGCTCGAGGGCGGGCACCAGGTCCTGCACCGCGCCCGCCGTCGCGGCGACGTGCACGGACGTCGGGAACACGTCGTTGGAGGACTGGGAGGCGTTGACGTGGTCGTTGGGGTGCACGTCCGCGCCCAGCGCCCGCGACGCGAGCGTCGCCAGCACCTCGTTCATGTTCATGTTCGAGGACGTGCCCGAGCCGGTCTGGAAGACGTCCACCGGGAAGTGCGCGTCGTGCCGGCCGTCGGCGACCTCGTCCGCCGCGGCGGCGACCGCGTCCGCGACGGCGCGGTCGAGGATGCCGAGCTCGGCGTTCGCCAGGGCCGCGGCCTTCTTGATGCGCGCCAGGGCGGCGATGTGGCCGCGCTCCAGCGTCGTCCCGCTGATCGGGAAGTTCTCGACGGCGCGCTGGGTCTGCGCGCGGTACAGCGCGGCGGCGGGGACGCGGACCTCGCCCATCGTGTCGTGCTCGGTGCGGTACTGGACGTCGTCGTCGGCGTGCAGGCTCATGCGCGGCATCCTGCCACCGCCGCGTGCCGCCGGCCCGGCCGTCCGGGACCTTCGTCCCGGGTTATGGCGCACGTCACACCCGCCGGTGGCGGGGGGCGTGGCGTGGCCGGCGCGCCGGGCGTGCGGGCGCCCGTCAGGCGGCGGGCCGGTCGCCCACCTCGCCCACGGCCGTCGTCAGCCGCGCGCGCCCGTCGGCCAGCGCGTACTCCACGCCCACCACCGCGCACCGGCCGGCGTCGATCGCCTCCGCGAGCGTCACCGAGTACGAGCGCAGCATGTCGACGGTGTGCCGCACGTGCTCGTGCCCGAGCTCGGCGGGGTCGACCGTCGCGAGGTCCCGCGGCCGCCCGTCGGCGTCCGGGCCGTGGGCGAGCGACACGATGCTCGGGATCACGCGGTCGACCACGGCCCGCACGAAGCCGCGCGGCAGCTCCCCGGTGGTCAGCGCGGCCGTCGCCGCCGCCACCGCCCCGCACGAGTCGTGTCCCAGGACGACCACGAGGGAGGCCCCCAGCACCTCGACGCCGTACTCGATGGAGCCGATGACGGTCGTGTCGAGCACGTGGCCCGCCGTCCGGACGACGAACACGTCGCCGAGACCCTGGTCGAAGATGATCTCGGCCGCGACGCGGCTGTCCGAGCAGCCGAAGACGACCGCGAACGGCGCCTGCCCGGTGCTCACCTCGGCGCGCCGGTCGATGCCCTGGGACGGGTGCTCCATCTCGCCGCGGACGAACCGGTCGTTGCCGTCGCGCAGCGCGGACCAGGCCTCGGCGGGGGTCGTGGGGTGTGCCATGGCGGTCATGATCGCACCGCCCGGCGGGTGCGCGCCCGCGGGGCCCGGCAGGCGCCCGGCAGGCGCCCGGCCGGGATCCGTCCGCGCGGCCCCGACGCGCCTTCCGGTGGCAGGACCGTCCGGAGCCGGGTAGCACTTGGGGGGACGCGTGGCGGACGCCGCGGGTGCGCAGGTCGGGCGCCCCGGGGCACCAGGGGAGGGAGCGGTGAGGGTGCGCAGACGATCGAGGGGGATCGCCGCGGGAGCCGTGCTCGCGCTCGGCGTGGGGCTCGCGGCGTGCGCCCCGGCCGACGACACCCCCGTGCTGACCTGGTACACCAACCCCGACGCGGGCGGGCAGGCCGCGCTCGCGCAGCAGTGCACCGAGGAGGCGGACGGCGCCTACCGCATCGAGGTGTCCGTGCTGCCCCGCGAGGCCAGCGCCCAGCGCGAGCAGCTCGCCCGGCGCCTCGCCGCCTCGGACTCCTCGATCGACCTCATGAGCCTCGACCCGCCGTTCATCCCCGAGCTGGCGAACGCGGGGTTCCTCGCGCCGGTGCCGCCGGAGGTCGCCGAGCAGGTCAGCCAGGACGTCGCCGAGGGCGCGCTGCAGGGAGCGTCCTGGGGCGACGAGCTGGTGACCGTGCCGTTCTGGGCGAACACGCAGCTGCTGTGGTTCCGGAAGTCCGTCGCCGAGGCCGCCGGTCTCGACATGTCGCAGCCGGTGACGTGGGACCAGGTGATGGACGCGGCCCGCGACCAGGACAAGCGCCTCGGCGTGCAGGGCGTCAAGGCCGAGGCCTACACCGTCTGGATCAACGCGCTGGTGGAGTCGGCGGGCGGGCACATCGTCGAGACGCCCGAGGCGGACGCCCAGGACGTCGAGCTGGGGCTGGAATCCGAGGCCGGGCGCGAGGCGGCGCGGATCATCGGGGAGATCGGCTCCGAGGGGCTCGGCGGGCCCGGCCTCCCGACGCAGGACGAGAACGCCTCCCTCTCGCAGTTCCAGGGGGACAGCGGGTCGTTCATGGTGAACTGGCCGTTCGTGTGGCCGGCCATGCAGGGTGCGGTCGAGGACGGCACGCTCGACCAGGAGCTGCTCGACGACGTCGGCTGGGCCGTCTACCCGCAGGTCGTCGAGGGCGAGGACGCCGCGCCGCCGTACGGCGGGATCAACCTCGGCGTCGGGGCGTTCAGCGAGCACGTCGACGAGGCGTACGAGGCCGCGGTGTGCATCACGACGCCCGAGAACCAGGCGGCGTACTTCGTCTCCGACGGCAACCCGCCCGCCAGCACCGTCGCCTACGACGACCCCGACGTGCAGGAGACCTTCCCCATGGCGGACGTCATCCGGCAGTCGCTGGAGCAGGCGGCGCCCCGCCCGCAGACCCCGTACTACAACGAGGTCTCCCAGGGCCTCGTCGAGACCTGGCACCCGCCGGCCTCCGTCGACCCGGACTCCACGCCGCAGGAGTCGACCGACTTCATCACCGCCGTGCTGCGAGGGGAGCGCCTGCTGTGAACCGACGCGAGGACGCGCGCCCCGCCGGACCCGAGGGGGCGCCGAGATGAGCACCGAGGTCACCGGCGCGACGGCGGGCGTCGCCGCGCGCAGCACCCGCGGGTCCGGGCCCGGGCGGTCCGGCAAGCCGCGCCGCAGCGACCGGGCGCGGGCCGAGGCGCGGCTCGGGTGGCTGCTCGCCGGGCCGGCGTTCGTGGTGATGCTCGCCGTCACCGCCTACCCGATCCTGCAGGCGGTCTACGAGTCGCTGTTCCGCAACCGGCTCACCGCCCCGGACGACCGCGCCTTCGTCGGGCTCGGCAACTACGCGGTGATCCTCACCGACCCCGTGTTCTGGGGCTCGCTGCTGGTCACGACGATCATCATGCTGGTCACCGTCGCCATCGAGCTGGTGCTCGGGTTCGCGCTCGCGCTCGTCATGCACCGGGCGATCACGCGCCTGCGCGGGCTGCTGCGCACCGCGATCCTCGTGCCCTACGGGATCATCACCGTCGTCTCGGCGTTCGCGTGGTTCTACGCGTTCGCCATCGACTCCGGGTACGTGAACCACTGGTTCGACTGGGTGCCCGGCATCAGCCCCGACCTCAACTGGTTCGCCGGCACCGGCACCAGCCTGTTCGTCATCATCGCGTCCGAGGTCTGGAAGACCACGCCGTTCATCTCGCTGCTGCTGCTCGCCGGCCTCGCGCAGGTCCCCGGCGACCTCGAGGAGGCCGCGCAGGTCGACGGTGCGACGTGGTGGCAGCGGATGAAGCGCGTCGTCCTGCCGAACATGAAGGCCGCGATCATGGTCGCCGTCCTGTTCCGGGCGCTCGACGCGTTCCGCATCTTCGACAACGTCTTCATCATGACGAACGGCGCGAACAACACCACGGTGCTGTCGCTGCTGGCCTACCGGACGTCCATCAGCAGGCTCGAGATCGGTCTCGGGTCCGCGATCTCCGTGCTGCTGTTCGTGTGCGTCCTGATCATCTGCTTCATCGCGATCAAGATCTTCAAGGTCGACCTGGCCGGCGCGAGGGGGGACCGCTGATGGGTGCCATGTCCGGCCGGCAGAAGGTCGCCTGGGCGGCGATCACGCTCGCGGTGCTGATCTACGCGCTGTTCCCCGTCGCGTCGATCCTCGCGACGTCGTTCAAGCTGTCGAGCGACCTCAACACCGGCACGTTTCTGCCGAGCACCTGGACGCTGGGCAACTACGAGCAGATCCTCGCGCCCGACGGGTCCGCGCAGGACCTGTTCCTGTCGTCGCTGCGCAACTCCGTCGGCATCTCCCTGATCGCCACGGCCATCTCGGTGGTGCTGTCGACGCTCGCCGCCTACGCGATCGCGCGGCTGCAGTTCCCCGGCCGCAAGCTGATCCTCACCACGGCGCTCGCGGTGTCGATCTTCCCGGTCATCTCGATCGTCACGCCGCTGTTCAACCTGTGGCGCAGCATCGGGCTGTACGACACCTGGCCCGGCCTGGTGATCCCGTACCTGTCGCTCACGCTGCCGATCTCCATCTGGACGCTCACCGCGTTCTTCCGGCAGATCCCGTGGGAGCTCGAGCAGGCGGCGCAGGTGGACGGCGCCACCACCTGGCAGGCGTTCCGCAAGGCGATCGTCCCGCTGGCCGCGCCCGGCGTGTTCACCACGGCGCTGATCGCGTTCTTCATCGCGTGGAACGACTTCGTCTACGGGATCTCGCTCACGTCCACCGAGGCCGCGCGCCCCGTCCCCGCGGCGCTGGCGTTCTTCGCCGGCGCCTCCCAGTTCGAGGAGCCGACCGGGGCCATCTCCGCCGCCGCGGTCGTCGTCACCGTGCCCGTGGTCGTGCTGGTGCTGCTGTTCCAGCGCCAGATCGTCTCCGGGCTGACCCAGGGCGCCGTCAAGGGCTGACGCCCCGCCGCACGAGGAGGAACCCCATGGCATCCATCACCCTGACGGACATCGTCAAGGAGTACGGCGACGGCTACCCGGCGGTCAACGGCGTCAGCCTCGACATCAAGGACGGGGAGTTCGTCATCCTCGTCGGGCCGTCCGGCTGCGGGAAGTCGACGCTGCTCCGGATGATCGTCGGCCTCGAGGACATCACGTCCGGGGAGCTGAGGATCGGCGACGAGGTCGTCAACGACAAGGCCCCGCGCGACCGGCACCTGGCGATGGTGTTCCAGAACTACGCGCTGTACCCGCACCTGACGGTGTTCGAGAACATCGCGTTCCCGCTGCGGCTGCAGAAGGGGAAGTTCACGGAGGACGAGATCCGCTCGCACGTCGAGTTCGCCGCCGACACCCTGGAGCTGCGCGAGCACCTGGACCGCAAGCCCGCGAACCTGTCCGGCGGCCAGCGGCAGCGCGTCGCGATGGGCCGGGCGATCGTCCGGGACGCGCGCGCGTTCCTGTTCGACGAGCCGCTGTCGAACCTCGACGCCAAGCTGCGCGGCCAGATGCGCACCGAGATCGCCCGGATGCAGCGCCGGCTCGGCACGACCACCGTCTACGTCACGCACGACCAGACGGAGGCCATGACGCTCGGCGACCGGGTCGCGGTGCTCCGCAAGGGCGAGCTGCAGCAGGTCGCGAGCCCGCGGGCGCTGTACGAGCAGCCCGTGAACCTGTTCGTCGCCGGGTTCATCGGGTCGCCGCCGATGAACTTCATGCCGGGCGAGGTGCGCGGCGACTCCCTGGTGCTGCCGTTCGCCGAGGTGCCGCTCACGGACGACCTGCGGCAGCGCATCGACGGCCGCGAGCTGGTCATCGTCGGGCTGCGCCCGGAGCACGTCGAGGACGCCCGCGTGATGGACGACGCCAAGCGGGACGGCGGCGTGCGGTTCGAGGCGGACGTGGACGTCGTCGAGTGGCTCGGCGCCGAGCTGTACGCGTACATCCCGTTCGAGACCCACGCCGACGTCGCGGCGAAGCTCGAGGAGCTCGACCGGGACCTCGACGGCGAGGGCATGCGGACGCAGGTCGTCGTCGCGCTCGGGTCGGAGAGCCGCGTGCGGGACGGCAGCCGCGCCGAGCTGTGGTTCGAGCCGCGCCGGCTGCTGGTGTTCGACCCGGAGTCCGGCGAGAACCTCACGTACGACGACGAGGCGGCGAAGCGGATCGACGCCGAGACGGAGGAGGACCGCCGGGCCGCGCTGGAGCGGGCGCACCGCGACGCGGAGCGCTCGGACGACGGCGCGGCGTCGGACGGCCGCCCGTCCGGCCGCGAGCCGTCCGGAGAGCGCGAGCCGTCCGGCGGCCGCGAGCCGTCCGCGGGCCGGCACCGCCGGGCAGGCTGAGCTCCGCCGGGCTGCCGCCCCGGCTCAGCCGTCGAGGTCGTCAGCCCGGGCCGAGGTCGTCACGTCGGCGTGACGACCTCGGCCGGACGTGACGACCTCGGCCGGACGTGACGACCTCGGACGGGGGCCGGGGCCCGCCGGGACGGTCAGGCCTCGCCCAGCTCCGCGGACGTGGGCGGGTTCGCGCCGGCGCGGGACACCGTGATCGCGGCGATCGCCACGCAGCGCGCCAGCACCCGCTCGACCGTCGCCACGTCCACCGCCCGGAGCCGGTCGCGGGCGTCCGCGCCGAGCAGGCCCGCGGTCCACAGGCCGTCGACCAGCCCCGCCATGAACGAGTCGCCGGCGCCGACCGTGTCCGCGACCTGCACCCGCGGTGCCGTGACGGTCAGCTCGTCGCCGCCCGCGGTGACCGCCAGCGCGCCCTCGCCACCCAGCGTGACGACGACCAGCGCCGGCCCGCGCCCGACCCAGTCGCGCGCGACCTCCACCGGGGCGACGCCCGGGTGCAGCCAGCCGAGGTCCTCGTCCGACACCTTGACGACGTCCGCCAGCCCGACGAGCCGCTCCACGACGGGCAGCGTCCGCTCCGGCGAGCCCATGAGCGCGGGCCGCAGGTTCGGGTCGTACGTCAGCGTGGCGGTCGCACGCCGGTCGGCGAGCAGCCGCGCGACCGCCTCGCCGCCCGGCTCGATGACCGTGGCGATGGAGCCGGTGTGCACGACGAGCGCCTCGCCGTCGCCCTCGTCCCAGCGGTCGGGCAGGTCCCACGTGAGGTCGAACTCGTAGCTCGCGACGCCGGCCTCGTCGACGTGCGCGCGGGCGACCGGGGTCCGCTCGGGACGCCGGTCGCCGGCCAGCACGTGGACCCCGGAGGACTCCAGGTGCGCGCGCACCAGGTCGCCGTGCGCGTCGTCGCCGAGCCAGGTCAGCAGGTCCACCCGGCGCCCGAGCCGCCCGAGGCCGATCGCGACGTTCGCGGGGCTGCCGCCGGGGTGCTCGGCGGGCTCGTCGCCCGGCCGCAGCACGACGTCGACGAGGGCCTCCCCGACGACGAGGGCGCGGGCGGTGGCGGGGGCGGACTGCTCGGACATGCTGCTCCTTCGGTCCGGCTGCGGTGCCGGGGGACGGTCTCGGTCGGGGTCGGGCGGATCAGGGACCGGGCGGCCGGCGCCCGCGGAGGGTCAGGCCGGGCGGCCCTCGCCGGCCGGCGCGTCGGGGGCGTCGTCGGAGGTCCGGGCGGCGTCCAGCCGGGCCCGCGCGCCGTCGAGCCACTCCTGGCAGCGCGCGGCGAGCGCCTCGCCGCGCTCCCACAGCGCCAGCGACTCCTCCAGGGTCGCGCCACCGGCCTCCAGGCGGGAGACGACGGCGACCAGCTCGTCACGGGCCTGCTCGTAGGACAGCTCGGCGACGCCCGGGGCGTCCGGTGCGGGGGTGGTGGCGCTCACGGGTCCCATCTAACCAACGACCGAGGACACCCGGCCCGGGACACCGGTCCGGGGACGCGCGGCGCGCCTCCCGGACCCGGCCGTCGAGCCGGCACCGGGAGCTCCGCGCGCCCCACGGCCCGTGCGCCGTCGCCGGGCCGTCCCGGCACCGCCTCCCGCGGTCAGGAGCCGGCGGCCCCGTCCGACGTGGCGTCAGCGCCCGCCGCGGTGTCCGCGTCGGCGGGCCGGCGCCGGCCCGGTGCCACGGCCACCACCGACGCGATGAGCTCGCCGCGGGCCAGCCGCACGCGCAGCGAGTCCTTCGCGGCGACGCTCGTGGCGTCCCGCACCACCGCCCCGTCGGCGGTCTGGACGACGGCGTAGCCGCGCTCCAGGGTGGCCGCCGGCGACAGCGCCCTGACCTGGGCCGCCAGGGACCGGACCTGCGCGGCCCCGCCGGTGAGCGCGTGGTCCAGGCAGCGTCGCGCGGTCTCCCGCAGCCGGTGCACGTCCGCCTCACGCGTCTCCACCATCGTGCCGGGGCGCGCGAGGACGGGGCGGCTGCGCACCTGCTCGAGCCCGGCGGCCTCCCGCGCCACCCGGTGCTCCACCGCGGCCCGGAGGCGCGACCGGGCCTGCGCCACCCGCGCCCGCTCCTCGCCGACGTCCGGGACGATGCGCTTCGCGGCGTCCGTCGGGGTGGACGCGCGGTAGTCCGCCACGAGGTCGAGCAGCGGGGTGTCCGTCTCGTGCCCGATGGCCGACACCAGGGGCGTGCGGCACGCCGCCGCCGCCCGCACGAGCGCCTCGTTGCTGAACGGCAGCAGGTCCTCCACGGAGCCGCCGCCGCGCGCGACCACGACGACCTCCACCCGCGGGTCCGCGTCGAGCTCGGCGATCGCCCGGCTCACCTGCGGGACGGCGCCCGCGCCCTGGACCGCGACCTCCCGGATCACGAACTCGACCTGGGGCCAGCGGGCGCGGGCGTTCACGACGACGTCGTGCTCGGCCTTGGACTCCCGGCCGCACACCAGGCCGACGACCCGCGGGAGGAACGGCAGCGCGACCTTGCGCTCGGCGTCGAACAGCCCCTCGGCGGCCAGCACGCGCTTGAGGTGCTCGATGCGGGCGAGCAGCTCGCCGATCCCGACCGCCCGGACCTCGTCGGCGTTGAGCTGCAGCGTGCCGCGCTTGGTCCAGAACGTCGGGCGGGCGTGCACCACGACGTGCGCGCCCTCGCTGAGCGGCGTCGCCACCGAGGCCAGCACCTGGGCAGGCAGCGACACCGGCAGCGACATGTCCGTGTCCGTGTCGCGCAGCGTGAGGAACGCGATCCCCGCACCGGGGCGCCGGTTCAGCTGCACGACCTGGCCCTCGACCCAGAGCGGGGACATCTTCGCGACGTAGTCGGCGATCTTCACGGACAGCAGCCTCACCGGCCACGGGCGCTCCGCCGTCGTGTCGAGGGCCCGGGCGGGCAGGTCCGTCGGGGGCGTCCCCGGGCGCGGGCCGGCGGCGGTGCGCGGGACGTCGGGGGAGGGCTGCTGCACGCACCCACCCTGCCACGCCGCCCCGACACCCCGGCGCGGTCGCCGCTGCCCGGCCGCCCGGCGCGACCGGGTGCCGCCGGTCGCCGCCCGGTCGTCGCCGGGTGCCCGGCGCCTAGACTGGCGCGGTGACGCCCGACACCGCGCCCGCGCCGGACGCCCGCCGCGGCGGGCGCGTGCTCCTGGCCGCCCCGCGCGGGTACTGCGCCGGCGTCGACCGCGCGGTCGTCGCCGTCGAGCAGGCGCTGGAGCACTACGGGGCCCCGGTGTACGTCCGCAAGGAGATCGTGCACAACCGCCACGTCGTCGACACCCTCGCGGCGCGGGGAGCGGTGTTCGTCGACGAGACCGACGAGGTGCCGGAGGGCGCGCGGCTGGTGTTCTCGGCGCACGGCGTGTCCCCGGCGGTGCGGGCCGCCGCCGCGTCGCGGTCGCTGCGCACGATCGACGCGACCTGCCCGCTCGTCACGAAGGTCCACCGGGAGGCGGTGCGGTTCGCCGCCGACGACCTCGACGTGCTCCTGATCGGGCACCCGGGCCACGAGGAGGTCGAGGGCACGCAGGGCGAGGCGCCGGACCACGTGCAGGTGGTCGCGTCGCCCGAGGCGGTCGCCGACGTGACCGTGCGGGACGAGAGCCGCGTCGTGTGGATCTCGCAGACGACGCTGTCGGTCGACGAGACGATGGAGACGGTGCGCCGGCTGCGCGAGCGGTTCCCGCAGCTGCAGGACCCGCCGAGCGACGACATCTGCTACGCCACGCAGAACCGGCAGGTCGCGGTGAAGAAGCTCGCGCCGGAGTGCGACGTCGTGATCACGGTCGGGTCGGCGAACTCCTCGAACTCGGTGCGCCTCGTGGAGGTGGCGCTCGAGGCCGGTGCGGGGGCGTCGTACCGCGTCGACACGGCCGCCCAGGTGGACCCGGCGTGGCTGGCGGGGGCACGGACGGTCGGGGTGACGTCGGGCGCCTCGGTGCCCGAGATCCTGGTGCGGGACGTGCTGGACGTCCTGGCGGCGCACGGCTTCGGCGAGGTGGAGGAGGTCCGCACCGCGACGGAGGACCTGATGTTCTCGCTGCCGCGGGAGCTGCGGACGGACCTGCGGGCGGCGGGCACGGACGACCCGCGGCCCCGCCGGGGCGAGCGCCGCGACCTGGCGGTCCGCCCGGTCTGACTCCCGCCGCGGTCCGCCCCCGGCAGTGCGCCGGGGAGCGCGTCGTGAGCGCGCGCCCGCGAGCGTGCCCGCGAGCGCGCGCTCAGGTCGCCGGACCGCCGCTCGTCCCCGCGTCGTCGGTCGTGCCGGTGTCGCCCGGGGCCCCGAGCACCGCGTCGTCCAGCGCACCCAGGGCCGCCGCCCGGTCGCGCTCCGTGCCGCGGCCGGGCACTCCCTCGCCGTCGAGCCCCACGACCCGCGCCTGCTCCCACGCCACCAGCTCCGGGGCGGTGACGACCGAGAGCCGCCGCTCGACGGGCTGCGGCGTGGGCAGGTCGGTGTCGACCACCCGCAGGTCCGCGAGGCGCCGCGCGGACACCAGGACGCGCGACTCGAGCGACGCGATGGACTGGTTGTACGCCGTGGCGGCGCCGTCGATCGCCCGGCCGACCTTCGACAGGTGCCCGCCGAGCGTCGCGATGCGGCCGTGCAGCTCCTTGCCGAGGTCGAGCACCGCCTGGGCGTTGCCGGCCAGCGCGTCCTGCCGCCAGGCGTACGCGACGGTCCGCAGCAGGGCGAGCAGCGTCATCGGCGTGGCGATCACGACGTTCTGCTCGAACGCCCGCTCGACGATGCCGGGGTCGACGTCGAGCGCGGCGTGCAGGAACGCCTCCGCCGGCACGAACATCACGACGAACTCCGGCGACGGCGCGAACTGGTCCCAGTAGCGCTTGGCGGCGAGCTGGTCGACGTGGGCGCGGACGTGCCGCGCGTGCGCCGCGGTGCGCCGCTCCCGCTCCGCCGGGTCCGTCGCCTCGACCGCCTCCAGGAAGCCGAGGAACGCGACCTTGGCGTCCACCACCACCCGCTTGCCGCCGGCGAGGTGCACGACCATGTCGGGCCGCAGCAGCCCGTCGTCGGTGCGCACCTGGTCCTGCTCCACGAAGTCGACGTGCGGCAGCATCCCGGCGGCCTCCACGACGCGACGCAGCTGGACCTCGCCCCAGCGGCCCCGCACCTGCGACGACCGCAGCGAGGTCACGAGCCGCGCGGTCTCCTCCCGCAGCCGCCCGGCCTCCTCGCGCATCTGCCGGACCTGCTCGCCGAGGGCGGCGTCGCCCTGCGCGCGGGCCTGCTCGGCGGTGCGCAGCTCCGTGCGCACGGCGTCGAGCGTCCGCGCCAGCGGGTCGACCAGCGCCCGCACCGCCTGCTCGCGCTGGGCCAGGTCGCCGGACTGCTCCTGGTGCCGCGCGGCGAGGCTCTGGTGCGCGAGCGCGAGGAACTGCTCGCTGCTCTGGGCGAGCGCGTCGGCGGCGAGCGCCCGGAACCGGTCCGCCTGCCGCTCCTCGCCGGCCGTCCCGCCGAGCTCCCCGCGGACCTCCGCGGACGCCCGCCACCGCGCGGCCTCCACCTCCGCCGCCCGCAGCCGCGCCGCGGAGCGACCGGCCGCGGCGAGCCAGCCCACCGCCACGCCGACGAGCAGCGAGCCGGCGAGCGCGACCACGAGCGCGAGATCCGTCATGCGCCGCAGCCTGCCAGCCACCACCGACACGCCCCGGGACCCGCGTGCCGGACCGGGCGGCGGACGCCGGGCGGGCGGGCACGCACCCCTCCTATGCTGGGCCGATGACCGCGGACGAGCCCCTGAGCCCTGCCCGGCCCGACGACGCGGCCGGTCGCTCCGCGGCGCGGCTGCGGGCGGCGGAGGTGGAGGCCGCGCGGTGGCGGGCGTCCGCGGAGGTCCGCGGGGAGCTCGGCGGG
>JACXUT010000039.1 GCA_014763765.1 Micrococcales bacterium
CCGCCCCACCGCCCCGGACGGCCTGCTCGTCGTCGACAAGCCGCAGGGCTGGACCAGCCACGACGTCGTCGCGAAGGTCCGCGGCCTCGCCGGCACCCGCAAGGTCGGGCACGCGGGGACGCTCGACCCCATGGCCACCGGCGTCCTCGTGCTGGGCGTCGGCCGGGCCACGCGGCTGCTGACCTACGTGGTGGGCGCCGACAAGGAGTACACCGCCACCGTGCGCCTCGGCGTCGCGACCACGACGGACGACGCGGAGGGTGAGTCACTCACCCGCGCGGACGCCTCGGGCGTGACGCGAGCCGCCGTGGAGGCGGGCGTCGCCGCGCTCACCGGCCCGATCCAGCAGGTCCCGAGCGCCGTCAGCGCGATCAAGGTGGACGGGCAGCGCGCGTACGCCCGGGTCCGCGCCGGGGAGGACGTCGAGCTCGCCGCCCGGCCCGTGACGATCCACCGGTTCGACGTGCACGCGGTGCGGCCCGCCGTCGACGCGGACGTGCCGGCGGTCGACGTGGACGTCACCGTGGTGTGCTCCTCCGGGACCTACATCCGGGCCCTGGCCCGCGACCTCGGCCGCGCGCTCGGCGTCGGCGGTCACCTGACCGCGCTGCGGCGGACGCGCGTCGGCGGCTACCCCGTGGCCGGCGCCCGGACGCTGGAGCAGCTCGACGCGTGGCCGGCCGACGTCCCGCTCGGCACGCTGCCCCTGGCCGACGCCGCCCGCGCGACGTTCCCCGTCCGCGAGCTCACGCCGGACGAGGCGCGCGCGCTGTCGTACGGGCAGCGGGTCCCGGCCTCCGGGACCGGCGCGGGGGTGACGGTCGCGGCCGTGACGCCCGACGGGGAGCTCGCGGCGCTGCTCGAGGACCGCGGGCCGCACGCCCGCCCGGTGCTGGTGTTCGCGGCCGCGTCCTGACGTCTCCGCGCGGGGACGGCCCCGCCCCCCGGGGGTCAGCCCAGGGAGTCGACCACCGCGGCGACCCGGCGCCGGCGCGTGGCGTCGGTCTTCGCGCCCTCGACCGCCAGCACGTGCGCGCGCTGCTTCGAGTACGACAGCGCCGCCCACGCCCCGCCGGCTGCGGGCCCCGCGGCGGCGAGCGCCTCGGCCAGGTCCGGGGGCACCTCGACCGTCCGCGGCGCGTCGTCCACCTCGAGCACCACCTCCACGTCGTCGCCGGCGGCGATCCCCGCGGCGGCGCGGTTCGCGGCCGAGACCCCCACCCAGTACGCGCCGGAGTACGGGGCGACGGAGCCGCGGAACGTGTGGGCGCCGATCGTCACGGAGACGGGGACGCGCTTGCCGCGCCCCAGGCCCAGCACGACGTCCTCGGGGACCTCGATGCCCGTGGTGGTGCCGCCCGTCGCGACGAGCGTGGTGTGCAGGGTGACCATCCTGACCTCCGGGGGTCGTGGGGCGCGTCGTGCACCGGCCGGCCGAGCGTAGCGCCGCGGGCACGGGGCACCCGTCGGGCGCAGGGCATCTCATCGGGCGCTGGGCACCCCGCCGCGCGCGGGGCACCCGTCGCGCCGTGGCAGGCTTGTCCCCGCGCCGCGACCGCCGGCGCCCTCGACATGCGCCGTGAGGCGCTGACGGACGGGAGTGCGTGTGCAGCGCTGGACGGACCTGGCGCAGGTCCCCGCGGACTTCGGGCCGTCGGTGGTGACGATCGGCAACTTCGACGGCGTCCACCGCGGGCACGTCGGCGTCCTCACCCGCATGGTCGCGGACGCGCGCGCCGCGGGTGCCCGGTCCGTCGCGGTGACGTTCACGCCGCACCCGCAGCAGGTCCACCGCCCCGAGACCGCCCCGCCGCTGCTCACGGGCGACGAGGACCGCCTGGAGCTGCTCGGCCAGACCGGCCTGGACGCGGTGCTGCTTCTGACGTACACGCTGGAGTTCGCCCAGCAGACCGCCGAGGAGTTCGTGCGCCGGTACCTCGTGGACGGGCTGCACGCCCGCACGGTGGTCGTCGGGCGCGACGTGCGGTTCGGGCGCGGCAACGCCGGCGACCTGGCGACGATGGTGGAGCTGGGGGAGCGGTACGGGTTCGGCGTCGAGGTGATCGAGGACGTCGTCCCGGACGGTGCCGAGGCCGAGGAGCTCGCGGACGCCCTGGCCGACCCGCTGCACCGCCGCTGGTCCTCCACCTGGGTGCGCGAGCTGCTCGAGGCCGGCGACGTCCGGCAGGCGGCGCGCGTGCTCGGCCGTCCGCACCGGATGCGCGGCACGGTGGTGCACGGCGCGAAGCGGGGCCGCGAGCTCGGGTTCCCCACCGCCAACCTGGACCCGGACTCCGACGGGATGGTCCCCGCGGACGGCGTGTACGCCGGCTGGCTGCGCCGGCCCGCGGTGGCGCCGGGGTCGCCCGACGCGGTGCTGCCCGCCGCGGTGTCGGTCGGCACCAACCCGACGTTCGACGGCGCGCGGCGCAGCGTCGAGGCCTACGTGCTGGACCGCACGGACCTCGACCTGTACGGCGAGCAGGTGGTGGTCGAGTTCGTCGAGCGGCTGCGGCCGACGCTGCGCTTCGACTCCGTGGACGCGCTGGTCGCGCGCATGCACCAGGACGTCGAGGGCGTCCGGGGCGTGCTCGCCGGCGCCGCCGGCTGATAGACTCGCACAGCCGTCAGAACGGCCGCGGACCGAGAGCGCCCGGGTGGACCTGCCCCGGAGCACCGCGCAACGAGACAATCCAGGAGAGTCGTGCCCCTCGACAGCGCCACCAAGAAGTCCATCATGGCCGAGTACGCCACCCACGAGGGTGACACCGGCTCGCCGGAGGTCCAGATCGCCCTGCTGACGCAGCGCATCAACGACCTGAACGAGCACCTCAAGACGCACAAGCACGACCACCACAGCCGTCGTGGGCTGCTGCTGCTGGTCGGCCAGCGTCGTCGCCTCCAGGGCTACCTGCAGAAGGTCGACATCGACCGCTACCGCAGCCTGATCCAGCGGCTCGGCCTGCGCCGTTGACCGCCTGACCGGCCCGGACCCCGTCCAGGGTCCGGGCTGGTCCTGCGTCGGGCCCCCGGGCCCGGCGAGCACGTCCCACCCAGCAAGACACCAGCAACGACGGGTGCCGGTCGACGCGTCCGGTCCTCGGTAGTGGTTCCCGGAACGCGTGTCCGGGTCCCTCGATCGAAGACCGCCGTGACCGGTCCGGCGCCTTCGAGACGAAGGAGGGCACCCGTGGAGGGTCCCGAGATCCAGTTCGCCGAGGCCGTGATCGACAACGGTCGCTTCGGCACCCGCACCGTCCGCTTCGAGACCGGCCGCCTCGCCAAGCAGGCCGCCGGCTCCGCGATGGCCTACCTCGACGGCGAGACGGCCCTGCTGTCCGCCACGACGGCCGGCAAGCACCCCAAGGACCAGTTCGACTTCTTCCCCCTGACGGTGGACGTCGAGGAGCGGCAGTACGCCGCCGGCAAGATCCCCGGCTCGTTCTTCCGTCGCGAGGGTCGCCCCTCGACGGACGCGATCCTGGCCTGCCGCCTGATCGACCGCCCGCTGCGCCCCCTGTTCGTCAAGGGCCTGCGCAACGAGGTCCAGGTCGTCGTGACCGTCCTGGCGATCCACCCGGACGACGCGTACGACGTGCTCGCGATCAACGCCGCGTCCATCTCCACCCAGATCTCCGGCCTGCCGTTCTCCGGCCCGGTCGGTGCCGTGCGCATCGCGCTGATCGACGGCCAGTGGGTCGCGTTCCCGCGGTACAGCGAGCGTGAGCGCGCGACGTTCGAGATCGTCGTCGCGGGCCGCGTGGTCGGTGACGACGTCGCGATCGCGATGATCGAGGCCGAGGCGCCCGAGAAGTCCTGGAACCTCATCAAGGACGCCGGCGGCGTCGCCCCGACCGAGGCCGTCGTGGCCGAGGGCCTCGAGGCCGCGAAGCCGTTCATCCGCTCGCTCGTCGTGGCGCAGCAGGAGCTCGCCGCGCAGGCCTCCAAGGAGACCCGCGAGTTCCCGACGTTCCCGGACTACCAGCCGGACGCGTACGAGGCCGTCGAGGGCGCCGCGGAGGGCAAGATCCGCGAGGCCATGCAGATCGCCGACAAGCAGACCCGCGAGGGCCGCCTGGACGAGATCAAGGCCGAGACGCTCGACGCCCTGGCCGCCTCGTTCGAGGGTCGCGAGAAGGAGCTGTCCGCCGCGGTCCGCTCCGTGACCAAGAAGGTCATCCGCCAGCGCATCCTCACCGACGGCTTCCGCATCGACGGCCGCGGCCTGCGGGACATCCGCACGCTGTCCGCCGAGGTCGAGGTGCTGCCCCGCGTGCACGGCTCGGCGCTGTTCGAGCGCGGCGAGACCCAGATCATGGGTGTCACCACGCTGAACATGCTCCGGATGGAGCAGCAGATCGACTCGCTGTCGCCCGAGACGCGCAAGCGCTACATGCACAACTACAACTTCCCGCCGTACTCGACCGGTGAGACGGGCCGCGTGGGCTCGCCGAAGCGGCGCGAGATCGGCCACGGCGCGCTCGCCGAGCGGGCGATCCTGCCGGTGCTGCCGTCGCGCGAGGAGTTCCCCTACGCGATCCGCCAGGTCTCCGAGGCGCTGGGCTCCAACGGCTCGACGTCGATGGGCTCGGTCTGCGCCTCGACCCTGTCGCTGCTCAACGCGGGTGTGCCGCTGCGCGCGCCCGTCGCCGGCATCGCCATGGGCCTGGTGTCCGACACGGTCGACGGCCAGACCCGCTACGCGGCGCTGACCGACATCCTGGGCGCCGAGGACGCGTTCGGCGACATGGACTTCAAGGTCGCCGGCACCCGCGAGTTCGTCACGGCCATCCAGCTCGACACCAAGCTCGACGGCATCCCCGCCTCCGTGCTGGCCGACGCGCTGACCCAGGCCAAGGAGGCACGCCTGGCGATCCTCGACGTGCTGAACGAGGCCATCGACGTCCCCGACGAGATGTCCCCGAACGCCCCGCGCGTCATCACGGTGAAGGTGCCGGTCGACAAGATCGGCGAGGTCATCGGCCCGAAGGGCAAGATGATCAATCAGATCCAGGAGGAGACCGGCGCGGACATCTCCATCGAGGACGACGGCACCGTCTACATCGGCGCGACCGACGGCCCCTCGGCCGAGGCGGCGCGGGCCGCGATCAACGCGATCGCGAACCCGCACATGCCGGAGATCGGCGAGCGCTTCGTGGGCACGGTCGTCAAGACGACCACCTTCGGCGCGTTCATCTCGCTCTCCCCGGGCAAGGACGGCCTGCTGCACATCTCGCAGATCCGTCGCCTGGTGGGCGGCAAGCGCGTCGAGAAGGTCGAGGACGTCCTCGGCGTGGGCCAGAAGGTCCAGGTCGAGATCGGCGAGATCGACCCGCGCGGCAAGCTGTCGCTCCACGCCGTGGTCGAGGACGAGGCGCCCGCCGAGGGTGCCGACTCCGCTGCGGCCGAGCCGGCCGACGCCTGACGTGCCCCTGCACCTCCCTCTGGTCGCACCCGGGCAGCCGGGCAGCGACCTGACCGCCGGGCAGGCGGGCGACGGCGAGCTCCGTCGCTCCGTCCTGCCCGGCGGGGTGCGTCTGCTCACCGAGCACGTCCCCGGGATGCGTTCCGCGTCCGTGGGAGCGTGGGTGGGCGTCGGCTCGCGCGACGAGTCCGACGGCCACCACGGGTCGACGCACTTCCTCGAGCACCTGCTGTTCAAGGGCACGGCGCGGCGCACGGCGATGGACATCGCCGAGGCGTTCGACGAGGTCGGCGGCGAGGCGAACGCCGCCACGGGCAAGGAGCATACGTGCTACTACGCCCGGGTGCTCGACGAGGACCTCCCGATGGCGGTCGACGTCATCGCCGACATGGTGACGTCCGCCCGCCTGGACCGCGACGAGCTCGAGACCGAGCGCGGCGTGATCCTCGAGGAGCTCGCCATGAACGACGACGACCCGAGCGACGTCGTCCACGAGCGCTTCGCCACCGTCGTGCTCGGCGACCACCCCCTCGGGCGCCCGATCGGCGGTACGCCGGACACCATCCGCGCCGTCCCGCGGGACGCCGTGTGGGCGCACTACCGGCAGCACTACCGCCCGGCGACCCTGGTCGTCACCGCGGCCGGCAACGTCGACCACGACGCGCTCGCCGCCCAGGTCGTGCGCGCCCTGCACGACGGCGGCTGGCCGCTCGCCGACGGCGAGGCTCCCGCCGCCCGCCGGGGCTCCGCCGAGGCGCAGCCCGTCACCGCCGGCCCGTCCCGGGTCACGGTGCGCCGCGCCACCGAGCAGGCGAACGTCATCGTCGGCGGCACCGGCCTCACGGCGACCGACCCGCGACGCTTCACGCTGTCGGTGCTGAACGCGGTGCTCGGCGGCGGCATGTCGTCGCGGCTGTTCCAGGAGATCCGCGAGAAGCGGGGCCTGGCGTACTCCACCTACTCGTTCGCCTCCGGGCATGCCGACACCGGCGTCTTCGGGCTCTACGCCGGATGCACCCCCGGGCGCGTCGACGAGGTGACCGACCTGCTGGTGGCCGAGCTGGAGCGGCTCGCGGACGGGGGCATCACCGACGCCGAGCTGCGGCGCTCGGTGGGCCAGCTGTCCGGCAGCCTGGTGCTCGGTCTCGAGGACTCGGGGTCGCGCATGAGCCGGCTCGGGAAGTCCGAGCTGGTGCACGGGGAGCTGCTGTCGACGCAGGAGTCGCTCGACCGCGTGCGCGCGGTCACGGCCGCGGACGTGCAGGAGCTGGCCGCGGACCTCGCGTCGCGCCCGCGCTCCGTGGTGCGGGTCGGCCCGTTCGGCGACTGACGGCCCTCGCGACGGGCCCGGCACCACGCGGTGCCGGGCCCGTCGCGCGTCCCGGGGACGCACCGGGTCCGAGGTCCCGTTCCCCTGGCGCCGTCCCGGGGCGATCATGGGCGCATGGTCGCCGTCACGTCCGCCCGCCGCTCCGTGTCCGTCGCCCCGGGACCCTCGGGGCTCGTCGAGGCGCTCTGGGTGGCGCGCGGTCCCCACGGCGCGCCGCCGCGCGTCGCCCTGCCGGACGGGCGACCGGCCGCGGTGGTGCGGCTCGGCGGCCCCGTGCGCTGGATCGACCCGCTGACCCGGGACGCCGAGGTCATCGGGTCGGTGCTGCGCGGACCCCGCACCGCGCCCCAGGTCGTGCTCGCCGCCGACCCGGCGGCGCCGTCGTACGAGGTCGGGGCCCGGCTCGCCCCGTGGGCGCTGTCCGCGCTCGCCCCCGACGGCGGGCTGCTGGTGGACGACCACCGGGGCCTGGCCGCCGTCCTGGGCCTCGAGCCCGCCGAGCTGGCCGGGCGCCTGGGTGACGGGGCCGACGAGCAGGCCGCCGCGCGTGCGCTGGAGGACCTGCTCGTGGCTGCCGTGCGTCGCCCCGTGCCGGCGGGCGAGCGCGCCGACCTGGACCGCGTCGTCCGCCTCGCCGACGAGGAGCGCGGACTCGTCCGCTCGATCGACCTCGCCCGCGCCGTCGACCGGTCGCTGGCGTCGCTGCACGCCCTCTTCGCCGAGCGCGTCGGCCTCACGCCGGCCGCGTTCCTCGCAGGCGTGCGGATGTCCTGCGCGGTGCGCGAGCTCGGCGTCGACGACCGCGGGGACGCCCGGCGCGTCGTGGAGGTGCTGCGCAGCTACGCCGACGCCGGCTACCCGCAGCGCGAGGTCGAGCGGTTCACCGGGCTCAGCCCGCTGGACCTCCGGCGCTCCGTGCGCGGCATGGAGGAGGTCCTGGCGACCGTCTAGGGTGGCGTCCCGTGACCGGAACCCGTGACCTCGAGCCGATCCCCGTCGCCGTGCTGGGTGCCTCCGGGCGCATGGGTCGCACGGTCGTCGCGGCCGTGGAGGCCGCCCCGGACCTGGAGCTCGTGGCCGCGCTCGGCCACGGTGACGACGTCGGCCGCGTCGCGGACGCTGGTGCCCGCGTCGCGGTGGACTTCACGGTGCCCGCCGCGACCGAGGGCAACGTGCGCGCGCTGGTCGGCCAGGGCGTGCACGCCGTGGTCGGCACGACGGGCTGGTCGCCCGAGTCGCTCGCCCGGGTCGAGGCCGACCTCGCCGAGCAGCCCGGCGTCGGGGTGCTGGTCGCCCCGAACTTCGCGCTCGGCGCGGTGCTCGCCATGACCTTCGCGGCGCAGGCGGCCCGGTGGTTCGAGTCCGTGGAGGTCGTCGAGCTGCACCACCCCGACAAGGTCGACGCGCCGTCCGGGACGGCCCGGCACACCGCCGAGGCCGTCGCCCGCGCCCGGAGGCAGGCGGGCCTCGGGCCGGTCCCGGACGCGACGACGGCGGCGCTCGACGGGGCGCGCGGGGCGGACGTCGATGGCGTGCGGGTGCACGCGGTCCGGCTGCGCGGCCTGGTCGCGCACGAGGAGATCCTGCTCGGCAACGCCGGGGAGCAGCTCACGATCCGCCACGACTCGTTCGACCGGGTGTCGTTCATGCCGGGCGTGCTGCACGCCGTCCGGACCGTCGGGTCCCGGCCGGGGCTCACGGTCGGGCTCGAGCACTACCTGGACCTGTGACCGTGGAGGACGACCGGGTGGAGGACGCGGACGCGCGGGACGGCTCGGCTGCGGGCGGCGGCGCGGACGGTCCGCCCCGGCGGAACCGGACCGCGCTGGTCGCGGCGCTCGCGCTGACGGCCCTGCTGGCGCTGTACGTGTGGCTCGTCGCCGGACGCGCCGTCGCGCTCGTGCGTACCGGCGAGCCGGTGGGCGTCGGGCTGGGGGTCGCGTTCGCGGTGCTCCCGCTGCTCGTGCTCGTCCTCGTGGCGCGGGAGTGGCTGCTCGCCGTCGACGTCCAGCGCATGGCCGACACGCTCGCGGCGCGCGGCGAGCTGCCGGTCGACGAGCTGCCGCGCAGCCCCGGCGGCCGCATCGACCGGGTGGCCGCCACGGAGGCGTTCGAGCTGGCGCGCGCCGAGGCGGAGTCCGCGACCGCCGGCGACTGGGGGCCGTGGTACCGGCTCGCGTTCGCGTACGACGCGGCGGGGGACCGCCGGCGTGCCCGCGCCGCGCTCCGGCACGCCTCGCGGCTGCACCGCGGGCGGACCGGGGAGCCGCGCGGCCTCGGCTGAGGCGGGCGTCCGCCGGTCGCGTGCGGAGGGCTCGCCAGGGCTCGACCGGCGGTGCGGGGGCTGCCGGCGGGGCGCTCAGCGCGTGAGGTAGGCAGCGAGCGCGTCCGGCGGCATCGGGTGTGCGACGTGGAAGCCCTGCATCAGGGGCACGCCCGCGGCGCGCAGCGCCTCCACCTGCTCGGCGGTCTCGACGCCCTCGGCGACGACCGCGAGGCCGCGGTCGGTCGCCAGCCGGTGCACGAGCTCCACGATCAGCGCGTCCACGGGGTCGTCCAGCATGTGCGCGACGACCTCGCGGTCGATCTTCACCGCGTCCACCGGCAGGCGGGTGACCTGGCGCAGGGCGCCGAGCGCGCCGCCGAGGTCGTCCAGCGCGATCGGCACCCCCGCCGCGCGCAGCTCCCGCAGCGCCGGCTGCGCGCGGACCAGCTGGGCGTCGGTCGCGGCCTCCGAGAGCTCGAGCCGCACCGCACCCGGCGCCGTGCCGGTCTCCGCGAGCACCCGGAGCACGCGGTCGGCGAGCCCGGGCTCGTCCAGGGCCGCGGGGGACAGGTTGACGTTGACCGTCTGCGGCGCCCGGTCGCCGAGCGCCGTCCGCCACCCCGCCAGGTCGCGGCACGCCTCCGCCAGCACCCACAGGTCGAGGTCCAGGGCGCGACCCGCGCTGGCGGCCCGGGCGAGGGGCTCCGCGGGGCCGCCGAGCGCGCCGTCGTCGTCGCGGGAGCGCAGCAGAGCCTCGACCTCGCGGGCGACGCCGTCCGCCGTCCGGGCGATGGGCTGGTAGTGGACCTCGAGCCCGTGCCACACCGAGGCGCCGACCGCGCGCCCCCGGTCGCCGTCCGGGCAGCGTCCCTGGCTCGGGACCCGTGCCGTCACGGTCCCGAGGTCGGCGCCCGCGAGCCGCACGCGGTCCCCGCCGGCCTTCTTCGCCCCGTACATCGCCAGGTCCGCCTCCCGCAGCAGCCGGTCGCTGTCCACGAGCGGCCCGGCGCCGACGGCCAGCCCGACGCTCGCCCGCGAGTGCGCCGCGGCGGGCAGCGCGGGGTCGCTCGCGGCGAGCGTCTCCCGCAGCGCCTCGCCCAGCCCGAGCGCCGACGCCCGCCACGGCGCGGCGGCGGTCTGCGGCTCCAGCAACCGGGCGAGCGCGAACTCGTCGCCCCCGAGACGTCCGACGACGTCCCCCGGCAGCGCGGCCGCCGCGAGCTTGCCGGCCACCGAGTGGAGCAGGGCGTCACCGGCCGCGTGGCCCAGGGAGTCGTTGACCTCCTTCAGCCGGTCCAGGTCGACGAAGGCGAGCACCACGGCCCCCTCGCCGCGGCGCGCCCGGCCGCAGAGGTCCCGCAGGCCGTCGACGAACCAGGCGCGCGACGGCACACCGGTCAGGTGGTCGTGGGACGCCTCGTGCGCGAGCTCCGCGGCCAGCGCCTCCATCAGCGTCGTCGGGTCGAGCACGCCCACGGGCTCGCCGTCCGGGCCGTGCACCACCATGTCGGAGTAGCCGTCGCCCTGGGCGAGCCGCTCCGCGGCCTCCGTGAGCGACGCGGACACCGGTACCCGCGGGGCGTCCCAGCGGGCGACCTCCGCGACCGGCCGGCGCCCCCACAGCGACCGGCCGAAGCCGTAGCGGCCCGTCATCGTCGTCAGGAAGTCCTTGCGCGCCACCATGCCGTACGGTCCGCCCGGCTCACGGGGCGCCACCAGCACGGACGACACGGTCCAGCGGGTGCGGAAGCCGACGTCGACGGCCTCGCAGGGATCGGTCGGCGAGACGACCACGGGCTCGGACGCGAGGTCGGCGAGCGCACGACCACGGTCGACCCGCCGCCAGGCGGCGAGCGTCGGGGGAGGGGCCACGCCTGCACGATCGTCGCCGCGCGGACCGGCATGAGGCCCCGACCTGCGACGACGGCACATGTTCGTGCACCGTTCACCGGGACGTCCACCCGGA
Organism: Micrococcales bacterium; assembly: GCA_014763765.1. GTDB lineage: Bacteria > Actinomycetota > Actinomycetes > Actinomycetales > Cellulomonadaceae > Cellulomonas. The sequence continues at coordinate 10,988 of JACXUT010000039.1, forward strand.
CACCCGCCGTGCGCCACGGGAGGGTGACGGGCGCGCGGGCGGGTGAGCAGGCTGTGCGGGTGCGGGTGCGGGTGCGGGTGCGGGTGGGCATCGCCGCGTGCCGCGCCGTGCGTCGAGCCGCGCGCCGCGGCACGCGCCGGAGCCGTCAGATCGCGGCACCCCACAGGTGCTCGGTGATCTCGCGGGGGTCGTCCTGCTCGCCGAGCACCCGGCGTCCCCCGACGTCGCCGAGACCCGCGGAGCCCAGGAACTGCTCCCGGGCGGCGTCGCCCTGGATCACCCAGGTCTGGACGGACGTCGCGCGGTCCTCGTCCCGCAGCAGGTCCACGACCGCGGCGAGCAGCCGCGAGCCGTGCCCCTGGCGCCGCTCGGACGGCTCCACCTCGAGCGCGAGGATCTCGCCGCCGGGGGTGTCGTCACCGGAGTCCGGCGGCGCGACCACCGGGGCGACGGACGCGAAGCCGACGAGCCGCGGCCCGTGCATCGCCACGAGCACGCGGTACCCGCGCCCCGGAGGGCTCGCGATCGCCGTCTGCCACTGCGCCGCGAGACGCGCCGGGTCGACCGCGTCCAGCACCTCGGCGCCCAGCGTCTCGGCGTGCGTCGCGCGCCAGGCCGCGAGCTGCACCGCGGCGATCGCGGTCTCGTCGCCGGGGATCGCGGGGCGCACGGACACGTCGGACGTCGCGGAGGTGAGGGGGCTCATGGCGCCTCACAATGCCACGTACAGCGGCTCCAGGTACTCCTCGATGCCGGCCTCGCCGCCCTCGCGGCCGATGCCCGAGGACTTCACGCCGCCGAACGGGGCCGACGCGTCGGACACCATCCCGCGGTTGATCCCGAGCATCCCCGTCTCGACGCGCTCGGCCAGGCGCATCACCCGGCCGACGTCACGGGTGCACGCGTAGGCGACCAGGCCGAACTCCGTCGCGTTCGCCAGCCGGACGCCGTCGTCCTCCGAGCCGAACGTCACCACCGGCGCCACGGGGCCGAACACCTCCTCGCGCACCGCCCGGGCGTCCTCCGGCACCCGGTCGAGCACGGTCGGCCGGTAGAAGTACCCGCGCCCGCCGGGGCGCTCGCCGCCGGTGCGGACCCGCGCCCCGGCGTCCGCGGCGTCCGCCACGAGCTCGTCGACCCGGTCCACCGCGGAGCGCTCGATCAGCGGGCCGACGGTCACGTCCGGGTCGGTCCCGCGGCCGACGACCAGGCGCTCGAACGCCGCGGTCAGGCGGTCCGTGAACTCGGCCGCGACCGGCTCCTGCACCAGGAAGCGGTTCGCCGCGACGCAGGTCTGGCCGGCGTTGCGCATCTTCGCCTGCACCGCCGCCTCCACGGCCAGGTCCAGGTCGGCGTCCTCGAACACCAGGAAGGGCGCGTTGCCGCCGAGCTCCATCGACGTCCGCAGCACGCCGTCCGCGGCCTGCTTGAGCAGCGTCCGCCCGACCTCCGTGGACCCGGTGAACGACAGCTTGCGCAGCCGCGGGTCGGCGATCACCGGCCCGGTCACCGCCGCCGAGGACGACGTCGGGACCACGTTCACCACGCCGGTCGGCAGGTCCCGGGCGTCCAGCTCCGCGCGCACCAGCTCCGCGAAGTACGCCGTCGTCAGCGGCGTCAGCCCTGCCGGCTTGATGACGACCGGGCAGCCCGCCGCCAGGGCCGGCGCGACCTTGCGGGTGATCATCGCGATCGGGAAGTTCCACGGCGTGATGAGCAGCGCGGGGCCGACGGGGCGGCGCAGCACGAGCTGGTGGTGCGTGCCCGCCGGTGCGCGACGCGCGAGGCCGTCCAGGCGCACCGCCTGCTCCGAGTACCAGCGCACGAACTCCGCGGCGTACTGCACCTCGGCGCGTGCCTCCGCCAGCGGCTTGCCGCCCTCCGCGGTGATCAGCGCCGCCAGGTCCTCCGCCCGCGCCGTCATCGCGTCGAACACCGACCGCAGCAGGTCCGAGCGGGTGCGCGGGGCGACCTCGCGCCACGCCGGGAACGCGCGGTGCGCCGCGTCGAGCGCCGCCAGCCCGTCCTCGGGCGTCGCGTCGGCGACCTCGAACAGCACGTCCGTGGTGGACGGGTCGACCACCGGGAACGTGCCCCCGCCGCGGGCGTGGCGCCACTCGCCGCCGATCAGCAGGCCGGTCGGCGTGTGCGCCGCGACGTACGGCGGCAGCGGGGAGGTCGTCATGCGTCCAGTGTGGATCCGGAGGGACGCGCGGGCACCTGCGGGACCCCATCGAGCCGCCGCGCGGGTGTCGGGCGTGGGGCAGCCACGGTCCGTGCGGTCCTCCACAGGTGGCGGCTCGGGCTCGGCTGTGGAGGGGGCGCGGGACGTGTCGGGGGTCGCCGGTAGCGTCGCCGTATGCCATCTGACCTGCGAGGACGCGCTCCGGCGGCGCGTGCGCGGCGTGCCTCGACCGGCGCGCCCGGGACCGCCGGCTTGCCCGGGACCGTCGGCGGCGTGCCCAGGACCGCCGGCGCGCGGACGGCATCCGCTCCGGACCGTCCTGCGCCGACCGCCCGAGTCGCGGGCGGCGCGGGTGGTCGCGGGGTGCTCCGGGGTGATGTCGGTGGGCGCGGGGTTCCGCCCGGCACCGGTGGCGGGCGTGTCCCCCCGGGAGGTGCGCCGGGGCGCGCGACGGGTCCTCGGAGCCGGGTCCTGCGGTCGGTCCGGGCACGGCGGGTGGACGTGTCGGTCCGCACCGCGAGCGGCATCCCGCTGGCCGCCCCGCCCGCGCGCCCCTCGTCCCGCACACGCGCCCTCGTGCCGGACGGCGGACGCGCGCGCGGTCGGTCCGGCACCGGCGCCCATGGCGCGGGGACGCCTGCGGGTCCGGCCGCGGCCGTTCCTCCGACGGTCCCCGTGCTCGACCCCGTGGCGCGCTTCCCGTTCCGGCCGGGGGCAGGTGGGGAGAGGGACGCGGCGGTGCTCCCGACCACCGACCCACCGGTCGCGGCGATGGCCCCGGGGCTTGAGCTCGCCGCGCTCCTGGCGGGCCTGGACCCGGACGGCGTCTCCGACCACGGCCTCGTCGAGCTCACGGCCGCCGCCGTGCGCCTCACCTCCTGGGCTCACGCCGTGGCGGCGCGGTACGCGGCTCTGCTGGCCGAGCGGCCGTCGATGAACCCGCCGTGGTCGCGCCTCACGCGCCCGCCGGCCGAGACGTCCGTCGCGGGCGACGAGCTCGCGATGAGGCTCTCGTGGTCCTCGCGCGCGGCCGGCCGCCTGGTCCGCGACGGGCGCGCGTTCGGCCACCACCTCGGGGCCACGGGTGACGCCCTCGCTCGCGGTGACCTCGATGCCGTCCGCGCCCGCGTCCTCGTCGACCGGCTCGACGAGCTCCCGCTCGTGGTCGCCCTGGACGTCCAGGAGGCGGTGCTCACCCGGGCGCACTCCCGGACCGCCGCCCAGCTCCGCGCGGACGTCGAGCGTGCGGCGATCGCCGTGGACGCCCGCGACGCCGCCGCACGGCGCGAACGCGCGCGGACCCGACGGCGGGTCGACCGGCCCCGGGCGCTGCCCGACGGCATGGCCGGTCTCTGGGCGGTGCTGCCGGCCGCTGACGCGATGCGGCTGGACTCCGTGCTCGGGGCCGCGGCGCGGACGGCTCGCGGTGCCGGCGACCCGCGCACGCTCGACCAGCTCCGCGCGGACGGTCTCGTGGACCTCGTCCTGCACACCGCGTGTGCCGAGCCGGACGACCGGACCTCGGTCCAGTCGTCACCGGGATCCGCGGGAACCGGCGCACGACCGGACGACCCGAACCCGGACGGTCGACCGCGGTGCCCGGCGCGACGGGGCAGCGCCCAGATCCGCGTGACCGTCCCGCTGAGCACCCTCATGGGTGAGGACGACGAGCCGGCGCACCTCGCCGGCTACGGACCGGTCGACGCCGGGACCGCCCGGGCCCTCGCCGCGGGAGGGGTCTGGCGGCGGCTCGTCACCGACCCGCTGTCCGGCGCGGTGCTCGACCTGGGCCGGACCCGCTACCGACCCACGACGGAGCTCGCCGAGCACGTCGTCGCGCGCGACCGCACCTGCGCCCGGCCGGGATGCGGCGTGCCGGCGGAGTCCTGCGACCTCGACCACACGCTCGAGTTCCACGCCCGGCCCGGGAGCGATCCGGACGAGAGACCCGCGCTCGGCTCGACGGGGGCCGGGAACCTCGGCCCGCTGTGCCGGCGGGACCACCGGCTGAAGACCGACGGAGGCTTCGTCCTGCGCCAGGTGCGCCCCGGCGTGTTCGAGTGGCTCACGCCGACCGGTCACCGGTACCGCTGCGTGCCCGGTCTCGACCCCGCGCTCGCCCTGCACCCGCCGCCGAGGGACCCGTGGCCGTCACCGCCACCCTTCTAGACCGACCACCGGTGTCCGCGTCGGGTTCCCGCTCGGCCGGTGGCCGCCGCCGGCCGGAGCCGCCCTCCTGGACGGGCTCGGCTCGTACGCCTGCGGTGGGAAGCCCGGTCGGTCGCTGTCCGGCCGAGGTCGGACGACGTGCGTGCCCCCGTGCGGTCGGATGGGGGCGTGACGACCACGAGCCCGCACGCCCCCGCGACCGCCGCCCGGCCCTCCGGTGCCCAGCCCTCCGCCGCCCGGCCCTGCGGTGCCCTCCGCACGGTGGGGTGGCCCGCCGCGCTCGCCCTCGCGGTCGCCGCGGGTCTGCTCGCCGGGGCGCTCACCTCGTTCGGGCAGACACTGCTCGGCGACACCCCGTTCCAGGGGCTCGCCAACGCCGTCAGCCCCTGGCTCGTCGCGCCGTTCCTCGTCGGCGCGACGGCCCGCCGGTCGGTCACCGCAGCGCTGGCCGGTCTCCTGACCTGCGCCGCGCAGGTCGCCGGGTACTACGTGGCCGCAGACCTCCGGGGGTTCGCGGTCGGCTCGGCGTCGATCCTGCTGTGGAGCATCGCCGGTGTGATCGGCGGCCCGGTCTTCGGCATGGCGGGTCGGCTGTGGCGCAGGACCCGGTCCGGCGACCCGCGGTGGGCGGGTGCCGGCGCGGCGCTGCTCGCCGGCTGCTGGCTCGCGGAGGCGCTGGTGACCTACCTGGTGGTGCTGCGCCGCCCGGACGAGGCACTGGTCTTCGCCCTCGTCGCCGGGCTGCTGGTCGCGCTGCTCGGTCGCGGGGGAGGCCACCGGGCGCTGCTGATCCGGCTGCCCGTCGCCGTCGCAGCGGGAGCCGCGGGGTTCGCGGTGCTGCACGCCGTGGTCGGCTGACCGGTGCCCCCAGGTGAGCGGCCGACGAGCGGGACAGGCGCTGGCAGGCCCTCCTGACGTCGCAGCCCGGGCGGAGTGGCTGGTCCGCGTGACACCGCGGTCCGGACGGGGTGGCTGGTCCGCGTGACACAGCGGCCCGGACGGGGTGGCTGGTCCGCGTGACACCGCGGCCCGGGGCGCGAGGGAGGGCCGCGGGACGGCGCCGTGCACCGACGGTTCAGCCGCGGCCAGGTCGTCGTCCGGCGCGCGGTCGCCCCGGCGGCGTCCGCGTCTGCCCCAGTGACGTCCGGCACGCCGGGTCGGCGCACGTGGCACGGTGGAGCCATGACCGAGTCAGCGCAGGCAGCCGCGCCCGACGACTCCCGCCCCGCGCGCGCCACCGAGGACTCCCCGTCGGAGCCCGTCGCCGCTCCCGCTCCGCCCCGCGGCGACGGCGGGGCCGCCACGTCCTCGGGCAGCATCACGGATGTCACGGGTGTCCGGGTGGGGCAGGTGACGCGGGCGGGTGACGGCTGGCTCACCGGCGTGACGGTGGTGCTGCCGCCGGCCGGCACCGTTGCCGGCGTGGACGTGCGGGGCGGCGGACCCGGCACGCACGAGACCGACGCGCTGGATCCGCGCACCCTCGTCCCGACGGCCGACGCCGTGGTGCTGACGGGCGGATCGGCGTTCGGGCTCGTGACGGCGCACGGGGTGCAGCGGTGGCTCGCCGAGCACGACCGGGGATACCGCGTCGGCGCGGCGCCCGGGGAGGTGGTGCCGATCGTGCCCGCGGCGGCCGTGTTCGACCTCGGCCGCGGCGGGAGGTTCGACGCCCGGCCGGACGAGGCGATGGGGTACGAGGCAGCCGTCCAGGCCGCCGCTGCCGCGGAGCACGCCCCGGTCGACCGCGGCACGGTCGGGGCGGGCACCGGCGCGGCGATCGCCATGCAGTCACGCAAGGGCGGCGTCGGGACGGCGTCCGTCCGGCTCCCGCCCCCTTGGGACCACGTGGTCGTCGGGGCGCTCACGGTCGTCAACGCAGCCGGCGCGCCCGCCGGTCCGCCGACGGTCTCCACCGACGCCTCGGGTCCGGCCGGAGCCGGACCGGGCGCGGGCCCCGTGGCGCCGCGGCTCCCCGGGCCCAAGGGCCCGCCCGCACCCCTGAACACGACGATCGCCGTGGTCGCGACGAACGCGGCCCTCGACCCGGCGGAGACGTCACGCACGGCGACGGCGGCGCACGCCGGGCTGGCGCGGGCCCTCGACCCGGTCCACACGCTCGTCGACGGGGACACGGTGTTCTCGCTCGCGACGGGCCAGGTGTCGCTGCCCGCGTCCCGGCCGGAGCGCGTGGTGGCCCTCGTGCAGCTGCAGGTGGCCGCGGCGCACGCGCTCGAGCTGGCGGTCGTCGACGGCATCGCCTCCGCGACGGCCGTGCGCACGCCGGCGGTCGACCTCCCCGCCTGGGACGGGCCGCTCCGGTAGAGGCGCTCGCGTCGCCGCTGCGATGCCGCCGCGACGCCGCTGCGCCACCGCCGCGACGCCGCCGCGACGCCGCTGCGGTGCCGCTGCGGCGGGGAGCGCGGGGCGCACGGGGCGGCGCGTGGGCACACGTGCTGCTCCGGGGGTGGGGTCGGGCCCCGTGGCGGGACGACCTCGGGTCGCACGTGCGGTTCCTGCGGGGCGGGGACCGGGTCCCGTGCCGGGAGGACGGTGAGCCGCACGTACCCCTGGTGCCGGCACGGTCGCAGATGCGTGTGCGGGTCCGGTGAGCGGGGCCCGTCGGGCACCCGGCGGGCCGGCCGCGTGCCGCTCCCGGGGCGTCGGTGGCCGCGTTTACGATGGCCCGCATGACCGTCGAGCACCGCGCCGTGACCCGCACGCCCTACGAGGACCTGCTCGCGCTGGTGCTGGACACCGGCACGCCGAAGGCGGACCGCACCGGCACGGGCACGCGGAGCGTCTTCGGGCACCAGATGCGCTTCGACCTCTCGGAGGGCTTCCCCCTCGTGACGACGAAGCGCGTCCACCTCCGCTCGGTGGTGGGGGAGCTGCTGTGGTTCCTGCGCGGTGACTCGAACGTGCGCTGGCTCCAGGAGCACGGCGTGCGCATCTGGGACGAGTGGGCCGACGCGGACGGCGAGCTCGGGCCGGTGTACGGCGTGCAGTGGCGGTCGTGGCCGACGCCGGACGGCGGCACGGTCGACCAGCTCGCCCAGCTGCTCGAGAACCTGCGGCGGGACCCGGACTCGCGGCGTCACGTCGTCTCCGCGTGGAACGTCGCGGACATCCCGTCGATGGCCCTGGCGCCGTGCCACGCGTTCTTCCAGTTCCACGTCGCGGACGGCCGGCTGTCCTGCCAGCTCTACCAGCGCTCCGCGGACCTGTTCCTGGGCGTCCCGTTCAACATCGCCTCGTACGCGCTGCTGACGCACATGGTCGCGCAGCAGGTGGGCCTGGAGCCGGGGGACTTCATCTGGACCGGCGGCGACTGCCACATCTACGACAACCACGTCGAGCAGGTGCGTGAGCAGCTGACGCGCGAGCCGTACCCGTTCCCGACGCTGCGGCTGCGGCGCGCGGACTCCCTGTTCGACTACTCGTTCGACGACGTGGTGGTCGAGGACTACCAGCACCACCCGGCCATCAAGGCCCCGGTCGCCGTCTGACGCGCCCGGTCGCCGTCCGACGCGGGTCAGGGCATCCCGAGGTGGCGGAGCAGCGCGGCGGTCGCCGCAGCGAGCAGCACGACGACGACGAACGGCGCCCGCAGCAGCAGCGCCACCGCGGCCACGACGAGCGCCACGAGCCGGGCGTCGAGGACGAGCACGCCGTCGGTGGTCCCGACCTGCACGGCGACCAGGGCGGCGAGCAGCGCGGCGGTGACGAGCGCGGCGGTCCGGGTGACGCGGGGGCGGGCGAGCACGCGGGCGGGCAGCAGGTGGCCGGCGACCTTCGTCGCCAGCACGACGGCGGCGGACGTGAGCACCGCCACCCACACGGTGAGGCGGCTCACGGCTGCACCACCGGCCCCACGGTCCCGTCGGGCAGTCCGCGCCCCGCAGCCGCACCGCCGGACCCGCCGCCGGCCGTCGCACCGGACACGCCTCCGGGCCGGCCGCCGGACCCGCCCGCGTCCCCGTCCGCGCCGCCGCCGCCGGCGCGGGCGCCGGGGCCCTCCCCGTCGGGGTCCCCGAGGACGCCGACCACGACGGCCAGCGCAGCCGCCGCGAGCACGGGCACGCCGGGCGGGACGACGGGTGTCAGCGCGAGAGCGGTCACCGCCGCCGCCACGGCGACCACCCGCACGGTCCGGGTCCGGGGCCCGGCGAGGCGGGGCCAGAGCAGGGCGAGGAACGCCGCGCCGGCGGCCGCGTCGAGGCCGTACCGCCGGGGGTCGCCGAGGGCGTCGCCCAGCAGCGCCCCGAGCAGCGTGAAGGCGTTCCACAGCGCGAACACCCCGGCGCCCGTCCACCAGAACCCGGCGCGGGTCGACGCCGGGCCCGGCTGGGCGGTGGCGACGGCGGTGGACTCGTCGATGGTGAGGTGCGCGGCGAGCAGCCGGCGCCACCCGTGCACGCCGAGCAGGGGCGCGACCTGCACGCCGTAGAGCCCGTTGCGCGCCCCCAGCAGCCCGGCGGTCGCGACGACGGCGCCGACCCCGCCGCCCGCGCCCAGCACGCCGACGGCGGCGAACTGCGAGCCGCCGCTGAACATCAGCAGGCTCAGCGCCATGGTCTGCGGCACGTCCAGCCCCGCGGCGACGGACAGCGCCCCGAACGACACCCCGTACAGCCCGGTGGCGAGCGACACGGACACCGCGGTCCGCACGGCGGCGCGCACGGCCGGATCGGGGGCCCCGGTGCGCGCGCGAACGGGCCGGCGCAGCAGGCGGGATCGGGGACGCACGAGCCGAGAGTAGGACGCCGCACCGCCGGCGGCGCCGGGCTGACCGGCGGGTGGACGCCCGTCGCCGCAGGTGAACGGGGGGACAAGGCTGGCCGAACGTCGGCGCGGACCCCTGTCGCCGGCGGTGGGGCACGACGCAGAGTGGCGAGGGCCGCAAGGGCGCGGGCCGTGACCTGATCCCGACCCGATACGGACTCCTTCGTGACCACTGCCGATGTCCTCGCCCCGCCGCCGGCCGCTGCGCCGGCCCGCGCGCCGGTCGCGCGCACCGGGGCCCTGCGCTCCCGCCGCCGACGGTCGGCGCTGCTCTGGTTCCTGCTGCTCGCCGGGCCGAACGTGGCCCTGCTGCTCGTCTTCGTGTACCGGCCGCTGGTGCAGTCGTTCTACCTGTCCACCCTCCAGTGGAACCTCGGCTCCCCGGTGGCCCGCCAGATCGGGCTCGGCAACTACGTCGAGCTGTTCACCTCGCGCGGCTTCGCCCAGGTCGCGGGGACGACGGTGGTGTTCACGGTCGCGACCGTCGGCGGCGCGATGGTGCTGGGCCTCGGTCTGGCGCTGCTGCTGAACCAGCGGCTGCGCGGCCGCGGGTTCGCGCGGACGGTGGCGTTCGCGCCGTACGTGCTGTCCGGCTTCGCGGTCGGCATCCTCTGGCTGTTCATCTTCGACCCGCGCTACGGCCTGATGCGCGAGGTGCTCAGCTGGGTCGGGGCGAGCTCCCCGCAGTGGTACACCGAGCGCCCGTGGCCGCTGGTCATGGTGATCGTGGTGTACCTCTGGAAGAACCTCGGGTACGTCGCGCTCATCTACCTGGCCGGGCTGCAGTCGGTGCCGCAGGACCTCAGGGACGCGGCGGCGCTCGACGGGGCGTCCCCGGCGCGGACGCTGCGGTCGATCGTACTTCCGCTGCTCACGCCGACGTCGTTCTTCCTGCTCGTGACGATGATGCTCGCGTCGCTGCAGTCCTTCGACCTCATCAAGGCCATGACCCAGGGCGGTCCGCTCGGGTCGACGACGACGCTCATGTACTCCGTCTACCAGGAGAGCTTCGTCAACGGCCGGGCCGGCTACGCGTCCGCGGTCGCGACGGTGCTGTTCGTCGTGCTGCTCGCCGTCACGGCGGTGCAGATGCGGTTCGTCCAGCGGAAGGTGCACTACGCATGAGCGTCCTGACGACCCGCCGCCCCGTGGCCGAGGGCGACCCGCGCCGGACCCCCGCGCCCGGGGGACCGGGCACGTCCGCCGCGCCGGACGCCGAGCCGCCGGCCGGCGGTCGGCCCCGCCCCACGCCCCAGGGGTCCCGGCCGGGCCGCCGCCGGCGTCCTCCGGTGGCGGGCTACCTGACGATGGTGCTGGCCACGGTGGTGCTCGGTGCCCCGCTGGTGTGGATGCTGCTCGCGAGCGTCAAGTCGTCGGGCGAGCTCTACCAGGTGCCGCTGCAGTGGCTGCCGGAGGCGCCGAGCCTCGACAACTACGCGCAGGCGGCGAGCACCGTGCCGCTCGGCAGGCTGCTGGCGAACAGCATCGGGATCACCGTGGTCGGGGCGGGCCTCAAGGTCGTGCTCGGGCTGGCCTGCGCCTACGCCCTGGTGTTCCTCGACTTCCCGTTCAAGAAGGTCGTGTTCGGGCTCGTCATCGCGACCCTGATGATCCCGCCGCAGGTGACGATCATCCCGAACTACACCCTGGTGGCGAGCCTCGGCTGGCTGAACACCTACCAGGGCATCCTCGTGCCGGGCCTGGCGAGCGCGTTCGGCACGTTCCTGTTCCGTCAGCACTTCCTCACGCTCCCCGGGTCGATCCTCGAGGCCGCGGAGCTGGACGGTGCGGGGCACTGGCGGCGCCTGTGGCGGTTCGTCGTGCCGATGAGCACGCCGACCATCGCGGCCGTGACGCTCGTGTCCGTCGTCACCGAGTGGAACGACTACCTGTGGCCGTTCCTCGTGATCGACCGGGCCGACCGCATGACCCTGCCGATCGGCCTGACCCTGCTGCAGAACATCGACGGCATGACCAACTGGGGCGTGCTGCTGGCCGCCACCACCGTCGTGACGCTGCCGATCCTCCTCGTCTTCCTCCTCCTCCAGCGCCGGCTCGTCGCCGGCCTCACCGCGGGCGCCGTCACGGGCTGAGCCCGTCGCGCCGCCCGTCACCCCCACCCCCCTGACC
>JACXUT010000310.1 GCA_014763765.1 Micrococcales bacterium
ACCAACCCGAGCGATGAACCATCTTGGCATCAACTACTAGGCACACTGTTGAGTTCTCAAAGAACAGACGCGCATCCCCCACTCACCCTTGCGGGCTCCTGGCCGGAGGCAACCGTTCAAACTTATCCGATCCGTTCCCGCCGGTCAAGTCCGTTCGGACCCGACCGACCTCGTGGATCGATCCTCGGCGCGACGACTGCCGGGCACATGTGTCCCGTCGAGTCCGAACCAAGGGGGTGGCCACCCGGGGGACCAGCCACCGGGTTGATCCTCGGTGTCCGTTCCTCCCTGCCGGGCGACGTCGTAGAACATTACGCAGTCACGCCGCAGAGCGTCAACTCGGCCGGGCGTGACCCGGGTCACCCCGATGATCATGCGGATCTCGCCGCTGACCAGCCCCGACGGCGGCCCGCGGCCCGTCGTCCACGGGTCGCGGGGCGCCGTGCCGCACGGCCGCGAGCTGTGGCGCCGGTGGCGCCGGCGGCCGTCAGTACAGGGCGCTCGCGAGTGCGCGCCGCGCGGCGGCCACCCGCGGGTCCTCGCTCCCGACGACCTCGAAGAGCTCGACCAGGCGCGCGCGGACGCGCTCCCGCTCGGGGCCCGACGTCGCGCGCACCGTGTCCACCAGGCGCGCGAACGCGTCCTCGACCTGCCCCCCGAGCACGTCGACGTCGGCCACGGCGAGCTGCGCGTCCACGTCACCGGGTGCGTCGGCCGCCGCCGAGCGCACCGCGGCCAGGTCGACGTCCCGGGTCCGGGAGAGCAGCCCGACCTGTGCGAGGCCCGCGCGCGCCATCTCGTCCCGGGGGTTCTCCCGCAGCGCCTGCTCGTAGGCTGCGGCGGCGGCAGGCAGGTCGTCGCGCTCGATGGCGTCGTACGCGGCCTGGTGCAGCGGCGGCAGCGGCGGCTCCTCCGGCTCGGCGGGCGCCTCGGGCACGTCCCCCTGCGGCGCGACCGTCCCGGTCACGCCGTTCGCCGCGGCCGCCTCGAGCACCTGGTCCAGGACCCCGCGGACCTGGTCGAGCTGCGGCACGCCCTGGAACAGCGGCAGGGGCTGGCCCGCGAGGACCGCCACCACCGACGGCACGGACTGCGCCTGGAAGGCCGCCGCCACCTGGGGGTTCGCCTCCGAGTCGATGCGGGCCAGCAGCAGCCGGCCCGCGTACTCGTCCGCCAGCGTGCCGAGATCGCGCGCCAGGTTGATGCTCGCCTCGCTCCACGAGGCCCACAGCAGCACCACCACCGGGTGCTGCGTGGAGGACTGCACCAGGGCCGGGAAGCCCTCCGTGTCCACGTCCGTCACGTACGGCCCCGGTGCCGGCAGCCCGCCGGGCGTACCGGGAGCCGGGGTCGCGGGACGCCCGAGACCGGACAGGTCGACCGCGCCCCGCACGTCGAGGCGCGGCTGGTGGGCCGGGTTCTGGCTCATGCTGCTGTGCTCCTGCTCTCGCGTGTGCTCACGATGTCGAGGGCGGACGTCACTCGCCGGTGACGGCCGTCCGGGCGTGCTCTGCCGCCAGCACCTGGACCTGCTCGTCCCCGCCCGAGGGCGGCACGTACAGGGCGACGACGTCGGTCCAGGTGCGGACGAGGTTGCTGGACACGCTGTCGCGCCCGGCCAGGGCCACGTCGAACGGGTCGCTCAGCGTGATGCTCCCCTGGCTCAGGGTGATCGTGGTGACGGTGCTCAGCTCCCCGACGACGATCGCACCCCCGTCGGCCGTCCGCAGCGCGGTCACCTCGCCGTCGACCGGCGCGACGGTCTCCGCCACCGTCGCGACCTCCTGGAGGCTGGACGCCGTCTGGTCGCGCGCCGCCGTCAGGGCCGACCGGAAGAAGTCCTCCGGGAACGTCCCGGCGTGCTCCGAGGCGTCACCGTTCGTCAGGACGTCCGCGTACTGAGCGACGGCCTCGGTCGGCGTCAGCAGCAGCGAGTCGTCGTCCGGGGCGACTGGCTCGCTGCCGATCTCCGGCTCCGCGGTCGCCGGCATCTGCACGGACGGGCCGAGGCGGGCCCAGCCCCACAGCCGGTAGGGCTGGCGCGGGCTCCTCTGCTCGAGGACGAGCAGCAGCGGCGCCTGGAGGTCGTCGGGCTGCTCGGTGACCACCATCTGCGTGCGCGGCCAGGCGGCGGTGTCCGGGACGATCGTCGTCTGCGCGGTCAACGGGATGGTCACCGGGGGGCGCTCCCCGTTCGTGGCCGCCGCCCGCGCGTACTCCGAGGTGCGGATCGCGAGCGCCGGGCCGGAGAGGCGTGCCTTGAGCCCCGAGGGGTCGAGGGCCTCGTCCCCCGCGGCGAGCACGGTGCCGACGGCGGACAGCACGTCGTCGGACTGCGCGACGGTGAGGACCGGCGGCGGCACGGCCGGGACGGCGTCCGGCGCCGGCTCGGGCAGCGGGGCGGCGCAGGCGCCGAGGGCCAGGGCGGCCGCGACCGCGAGCGCTGCGGCGACCGGACGGCGGCGCGGGCGGGCGCGCAGGCCCCGGGGGGCGGTCGGGCCGCGTCCCGTGGTGCGTGCGGTCATCGTCCCTCCTCGGTCGGCTGGTCGTCGTCGCGGTCGGCGGTGCGGTCCTCCACGGGGGCGTCGCCCTCCGACGGGAACCCCCACATGCGGCGCCACGCGTCGGCGCGCTGCGCGGGGGACGCCGCCTCGTCCGGCGGCGGCACCGGCGTGGCGGCTCCGACGGGCGTGCCCCGCGGGGCCGTGCCCGCCGTCCCGGTGGACGGCTCCTCGAGCGGGGACCACGACGGGGTCGTCCCGGTCCCGGCGACGTCCGCCGCGGCGGTGCCCGCCGACGACGACGCGTCGGTGCGGGAGCGGCGCCACGGCAGCCGGGAGCCCAGGCCGCGACGCTCGCGGCCGGGGGCGCGCTGCTCCTCGCCGGCCGGGGCGGCTCCAGGCGGGGGTGCGGCGTCCGGACCGGCTTCCGG
>JACXUT010000040.1 GCA_014763765.1 Micrococcales bacterium
CACCCAACCCGCACCCAGACCGCACCCAACCCGCAGCCAACCCGCGCCGAGAGTCCAGGACACGCCCGGGATCACGACGCGTGGCCGGCGTGTCCTGGACTCTCGCCGCAGGAGCGCGGCCGCGGGGTGCGGTGGGCAGGCGCGCGCAGTCCGGCCCTCCGGCCACGCGCCCACCCGCGCGCAGACCGCACCCCGACCGCGCCCAACCCGCAGCTAGACCGCGCCCAACCCGCAGCCAACCCGCACCGAGAGTCCAGGACACGCCCGGGATCACGATGCGCGGCCGGCGTGTCCTGGACTCTCGCCGCGGGAGGGCGGCCGCGCGAGGGGTGCGGCGAGGGGTGCGGTGACGGGGTGCGGCGAGGGGTGCGGTGGCGGGGTGCGGTGACAGGTGCGGTGCGCCGGGGTCGCGCGGACCCCGGCGCGCCGCCCGTCAGGCGGCCGCGTCCCGGTCCCGGCGCCGCAGCCGCACGGCCGACGCCGCCGCCCCGGCCAGGACCAGCAGCACGGCCACGCCGGCCAGGCCGCCGGCGGAGACGCCCGTCCGGGCGAGCAGCCCGCCGACGACGGCGGCCGGAGATCCGCCGCCCTCCGCGAGCACCTCGGACCGCACGTCCACGTCGGCACCGGACTCGGACTCGCCGGTGTGCTCCTCGCCCGTGTCCGGGTCGCCCCACGTCACGTGCGCGACGTTGCGGGTCACGCCGTCCGCGTCGGGGGACACCCGGGTCTCGATGACCACCGGGGGCAGCTCCTGCCCCTGGCCGACCCAGCCGTCGAGGGTGCACGTGACGGTGCCGCCGTAGCCGTGGGCGTCCCGGCCGGTGACCCGGCAGTCCGTCCACGTGGGCTCGTCCGGCGAGGTGCGCGGCAGCACGCTCACCGCGACCACCTTCAGCTCGGGCGGCACGACGTCCGTCAGCACGGCGTCGTCCGTCGCGCCGGGACCCGTGGCGCGCACGGCGAGCGTGTAGTCGACCGCGTCGCCGGGCTGCACCTCGTCGTGGTCGGCGGTCTTGCTCAGCACCAGCTCGGGCGCGCCGCCGACCTCGCAGCCGTCCGTGCTCTGCGGGTAGGCGACCGTGACGGTCCGCTCCGGGTTGACCGCGACCTGCACGAGGGAGCCCCCGCGCAGCGCGTACTCCGGCAGGCCCGGGTCGAGCACCCGGTTCTCCCACTCCGGGGTCTCCCCGGCTCGGACCACGCGCCAGCCGGGCCACTGCGTCCCGCGGCCGTCGGCGTCCACGGCGGCCCCGGGCCACAGCACCGACCCGGTCAGCGCGGAGCCGGCCGGCAGCGTGCGGGTGGCGACCGCCGGGCCGTCCGCGACGCCGTCGCGGTCCAGGTCGGCGTACCACGTCAGCGTGATCGGCAGGGCCGCGGCGTCCACCTGGTGCGCCTCGACCGTGTAGTCCAGCCACGGCGCGTCGAGCTCGCAGCGCGGGGTCGCGGTCACGGCGATCCACTTCACCGGCGTCGTGGCGGACGCGGTGTCGTCCCCCGTGAGCCCCGGGTCCTCGTTGGAGGCTCCGACGGTGACCGTGTTGACCACGGCGTCCACCGCGACCAGCGGGTCGACCGCGGCCGTGACGACGACGGCCGGGGCCGACGTGCCGGGCAGCAGGTCGTCGCCCAGGGCGCAGTGCACCGTGCCGCCGTAGCCGCGGGCGTCCTGCCCCGTGAGGTCGCAGGTCCACGCCGGGTCGCCGTCCGCCGGGGTCACGGCCGTGACCGCGAGCTCCGCGGGCACCACGTCCGTGAGCTCCACGTCCTCGGCGGCCACGCCCCCGGTCGTCGACGCGGTCAGCGTGTACGTCAGGACGTCGCCGCCCTGGACGGGGCCCGCGGTGTCGACGTCCTTGCGGACGGTGACGTCCGTGACCGGACCGGCGACCGCGAGCGCGAACACGCCCGCGTCGACCGTCGGGTCGATCACGCCGGCGTCGCCCGTGCCGAGCCGGGCGCGCTCGGCGTCCGTGGTGGCACGCACCCGGTCGGCGTCGAACGCCAGGTGGACCACGCCGGTGCGGCCGGTGGACCGCGCGGCGTCCGAGTCCGCCGCGGCGTCGCCGCCCTGCAGCGGGCGGGAGAACCGGTACCCCGAGGGGAGCCCGAACTCCACGACGTAGTCGCCCTCCGGCAGGTCGCCCACGGCGTACCAGCCGTCGGCGTCCGTCGTGGTCGACGCGACGAGCCGGTCGTCGGAGGCCGCGTGCACCCGCACCGCGACACCCGCGACCCCGGGCTCCGCCGGGCCCTGGACGCCGTCGTGGTCGGAGTCGAGCCACACCCGGTCGCCGAGGGCGAGCGGGGCGTCGACGAGGCCGCCGTCGCGCGTGCGGTCGACGTAGCGGGCCGCGAGCGAGCCGTCGGTGACCTCGGTGACGCCCGGCTCGCCCTCGTCCAGCGTGAACACCGCGGTGCGGGCCACGAACCGCGACCCGTCCACCGGGGCGGCGTCCGAGTCGGACGCGGCGTCCCCGGCCAGCGGGGTCGTCCAGCGGTAGCGCGCCGCCTCGTCGCCGGTGAGGGCGAAGCCGAGCGCGTAGCTCCCGGCGGGCAGGCCGTCGAACAGGTACCGCCCGTCCTCGTCGGTCTCGGTCGTGCCGAGCACCGTGCCGTCCTGGTCGAGCAGGGACACGGTCACCCCCGGCACGCCGGGCTCGCCGGCACCCTGCCGGCCGTCGGCCACGGTGTCGTGCCAGACGCGGTCGCCGACGGCGAACAGCGTGCTCGGCACGGCGTACCGGACGCCGGCCTTCAGCGGCACCGACGCGAGGGCCGCGCGGCTCTCGGGCTCGACCTGGAACGCGAACGAGCCCCACGCCACCGCGCCGTCCGAGGCGGTGAGCGGAGCGCGCTGGCTCCACTGCAGCCGGACCGCGCTGTTCTTGGTGAAGCCGCCGACGCCCGAGTAGTCGAGCACGACCTTCAGACCGGTGACGCGGGCCGCCTCGGCGGCCGTCAGCGCACCGGTGACCTCCGTCCACGCCTCCGCCGGCAGCGGGTCGTAGGACGTCGACGCCGTCGCGGTGGTCGTCGTGTAGTCGGCCGTCGTCACGAAGTACCGGGCGACGCCGTCGGTGCGGGACACCGCCCCGGGCACCCCGGTCACGGGGCGCACGACGGGCAGGGTGCCGTCCCAGATCGGCTGCCACTGGCTGCCGCGGCCGGTCGTCTTCATCGCCTGGTAGTCGTCGGGCCGCGGCAGCATGTCCACCACGGTCACGGTCGGCGACGGCGCGTCCGCCATGCTGCGGACCTGCACCTGCCAGTCGATCCTCCCGCCCGGCTGCGCGTCGACCACGCACGGGTACCGGAACCACGTGCCGTCCGCCCCCGAGCCGCGCGGCGCGCAGGTGGTGGCCGAGGTCGTGGACGTCGCGGTGCTGGTGCCCGTGCTCACCCACTTCTCCGACACGAACACCGTGGAGGCGTTCATCGACAGGGCCCCGGCGGTGACCACGCACGCGCCCTCGCGACCGTCGAGCGCCTGGAACGTGCCGGTGACGCAGGCGGCCGAGGCGCCGTTGCCCGCGGGCAGCTGCACGACCGGGCGTCCCGTCGCGGAGACGGCCACGGAGTTGACGATCGTCAGCGTCGACGGCGCCGCCGCGATGGTGAGCGGGAGCTGCACGGTGACCACGCCGCCCGGGGCGAGGCGGGCCGTCGCCGGCCAGGTCGCCGTGATGGTGCCGGCCTCCGCGTCGTGGACCACGCCCGTGGGGGCGCCGAGCGCCGTGTCGGACGAGGTGATGACCGGGTCGCCGCCCCACCCCAGCGTCTCGTCGGCCGGCAGGCGGTCGGTGACGACCAGGCCGATCACGTCGGCGGTGCCGCTGTTCGTCACCGTGATCGTGTACGGGACGGTGCTGCCGGGCATCCAGCCGCCCGACGGCGCCGCCGCGGACGTCTTGGCGACGGTCAGCCGCTGCGTGCCGGCCGCGACCTGGAACGACGCGGTGGCCGACTTCGGCGTCGAGGACGCGCCGTCGCGGGTGGCGACGGCGGCGACGGTGTTGGCGACGGTGGCGTCGGCGGACTCCCCCGGGTTGCGGGCGGGCTCGCCCCACGCCGGGTCGGCGCCGGTGGCCGCCGGCAGGCCGCCGGACAGCAGCAGGTCGCGCAGGACGCCGGTCACCGTCACGGTGCCGACCTGCGTGCCGGGCGTGGGCAGCCGGCTCCCCTCGGGCGCCGCGAACACGACGCGCACCCCCACGACCTGGCCCCAGCCCGCGGCGGGCGCCGACCAGGCGCCGGTCGACGTGCGCGTGCCGACGGTCGTCCACGCCGCGTCGGTGACCGGCGCGGTGTAGGCGCCGTCCGCCCCGACGTCGACGCCCCCGCGCAGCAGGACGTCGAGCCGCGCGGAGGCCGCGCCGGTCGGCAGGGCCGTCAGCCGCACGCCGGTGAGGCCGACGGCGTCGAAGAACGTCGGGTCGGCGTCGGTCAGCGTGAGGGAGTCGGGCTCGGAGTTGCCGAAGCTCTGCACGTCGAGGACCGCGGTGATGGTGGTGCCCGCGTCACGGGTGACGGTCGAGGGCGACGTGAACCGCTTGCTCGCGAACGCCAGCACGTCCGGCGCCTGCACGCTCACGTGGTCCGTGCGCGTGGTGCTGCTCGGCGCGGTCGTGCAGTCCCCCGCGTCCGGGTAGGTCTCGGGCGAGCCGGAGCACACGAGCTGGTCGGCGACCGTGACGCGCACGGTGTTGTCGACCCGCAGCGAGTCGGCCTCGTCGACCGCATCCTGCGGTGTCGTGCCGTCCACGAGGTTCGCGGCGCGCAGGGTGGTGCGCGCCGCCAGGGCGGCGACCGCTCCGGGTGCGATCCGGCCGGTGTACGCCAGGCGCAGGCCGACGACCGCGTCGGCGTCGACGCCCGCCGCGGCGAGGGCCGCGGGCAGGTCGTCCGCGAGGCCCGCGGCGCCCGCGTCCGTGACGGGGACGTCCACCGCGTCCACGACGTCGTCGGACCCCAGGACGTACGCGGTCAGGCCGAGCGAGGTCGCCCCGGGCAGCTGGGCCGGCGCGGTGAGCTCCGTGACCGCGTCGAGCGCGAACCACGCGAACGGCGCGTCCGCGGACAGGCCCCCGGCGTCGCCGGCGGTCGTGCCCTCGAGGTCCTCCACCCCCGCCGGCTCCGTGATCGTCAGCGAGTCGACGGGCACGCCCGAGGCGTTGCCGCCGGTGACGCGCAGCGCGGCGGCCGCGTCGTCGCCGCCCGGGGCGGGCAGCGGCACCACGTGCACGTGCTCCGCGTCGGACGTGATGTCCTGCGGGTTGTCCGACGACCGGGTCCACCGCTTCGTCGCCGAGGCGGTCACCGTGGTGGGCGTGAGCGTGACGGTGCGGTGCTCGATCCGGTCCGCCGCCGTCAGGCTGAACGGCGAGCCCCCTCCGAGGCCGTCGACGCGGCCGTCGTCCACCACGAGGCGCGGCACCGGGGAGCCGTCGACGTCGGGGTGGTTGTAGAGCGCGGCGTCGTTGACGACGAGGTGGTGGTCCGCACGGGACGTGGTGCGCAGCCGCACCGACACCTTCACCTCGCGCGTCGGGCCGTCCGTGCCGGCGACCGCGTCCGGGACCAGGCCGGCGGTCAGCGTCGGGACCCGCCAGTCGGTGAGCGCCGCGACGACGCCGGCGCGCACCCCGGCGGGCAGCGGGGTGACGACCACCCGCACGCCGCCGATGCGCTCCCGCAGCTCGTCGCTCACGACGGTCATGCCCGGGAACACCCGCGGCTGCGCGACGGTGCCGCGGTACGGGAACGCCGCGACGGTCGCCCCGCCGAAGGTGACGTCGGCGCGGGACGGCCCCACGGGCACCCACGCGTCCGTGGCGTCGTCCCACTGGCTCCCGGCGAGCGACACCCAGGCGTCGTCCTCGACGTCGTAGACCTCGACGTCGGAGACCTGGTCGAGCAGCAGCGACGGGTCGTAGGCGTCGGAGCCGGACCGGGTGGTGCCCGAGGAGATGGCCGGCAGGCCGACGAGGTCGAACGTGTCCCAGAAGCTGTCGCGGCGACCCTCCAGCACGGCCCCGCCGGACGTCGTGCTCGCGTCCGCGACGGTCACGCTGGTCAGGTCGTCCCGGCCGGCGGTGCCCCACGTCAGCGTCGCCTCGCGGGTCGCGCCGGAGCCGGTGGCGCCCTCCACCACGGAGGTGCGCAGCTCCTTGACCAGCGCGGCCGGGCCGGAGCCGTCGCCGCCGAGGTCGTAGCCGCGGACCGCGTCGCAGGACGCCGCGGTGACCCGCTCCGAGGTCTGCGGGCCGCCGTAGTCGAGCACGGCCCGGGCGACGGCGCAGTTCGAGACCGACTGGTTGTCGGTGAAGGTGGAGCCGTCGTCGACGGCGACCGCGAACCGGACCACCGCCTGCACGACCTCGCCGGCGTCGTACGGCACGGGCTTGGCGGCGACGACGCGCACGCCGGTCCACGCCTTCGTGGTCTCCGCCGACCACGGCGCGGCCGGGGCGGCCGACCAGTTCGTCGCGCCCGAGTTGGTCGCGTACTGGACGACGGCGTCCACGTCGCCCTCGGCGGTCACGTCGATGTCGGTGGGCGCGAACCGGGCCCACCAGGCCGAGCCGGACCCGGTCACGCGGGTGTCGTCGATGACGATCGTCGTCGGCAGGTCGGTGCCCTGCGCCGCGGCGGCCCGCAGCACGGCGGTGACGTCGCCGCCCCGCACGTCGACGAACGGCTCGGGGATGGTCTTGGTGATCGTCGCGGCGCCGTACGGCTCGGCGATCGTCACCTGGTCGGCCGCGACCGGCTTGTTGCCGCTGCCGGGGGTGCGCGGCGTCGGCGCGGACGTCAGCCCGCCCACCGTCGCCCGGGTCAGCGCGAGGTTGTCCACGACGGTGCCCGGGGTCGAGCCGGCGCCGGTGGTGACGACGTACGGCACGGTCGCGGAGGCTCCCATCGCGACCGCGCCGGTGAACCGGGCCTCGAAGCCGGTGACGGCCGACCAGGCCGGTGCGGTGGTGAAGCCCGTGAACGCGCCGGTCGACGTCGGCAGGGCGCTGCCGACGTCGCCGTGCCAGGTGCCGGTCTCCCCGCCGGCGCGGAGCACGAGGTCCAGGCCGGTGGCGCCCTCGGGCCACACCAGGCCCTGGCCGTCGCCGGCGCCGGCCACGACGTCCGACCCGAAGCCGGCCATCACCAGGCCGGAGGCGGCGAACATGTCGGCGTCGAGCCCGCCGGCGCGCACGCCCTGCACCGCCGCGGCGACCGCCGCGTCCCCGGTGTCGGGCTGGTCGGCGAGCACGAGGGCGTCGACCACGCGGCGGGTCCAGCTGGTCCCGGTGACCTGCACGACCGCGAAGGTGCCGGGGTAGACCTGCGTCAGGTCCGTGGTGGTGCCGGGGCGCACGAAGCGCTTGGTGGTGCCCGCGTACGGGTCCGGGTCCCAGATGCGGAAGTCCGCCGAGCCGGTCGACGTCGCGGGCGCGGCCCCGGGCACCGTGGACGACGCCGTGGTGCCGGCCGTGTTCGTGACCCGCACCGTGTGGAAGTCCGACGACGCGGAGGCGCTGGGCACGGTGCCGGTCTCCTCGTACGCCACGGAGCCGTGACGGCCGGTCACCGCGCCCGGGGTGGCGGCACCGCCGGCGAGCTGCGCCGTCGCGACCTCGAGCGTGCCGGAGGCGCCGGCGGCGAACGTGCCCGTGAACGCGAGACGCACGC
The DNA here is from genome assembly GCA_014763765.1 of Micrococcales bacterium. Classification (GTDB taxonomy): domain Bacteria; phylum Actinomycetota; class Actinomycetes; order Actinomycetales; family Cellulomonadaceae; genus Cellulomonas. The sequence goes on from JACXUT010000040.1 coordinate 7,690, forward strand.
CGGTCAGCCGGTCGAGCTCGGTGCCCGGCAGCGCCGCGAGCCACGCCTGCGCGGTCGTGAGGTCGGCGGCGGTGGTGGAGGGGCCGGCCACGCCGTCGTGCCACGTGCTGATCGCCACCTGGCTCGCCCCGGCCGGCCAGGCGGTGAGCGAGAGGCCGGTCGCGCGCAGCAGGTTGAACGCGTCGGCGCCCTGCGGCACCGCCGTCGGGTCGGCGGGCTCGTCGACGACCAGGGAGGTCGCGGTGTCACCGGTGTTCGTGAACGTGACCGTGGCCGTCCGCGCGGTGTCGGCCGCGCCGGACAGGTACGGGTCCTCCGGCGCCCACCTCTTGGTGGTGGTCGTGGCGAGCACCGGCACCACGGTCGTGACCACCGCCACCGTCGACGTGCTCTGCTCGACGCCGCCGACCGCCGGCCGGACCGTCATCGTCCCGACCTGCTCCCCGCCGCCGGTCGGGGGCACGAGCGTCGCGTCGAGCGCGACCTCCAGGATGCTGCCGCCCGCCAGCGGCAGCGGGGCGCTGTCGGGGCCGTAGGACACGAACGACAGCCGCACCGCCCGGACGGCGTCGAGCGACGCGGACGGGTCCCCGAGGTCCGCCCCGGACCCGTCGAGGTACGTCACCGCGTAGCCGACGCCGTTCGCGACCGGGGCCGACGGGGCGATCGGGGCGGCGAGCCGCAGCCGGTCGAGCTCGAGCGTGGCCGTCGCGTCCTGGCACGCCTCGTCCTCGAGCACGCAGTTCGCCACGAACGAGAACCGCACCGCGTCGCCGGCCTGCGCGGCGGGCAGCGTGTACCGCTCCCCCGCGGCCGCCAGCGGCGTCGTCCCCGCGCCGGCGACGACCGCCGGGCTGCCGTCCGCGAGCGTCAACGTGAACGCGTCGTCCCCCGCGGCCAGGGCGGCGGTCCCCGCCGCACCCACGGCGAGCCCCGACAGCACCACGACGAGCGCCGCGGCCAGGGCACGACCGACGGCCGAGCGGACCAGGCGCGCGGCGGGACCGGCGGCGCGGTGGCGGGCGCGCGCCGGGCGCGGCCGACGCACCGGCGCGGGCGCGACGGAGCCGTGACGAGGGGCGGGGAGAGGCTGCTGAGCCATGACCATCCGGGGGGACGCAGGGGCGCGTCCGGCCGGGGGACCGCACACGCGCTGACGTCCCTGATTCGGCAGGCAACCGTGTCCGGTTGAGCCACCTTTGGCCCGGCTTGGGTGCTATCACCCGGGTGATCCGCGTCACCCGGTGGGGTGGCGGGCGTGCGGCGTCAGGCCAGCGGCGCGACCGTGACCCCGCGGGCGGCGAGCTCCGCCGCCCCGCCGTCCACCGCCGTCAGCACCCAGATCCCGCCGTCGAGCAGCGCGACGGTGTGCTCCCAGTGCGCGGCCCGCGACCCGTCGACCGTCACCACGGTCCAGTCGTCCTCGAGCACCTCGGTGCCCGACCCGCCACGCGTGACCATCGGCTCGATCGCCAGGCACATCCCGGGGCGCAGCCGCGGCCCGCGGTCGCGGGTGCGGTAGTTCGGCACGTCGGGCGGCTGGTGCATCGCCGACCCGATCCCGTGCCCGACGTAGTCCTGCACGATCCCGAACGTCCCGCCCGTGGCCTCCAGGCAGCGCTCCACGGCGTCGCCGACCACGCCGAGCCGATCGGCCACCGGGTCCCCGGACGCGAGCGCGGCGATGCCGTCCCACATGGCGCGCTCGGTCACCGCCGCGAGCTCGGCGTCCGCCGGGTCCGCCTCGGGGAGCACGAGCGTCAGGGCCGAGTCGCCGTGCCAGCCCTCGACGATCGCGCCGCAGTCGATGGACACCACGTCGCCGGGCTCCAGCACGCGGCCCGACGGGATGCCGTGCACCACCTCGTCGTTCACCGACACGCAGATGGTCGCCGGGTAGTCGTAGTACCCGAGGAACGACGGCTCCGCGCCGGCGTCCGCGATGACCGCCTCCGCCGCGGCGTCCAGGTCCGCGGTCGTCACGCCGGGCCGGGCCGCGGCCCGCGCCGCCGCCAGGGCGTCCGCGACCACCAGGCCCGCACGCCGCATGAGCAGCACCTGCTCCGGCGTCTTCAGCTCGATCCGCTCACGTCCGAACACGAGGAACCCCGCCGTCAGCCGACGCGGGTCGCCAGGGCCTCGACCAGGCGCCCGGTGACCTCGTCGACCTCGCCGATGCCGTCGACCTGCAGCAGCAGGCCGCGCTCGGCGTACACGCCGGAGATCGGCGCGGTCTGCTCGGCGTACACGTCCAGCCGGTGCCGGATGACCGGCTCCGTGTCGTCCGCGCGGCCCTCGATCTGCGCGCGCTTCAGCAGGCGCTCCACCACGACGTCGGCGTCCGCGGTGATCTCCAGCGCGGCGTCCAGCGTCAGGCCCTGGTCCGCCAGCACGGCGTCGAGCTCCGCGACCTGCGCCACGTTGCGGGGGTAGCCGTCGAGCAGGAAGCCCTGCGCGGTGTCCGGCTGCGCGAGCCGGTCCCGCACCATCGCGTTCGTCACCGAGTCCGGCACCAGGGCGCCGCGCGCGGTGTACTCCTGCGCGGTGCGGCCCAGCTCGGTGCCGCCCTTGATGTTCGCGCGGAAGATGTCGCCGGTCGAGATGGCCGGGACGCCCAGCCGCTCGGCGAGGCGGACGGCCTGCGTGCCCTTGCCGGCCCCGGGCGGACCCAGGAGGACGAGGCGAGCGCTCATCGGAGGAACCCTTCGTAGTGCCGCTGCTGGAGCTGCGACTCGATCTGCTTCACGGTCTCGAGGCCGACGCCCACCACGATGAGGATCGACGAGCCGCCGAACGGGATGTTCGTCCCGACGCCGAGCACGATGAACGCGATCGTGGGGATGAGCGCGACGAGCGCGAGGTAGATCGACCCGGGCGCCGTGATGCGGGTGATGACGTAGTCCAGGTACTCGGCCGTCGGGCGGCCGGCGCGGATGCCGGGGATGAACCCGCCGTACCGCTTCATGTTGTCCGCGACCTCGTCCGGGTTGAACGTGATCGCCGTGTAGAAGTAGCAGAAGAAGATGATCAGCAGGACGTACAGCGCGATGTGCAGCGGGGCGTCCGTGGCCGCGAGGTTGTTCGCCACCCACTGCTTCCAGCCCGCGGTCTGGTCGCCGAACCCGGCCAGCAGCGCCGGCACCTGCAGCAGCGACGACGCGAAGATCACCGGGATGACGCCGGCCATGTTGATCTTGATCGGGATGTACGTGGAGGACCCGCCGTACATGCGGCGGCCGACCATGCGCTTGGCGTACTGCACCGGCACGCGGCGCTGCGACTGCTCGACGAAGACGACCAGCGCGATGACCAGCACGATGATCGCCATCACGACGAGGAACGCGCCGATGCCGCCGGAGCCGCCCGCGATCGACCACATGGCGCCCGGGAAGGACGCGGCGATCGAGGTGAAGATCAGCAGGGACATGCCGTTGCCGACGCCGCGCTCGGTGATGAGCTCGCCCAGCCACATGATGAGGCCGGTACCCGCGGTCATCGTGATGATCATGATGAGCGTCGTGACGATGCCGCCGTCCGGGATCACGTCGACGGTGCAGCCCGGGAAGAGCTGGCCGTTGCGCGCCGTGATGATGACGGTCGTCGACTGCAGGACCGCCAGGCCGATCGTCAGGTAGCGCGTGTACTGCGTGAGCTTCGCGGTGCCCGACTGGCCCTCCTTGTGCAGGGCCTCGAAGTGCGGGATGACCACGCGCAGCAGCTGGATGATGATGCTCGCCGTGATGTACGGCATGATCCCCAGCGCGAACACCGACAGCTGCAGCAGCGCACCGCCGCTGAACAGGTTCACCAGACCGAGCAGCGTGTTGTCCTCGCCGACCTGGTCGATGCAGACCTGCACGTTCGGGTAGGACACGCCCGGCGTCGGCAGGAACGAGCCGAGACGGAAGACGACCATGATCCCGATCGTGAACAGCAGCTTGCGCCGCAGGTCGGGTGTCCTGAACGCCCGCACGAATGCGCTGAGCACGTGTCCTCCTGCTCCGCCGAAGCGGGATGTCGTGAAACCGGCCGGCCTGCGGGTGAGGCGACCACGTCGGGCGAGCGTCGCCGCTCGCCGCCCTGCCGCACCCTAACGGACTTCCGTCGGGGATCCGGCATGCCCGGACGTCACCGCGCCCGGGGCGGGAAGCCGAACGGGGCCGGCAGGGGCATGGTGCCTCCGCCGACCCCGTTCGCTGGGATCAGTCCTGCGCGACGCTGCCGCCGGCAGCCAGGATCTTCTCCTTGGCCGAACCGGAGTACGCGTCGACGGCCACGGACAGCTTGACCGTGAGCTCGCCGGTGCCGAGCACCTTGACCGGGGCGCCCTTGCGGACGGCGCCCTTCGCGACCAGGTCGGCGACGGTGACGTCGCCGCCCTGCGGGTACAGCGCCGACAGCTTGTCCAGGTTCACGACCTGGTACTCGACCCGGAACGGGTTCTTGAAGCCGCGGAGCTTGGGCAGCCGCATGTGCAGCGGCATCTGCCCACCCTCGAAGCGGTCCGGCACCTGGTACCGGGCCTTGGTGCCCTTGGTACCGCGACCGGCGGTCTTGCCCTTGGACGCCTCACCACGACCCACGCGGGTCTTGGCGGTCTTGGCGCCCGGAGCCGGACGCAGGTGGTGCACCTTGAGGGTGCCGCCCGCGCCCACCTCCTCGGCGGGCTTCTCGGCCTTGGCGGCGGCCTTCGGGGCCTTCGCCGGAGCAGCCTTGGCCTTGGCGGCCGGCTTCTCCTCCGCCGCAGCCGCCTCGGCCTTGGCCTTGGTGGTGCGGGCAGCGGGCTTCTTGGCGGCCGGCTTCTCGGCGGCGGCCGACTCGGTCGCCGTCGCCTTCTTGGCGCGCGTGGCCTTGGGAGCCGCGGCAGCGTCCTTCTCGACCTTCTCGGTCTCCTTCTCCGCCATCGTCACTCCACCTCCTCGACCGCGACGAGGTGCGTCACCGTCTTGACCATGCCGCGGATCTCAGGGCGGTCCTCCTTGACGACGACGTCGCCGATCCGCTTCAGGCCCAGGGTGCGCAGCGTGTCGCGCTGGTTCTGCTTGCCGCCGATGGCGGACCTGGTCTGGGTCACCTTGAGGCGGGCCATCACGCACCCACCTTCTCGGTCTTGGCCGCGCGCCCCGCAGCCTGCGCCTTGAGCATCGGCGCCGGGGCGACGTGCTCGAGCGACAGACCACGACGGGCGGCGACGGCAGCCGGCTCCTCGAGACCCTTCAGCGCCGCGACCGTGGCGTGCACGATGTTGATGGCGTTGGAGGAGCCGAGGGACTTCGACAGGATGTCGTGCACGCCGGCGCACTCGAGCACCGCGCGCACCGGACCACCGGCGATCACACCGGTACCCGGCGACGCGGGACGCAGGAAGACGACACCGGCGGCGGCCTCACCCTGGATGGGGTGGGTGATGGTGCCCTGGATGCGCGGGACGCGGAAGAAGTTCTTCTTCGCCTCCTCGACACCCTTGGCGATCGCCGCGGGCACCTCCTTGGCCTTGCCGTAGCCGACGCCGACCGTGCCGTCGCCGTCACCCACGACCACGAGGGCCGTGAAGCTGAAGCGGCGGCCGCCCTTGACGACCTTGGCGACGCGGTTGATGGACACGACGCGCTCGAGGAACGCGCTCTTCTCGGCGGCGTCCCCGCGACGGCCGTCGCGACGACCACCGTCGCGGCGGTCACCGCCGCCCTGGGGAGCGCCCGTGTTGCTGCGCTGAGGAGCAGCCATCAGTGGATCCTCTTCTTCGATGCGGGAATGGTCGTCGTCACAGCGCCAGGCCGCCTTCGCGAGCGGCGTCGGCGACCGCGGCCACCCGACCGTGGTACTTGTTGCCGCCGCGGTCGAAGACCACCGCGTCGATGCCGGCGGCCTTCGCGCGCTCGGCGATCAGCTCGCCGACCTTGCGGGCCTTGGCCGTCTTGTCGCCCTCGGCGCCCCGCAGGTCCGCCTCGAGAGTCGAGGCGGAGACCAGCGTGCGACCCACGGCGTCGTCGACGACCTGCGCGACGAGGTTGCGGTTCGACCGGGTGACGACCAGGCGCGGACGCGCGGCGGTGCCGGCGACCTTCTTGCGCAGCCGGAGGTGGCGGCGCCGACGGGCCTTGAACTTGCCCTTACCGATGATGGTGATCGCCATGGCTCACTTACCAGCCTTTCCGACCTTGCGGCGGACGTTCTCGCCCGCGTAGCGCACACCCTTGCCCTTGTACGGCTCGGGCTTGCGGATCTTGCGGATGTTCGCGGCGACCTCGCCCACCTGCTGCTTGTCGATGCCCGCGACCGAGAACTTGGTCGGGGACTCGACGGCGAAGGTGATGCCGGCGGGCGGCGTCACGGACACCGGGTGGCTGAAGCCGAGCGCGAACTCGAGCGCGTCACCCTTGGCCGTCACGCGGTAACCGGTGCCGACGATCTCCAGCTTCTTCTCGTAGCCGGCGGTGACGCCGGTGACGAGGTTCGCCAGCAGGGTGCGCGTGAGGCCGTGCAGCGACCGCGAGAGGCGCTCGTCGTTCGGACGGGTGACCACGAGGGCCCCCTCGCCGTCGCGCGCGACCTCGATGGGGGACGCCACGGTGTGCGTGAGGGTGCCCTTGGGGCCCTTCACCGTCACCACGGCGCCGTTGATGTCGACATCCACGCCGGCCGGGACCGGGACGGGGATTCTGCCGATACGAGACATTGGCTAGCTCCTTTCCGTCTCGGACTTACCAGACGTAGGCGAGGACTTCCCCACCCACGCCCTTCTTGGCGGCCTGCTTGTCCGTCAGGAGACCCGAGGACGTGGACAGGATCGCCACGCCCAGGCCGCCGAGGACCTTCGGCAGGTTGGTGGACTTCGCGTAGACCCGCAGACCGGGCTTGGACACGCGCTTGATGCCGGCGAGCGCACGCTCGCGGCTCGGGCCGTACTTCAGCTCGACCACGAGGTTCTTGCCCACACGGGCGTCCTCGACGGTCCAGCCGGAGATGTAGCCCTCGGCCTGAAGGATCTCCGCGATGTGCGACTTCAGCTTCGAGTACGGGATGCTCACCGTGTCGTGGTGAGCCGAGTTCGCGTTACGCAGACGCGTGAGGAAGTCTGCGATCGGGTCGGTCATCGTCATGGGGGCGTTCTGCCCTTCCTCGCCGTGGTTTCCGCGGAGCCGCCCGTGGGCGGGCCGCCGCGGACCTACGACGTCGTTGTTACCAGCTGCTCTTGGTCACGCCCGGGAGCTGGCCCGCGTGGGCCATCTCGCGCACGCAGATCCGGCACAGGCCGAACTTGCGGTACACCGAGTGCGGACGGCCGCACCGCTGGCACCGGGTGTAGGCGCGCACGGCGAACTTCTGCTTGCCCGCGGCCTTGTTGATCAGGGCGGTCTTCGCCATGTCAGTCCTCCTTGAAGGGGAAGCCGAGGTGCTTCAGGAGCGCCCGGCCCTCCGCGTCGGTGGTGGCGGTGGTGACCACCGTGATGTCCATGCCGCGGACCCGGTCGATCTTGTCCTGGTCGATCTCGTGGAACATCGACTGCTCGGTCAGGCCGAAGGTGTAGTTGCCGTGGCCGTCGAACTGCTTGGCCGACAGGCCGCGGAAGTCGCGGATGCGCGGCAGCGCGGTCGACAGCAGGCGGTCCAGGAACTCCCAGGCACGGTCGCCGCGCAGCGTGACGTGCGCGCCGATCGGCATGCCCTCACGCAGCTTGAACTGCGCGATGGACTTGCGGGCCTTGGTGACCTGCGGCTTCTGACCCGTGATCTGCTGGAGGTCGCGGATGGCGCCCTCGATCAGCTTCGAGTCCTTCGCCGCGTCGCCGACGCCCATGTTCACGACGACCTTCACCAGGCGCGCGACCTGGTTCACGTTCTCGTGCTGGAACTCCTCGCGGAGCGCGGGACGGATCGCCTCGTTGTACCGCACCTTCAGGCGCGGCACCGGGTACGCCCGGGTGGTCTCGTCGATGGCGGTCATCAGATGTCCTTACCGGAGCGCTTGGCGACGCGGACCCGGACGGTGCGGGTGCGGCCGTCGCGCTCGACCTGCTCGGTGCGGTAGCCGACCCGGGTGCCGCGCTTGGTCTCCGGGTCCACCAGCATCACGTTGCTGATGTGGATCGGGGCCTCGACGGTCTCGATGCCGCCGGTGCGGGAGCCACGCTGGCTCTGGCCGACCTTGGTGTGCTTGGTGACCCGGTGGATGCCCTCGACGACGACGCGGTCGCGGTCGGTGAGCACCTCGAGCACCCGGCCCTGCTTGCCCCGGTCCTTGCGGGAGCCGGAGATGACGACCACCAGGTCGCCCTTCTTGATCTTCGCCATGGTCAGAGCACCTCCGGAGCCAGCGAGATGATCTTCATGAACTTCTTGTCGCGCAGCTCGCGGCCCACGGGACCGAAGATGCGGGTCCCGCGCGGCTCGCCGTCGTTGCGGAGGATCACCGCGGCGTTCTCGTCGAACTTGATGTACGACCCGTCGACGCGCCGGCGCTCCTTGCGGGTGCGCACGACGACCGCCTTGACGACGTCGCCCTTCTTGACGTTGCCGCCCGGGATCGCGTCCTTGACGGTGGCGACGATGACGTCACCGATACCGGCGTAGCGACGGCCGGACCCACCGAGAACGCGGATGCAGAGGATCTCCTTCGCACCCGTGTTGTCGGCGACCCGAAGTCGCGACTCCTGCTGAATCATCTACAGAACTCCTGTCGTCTGCCGGTTCTCGCGCACTGGCGAGCCTGGCCGAACGGATATGTGGTGAGGAGGGCGGACTTACTTCGCCTTCTCGAGGATCTCCACCAGGCGCCACCGCTTGGTGGCGGACAGGGGGCGGGTCTCCATGATGAGGACCAGGTCGCCGACGCCGGCGGTGCCGGCCTCGTCGTGGACCTTGACCTTGCTGGTCCGCCGGATGACCTTGCCGTAGAGCGGGTGCTTGACCCGGTCCTCGACCTCGACCACGACGGTCTTCTGCATCTTGTCGCTGACCACGTAGCCGCGCCGCGTCTTGCGGTAGGGACGCGCCTCCGCGACAGCGGTGGTGGTCTCGTTGCTGTTCTCGCTCATCGAGTCCTCACTCGCTCGCACTCGGGGCGGTCCGGATGCCGAGCTCGCGCTCGCGCAGGATCGTGTAGATCCGGGCGATGTCACGACGCACGGCCTTGAGGCGGCCGTGGCTCTCGAGCTGACCGGTGGCCGACTGGAAGCGCAGGTTGAACAGCTCCTCCTTGGCCTTCTTCAGCTCGGCCACGAGACGCTCGTCGTCGAAGGCGTCCAGCTCGGTGGGAGCCAGGTCCTTGGTGCCGATAGCCATCTCAGTTACCACCCTCGCGAACCACGAAACGGGTCTTCATCGGGAGCTTGTGCTGCGCGCGGCGCATGGCCTCGCGAGCCAGCGGCTCCGGGACGCCGGCGAGCTCGAACATCACTCGGCCGGGCTTGACGTTGGCGATCCACCACTCGGGCGAGCCCTTGCCGGAACCCATGCGGGTCTCGGCGGGCTTCTTGGTGAGCGGCCGGTCCGGGTAGATGTTGATCCAGACCTTGCCGCCACGCTTGATGTGGCGGGTCATGGCGATACGAGCAGCCTCGATCTGCCGGTTCGTCACGTAGGCGGGCTCCAGGGCCTGGATGCCGTACTCGCCGAACGCGATCGAGGTGCCACCCGTCGCGGCGCCGGAGCGCCCGGGGTGGTGCTGCTTGCGGTGCTTCAGCCGGCGCGGGATCAGCACGGCTCAGGCCTCCGTTCCGGTCTCAGGAGCCGACTCGGCAGCAGCGGCGGCCGGGGCGGCCTCGGCCGCGGGGGCCTCGGTGCGCTCCGGACGACGGCCACCGCCGCGCGGGCCACGGTCACCGCGGTCGCCACGGTCCCCACGGGGGCCGCGGGACTGACGCGGGGCCTGCGTGGCCTGCTCGCGCGCGAAGTCACGCTCGGTCATGTCGCCCTTGTAGACCCAGACCTTCACGCCGATGCGGCCGAAGGTCGTGCGGGCCTCGAAGAAGCCGTAGTCGATGTTCGCGCGGAGCGTGTGCAGCGGCACCCGGCCCTCGCGGTAGAACTCCGTGCGGCTCATCTCCGCGCCGCCGAGGCGACCGGAGACCTGCACGCGGATGCCCTTGGCGCCGGCGCGCTGCGCGGACTGCATGCCCTTGCGCATCGCACGACGGAACGACACACGCGAGGCGAGCTGCTCCGCGATGCCCTGCGCGACCAGCTGGGCCTCGATCTCGGCGTTCTTGACCTCGAGGATGTTCAGCTGGACCTGCTTGCCGGTGAGCTTCTCGAGCTCGCCGCGGATGCGGTCCGCCTCGGCGCCGCGGCGGCCGATGACGATGCCCGGGCGCGCCGTGTGGATGTCGACGCGGACGCGGTCACGCGTGCGCTCGATCTCCACCTTGGCGATGCCCGCGCGCTCCAGGCCGGTGCCCATCAGCTTGCGGATCTGCACGTCCTCGCGGACGTAGTCGCGGTAGCGCTGACCCGGCTTGGTCGAGTCGGCGAACCAGCGCGACCGGTGGTCGGTGGTGATGCCCAGGCGGTACCCGAGCGGGTTGACCTTCTGTCCCACGTCAGGCCCTTCCCTTCGTCTCACGCTCGGCGACGACCACCGTGATGTGGCTCGTGCGCTTGAGGATCTGGCTCGCGCGGCCCTGCGCCCGGGGGCGGAACCGCTTGAGGGTCGGACCCTCGTCGACGTACGCCTCGGCGACGTACAGGTTGGTCTCGTCGAAGCGCTCACCGGCACGCTTGGCGCCCTCGCGGGCGTTCGCGATCGCGGACTCGACGACCTTGAGGACCGTCTCACCCGCGGCCTGCGGCGCGAACTTCAGCGTCGACACGGCCTCGCCGGCCTGCTTGCCACGGATGAGGTCCACGACGCGCCGGGCCTTCTGGGGCGTGACGCGGACGAACCGCGCCTTCGCCTTGGCTTCCATTGCTGTCCTGCCTTCTTGTCTCTGCCGTCAGGGCAGTCGCTGCGCCGACCCGCGGGTCAGCGGCGACGGCCCTTCCGGTCGTCCTTCTCGTGGCCGCGGAACGTCCGCGTCGGGGCGAACTCGCCGAGCTTGTGCCCGACCATCGACTCCGTCACGAACACCGGCGTGTGCTTGCGGCCGTCGTGCACCGCGAACGTGTGACCCAGGAAGTCGGGCGTGATCATCGAGCGCCGCGACCAGGTCTTGATGACGTTCTTGGTGCCGGCCGCGTTCTGCGCGTCGACCTTCTTCTGCAGGTGCCCGTCGACGAAGGGCCCCTTCTTCAGGCTGCGAGGCATTCTCCCGGCTCCCTATCAGCGCTTCTTGCCGGTGCGGCGGCGACGGACGATGAGCTTGTCGCTCGGCTTGTTCGGACGGCGCGTGCGGCCCTCCGGCTGGCCCCAGGGGCTCACCGGGTGACGACCACCGGACGTCTTGCCCTCACCACCACCGTGCGGGTGGTCGATCGGGTTCATCGCGACACCGCGGACCGAGGGGCGCTTGCCCTTCCAGCGCATGCGGCCGGCCTTGCCCCAGTTGATGTTCGACTGCTCGGCGTTGCCGACCTCGCCGATCGTCGCGCGGCAGCGCAGGTCGACGTTCCGGATCTCGCCGGACGGCATGCGCAGCTGGGCGTACGGGCCGTCCTTCGCGACGAGCTGCACGGACGCACCGGCCGAGCGGGCGATCTTCGCGCCGCCACCGGGCTTCAGCTCGATGGCGTGGATGACCGTACCGGTCGGGATGTTGCGCAGCGGCAGGTTGTTGCCCGGCTTGATGTCGGCACCGGCGCCGTTCTCGACGACGTCGCCCTGACGCAGCTTGTTCGGCGCGATGATGTAGCGCTTCTCGCCGTCCGCGTAGTGCAGCAGCGCGATGCGCGCCGTGCGGTTCGGGTCGTACTCGATGTGCGCGACCTTGGCCGGCACGCCGTCCTTGTCGTGACGACGGAAGTCGATCACGCGGTAGGCGCGCTTGTGCCCGCCGCCCTGGTGCCGCATCGTGACGCGGCCGGTCGAGTTGCGACCACCGGTCTTGTGCAGCGGACGGACCAGCGACTTCTCCGGCTCCGAGCGCGTGATCTCGACGAAGTCGGCGACGCTCGCGCCGCGGCGGCCCGGCGTCGTCGGCTTGTACTTACGGATTCCCATGGGGATCTGTCCTCAATCTGCTCTCAGGCCCGGTCAGCCGACCGGTCCGCCGAAGATGTCGATCGTGCCCTCGCGGAGGGTGACGATCGCGCGCTTCGTGTCCTTGCGCTTGCCCATCCCGAACTTGGTCCGCCGCGACTTGCCCTTGCGGTTGATCGTGTTCACGGACTCGACCTTGACCGAGAAGACCTGCTCGACGGCGATCTTGATCTCGGTCTTGTTGGCACGCGGGTCGACGATGAAGGTGTACTTGCCCTCGTCGAGCAGCCCGTAGCTCTTCTCGGAGACGACCGGCGCGATCAGGATGTCGCGGGGGTCCTTGGCGACGGTGGTCACTTGGCGTCCTCCTCGGCCTCGGACGACGTCGCGACGGCGGTCGCGCCGCGGCCCTTGACGGGACCGGCGAGGAACGTGTCGAGCGCGCCCTGGGTGAACACGACGTCGTCGGAGACGAGCACGTCGTAGGTGTTGAGCTGGTCGGCGACGAGCAGGTGGACCCGCTCGACGTTGCGCAGCGACTTCCAGGCCAGCTCGTCCGCGCGCTCCACGACCACGAGGACGTGCTTGCGGCCGGACAGCGTGTCCAGGACCTGCAGCGCGGCCTTGGTCGACGGCGCCTGGTCGACACCGAAGCCGGTGACGACGTGGACGCGGCCGGCGCGGGCGCGGTCCGAGAGAGCACCGCGGAGCGCCGCGGCCTTCATCTTCTTCGGGGTCCGCTGGGAGTAGTCGCGCGGGGTCGGGCCGTGGACGGTGCCACCGCCGGCGAACTGCGGCGCACGGGTCGAACCCTGGCGGGCGCGGCCGGTGCCCTTCTGCTTGTACGGCTTCTTGCCGCCACCGGAGACCTCACCACGGGTCTTCGTGTCGTGCGTGCCCTGCCGCGCGGCGGCGAGCTGGGCGACGACGACCTGGTGGATCAGCGGGATGTTCGTCTGCGCGTCGAACACCTCACCGGGCAGGTCGGCCGTGCCGGCCTTCTTGCCCTGGGCGTCGAGCACGTCGACGGTCAGCGTCTCGGACATGAGGCTCATGCCCCCTTCACGGCGGTACGCACGACGACGACACCGCGCTTCGGGCCCGGAACCGCGCCCTTGAGCAGCAGCAGACCCTTCTCGGCGTCGACCGCGTGGACGGTCAGGTTCTGGGTGGTCTGGCGGGCGTTGCCCATCCGGCCGGCCATCCGCAGGCCCTTGAACACGCGCGACGGGGTCGAGGCCCCGCCGATCGAGCCCGGCTTGCGGTGGTTGCGGTGCGAACCGTGCGAGGCGGAGACACCGGCGAACCCGTGGCGCTTCATGACACCGGCGGTGCCCTTGCCCTTGGTGGTGCCGATCACGTCGACGAGCGCGCCGGCCTCGAAGGCCGCCGCGGTGATCTCCTGACCGAGCGTGAACTCGGAGGCGTCCGACGTGCGGATCTCGGCCACGTGCCGACGGGGGGTGACCCCCGCCTTCTCGAAGTGGCCCTTCAGCGGCTTCGTGACCTTGCGCGGGTCCACCTGGCCGTAGGCCAGCTGCACCGCGGCGTAGCCGTCGGCCTCAGCGGAGCGCACCTGGGTGACGACGTTCGTGCCGACCTCGACCACGGTGACGGGGACGAGACGGCCATCGGCGTCCCAGACCTGCGTCATTCCGAGCTTCGTGCCGAGCACCGCCGTGACGGGGCGCGCGTTCTGCTGGGTAACCATGAAGATCAGTTCCTTCCCAGCGTCAGAGCTTGATCTCGATGTTCACGTCCGCGGGCAGGTCGAGTCGCATGAGCGAGTCGACGGCCTTCGGCGTGGGGTCGATGATGTCGATGAGCCGCTTGTGCGTGCGCATCTCGAAGTGCTCGCGGCTGTCCTTGTACTTGTGAGGCGACCGGATGACGCAGAAGACGTTCTTCTCCGTCGGCAGCGGCACCGGACCCACGACCGTCGCACCAGCGCGGGTCACCGTGTCGACGATCTTGCGCGCCGAGCTGTCGATGACCTCGTGGTCGTAGGACTTGAGCCGGATGCGGATCTTCTGTCCCGCCATGGCGTCGTCTACTTCTCTCTCTTCGAACTGCCTGGTGTCCGACCCCCGCACTCGGGCGTGTCGCTTTCCGCGACGTACCTCTGCGCCGGTCCCATCCGGCACGCGGGGCGCACGCCGGCGGGGACGAGGTCGTTGGTGTGATGGAGTCCCGCGCCGGGTGACCCCGGGCTTCCTTCGGACTCGCAACGCGTCCCTGCCCGCTCGTCCGGGGCGCTCCGCACGCACGCGCGCAGGCACCCCCGTCGTCGGGCAACTTGTCTAGTGTGCCAGCCAGGGCCCGAAAGGTCCAACCGGACCTCCGTCACACCCGCACGATCACGCGGCACACCCCACCAAC
>JACXUT010000041.1 GCA_014763765.1 Micrococcales bacterium
GGCGTGGTGGCGGCCTCCCCGGCGGACGGGGCGGCCGGGGCCGGCGTCGAGGGGGCGGCAGCGGCCGGTGCGCCGGCGTCGGCCGGTGCCGGGCCGGTCGCGGTCGGCGCGGCGGCGTCCACAGCGGCGACCGCGGCCGGGTCGGCGGACGAGGCGCCCGGGACCGCGACGGCCGGTGCCGCGACGGCCGCTGCGGCGGTCGCGGTCGGGTCGACGGACGAGGCGGGCGCCGGGGTCGCCGCGGGGTCGGTCGCCGCCGCCGGGTCGGCCGTCGTCACGGCGGGCGCGTCCGCGGGCGCCTGCGTGGCGGGCGTCGCGCCGGGGCCGTCCGCGCCGGGGGTGGCGTCGGCGCGATCGCGCGCCTGCGCCCCGTCGGTGGGGTCGGTGCGGTCGGCGCGCTCCGTCCGGCCGGTGCGCTCGGCGCGGTCCGTCCGGTCGGCGCGGTCGGGGCGGTCCGTCCCCGCGGCACGGTCGCGGCGGTCGGCCCGCGCACGATCGGCGCGTGCCCGGTCGGCGGCCCGGTCGGCGGCGCGGGCGTCCGCACGCCCGCGGTCGTCGGCGCGCGCGGCCGCGGCCCGGTCGGCGGCCCGGTCGGCCGTCCGGCCGGTGGCGCGCTCCTGCGGCGACTCCGCGATCGCGCCGGCGAGCACGGCGTCGAACCCGCTCGCGGCGGTCCGGGATCCGGAGCCCGCGCCCGTGCCGCCGGCGGTGGCGGTCGCGCGCGCGGGCAGGGCGGTCAGGGTGGTCGTGGTCACGAGGCAGCCCCCCACAGGGACGAGGTCAGGGACGAGGTCGAGCCGGAGCCCGCGAGCAGCGCGAGGGCGGTGCGCCCGGCGCTGGAGGAGGCGAGCGCGCCGGTGAGCGCGGTCGTGGCGGAGGGTGCCCCGGACTGCGGCAGGACCCGCCGGATGGTGGTCGGCTCGGCGTAGACGTCGCGCACGGTCACGCTGGAGCCGGGCTTCGGGGCGTCGATCATCTTCCCGTCGCCCACGTAGATGCCGATGTGCGAGCCGCCGGACAGCACGACGAGGTCGCCCGGGAGCGCCTGGTCGAGCGACGGGACCTCCGTGCCGAGGGTCGCCTGGTCCCGGGCGACGCGCGGGACGCCCGTGACGCCGAGGTCGGCGAGCGAGCGCAGCACCAGCCCGGAGCAGTCGAGGCCGCCCTCGTCGAGGGACTCCCCGCCCCACACGTACGGCACGCCGAGGTACTGGCGGGCGGCGGCGACGAGGTCCTCCCCCGTGGCCGCACCGGCGCCCCCGGCGCCGGCGACCACCGCGCCCGCGTCGGAGGCTCCGACGGCGGACCCGGTGCCGGTGAGCTCCGCGAGCGCCGCCGCGAACGTCGCGTCGCTCGCGGACGACACCCCCGCGGCGGACGACGCCCCCGCGGCGGACGCGGCGGACGTCGTCCCCCCGATCGCGCCGACGCTGCCGAGCACCGGGGTGGTGACGGGCACGACGGACTGCTGGATCTGCGCGATGCGCGCCTGCACCGCGGCCACCGCGCCGGTCACCGGAGCTCCCCCGGCGACGGCGCGACGCTGCGGCGCCCCGCGACCTCGTCCAGGACGACCTGCTCGGCGCGCTGGTCCTCGACCCGCACCGTCTCGTCGTGCCTCTCCTGGAGCTTCTCGAGCGTGCGGGTGCGGGTGCGGGCCTGCGACCAGGCGGCGTCCGCGGCCTCGACGACGTCCTGCGCGGCGGTGGCCGCGACGCGCTGGTCGACCAGCAGCGCGGACAGCGCCATGCGGCTGGCGACGACCGCCTGCATGCCGAGCGCGTCCGTGCCGGACGGGAACCGGGCGTCCCCGAGCGCGGCCTGGGTGGCGTCGCGGCGGGCGGCGGCGGCGTCGCGGGTGCGGGTGGCGTCGCCGAGGCGGGCGGCGGCCTGCTCCTCGGCGAGGGTGCGCAGCCGCAGCAGCCCGGCCAGGCGGAAGGCGCGGCTCACGGCAGGTCCCCCATCGCGGCGACGAGGGCGGCGAGCCGGCCCCAGGAGTCGGCGGCGGGCGCGCGCTCGTCCATGCCCTGCCGCAGGAAGGCGTCGATGGCCGTGCCGTGCGTGACGGCGGCGTCGACCAGGGGGTTCGACCCCGTGACGTAGGCGCCCACGTCGAGCAGGTCCTGCGCCTGCCGCCGGGCCGCCATGACGCGGCGCAGCCGGGTGGCGAGGTCCTTCTGCTCGGGGCGCAGGACGCGCGACGCGACGCGGGAGATGGACCCGAGCGCGTCGACGGACGGGAAGTGACCGGCCACGGCGAGCCTGCGGTCCAGCACCACGTGCCCGTCGAGGATCGAGCGCGCGGCGTCGGCGATCGGCTCGTTGTGGTCGTCGCCGTCCACCAGCACGGTGTAGAGGCCGGTGACGGAGCCGGTCGCGCCGGTGCCGGCGCGCTCGAGGAGCTGGGCGAGCAGCGCGAACGTGCTCGGCGGGTAGCCGCGGGTGGCGGGCGGCTCGCCGACGGACAGCCCGATCTCGCGCTGCGCCATCGCGACGCGGGTGAGCGAGTCCATCATCAGCACGACGTCGTCCCCGCGGTCGCGGAACCACTCGGCGATGCGGGTGGCGACGAACGCGGAGCGCAGCCGCACCAGCGGCGGCTCGTCGGAGGTCGCGACCACGACGACGGACCGCGCGAGGCCCTCGGGCCCCAGGTCGTCCTCGAGGAACTCCCGGACCTCGCGCCCGCGCTCGCCGACCAGGGCGATGACGGAGACCTGCGCGTCCGTGCCGCGCGCGATCATCGACAGCAGGCTCGACTTGCCGACGCCGGAGCCGGCGAAGAGGCCGAGGCGCTGGCCGCGGCCGGCGGTGACGAGCGTGTCGAGCACGCGGACCCCGAGGTCCAGCGGCCGCTCGACGCGGGCGCGCGCCAGCGGGTGCGGCGCCTGGCCGGTGACCTCGACGCGGCCGACGCCGGTGAGCGGGCCGAGGCCGTCGATGGGGCGCCCGAGGCCGTCGAGCACCCGCCCGAGCAGCCCGGGGCCGACCGGGGCCGTCAGCGCGGACCCGCGCGGGCGGACGCGCATCCCGGCGCGCAGGCCGTGCGTCGGCCCGAGCGGCATGGCGTGGGCCGACCCCTGGCCGGTGGCGACCACCTCGGCGGGGACCAGGCCGTCGGCGGTCTCGATGGTGACGAGCTCGCCCACGGCCGCGCCCGTGCCGGCGACCTCGACCGTCAGGCCGACGACGCCACGCACCTGGCCGACGCGCTCCGGGCGGGCGGCGGTCAGGGCCGCGGCCCACGCCGGCCCGCCGGGGTGCGTGCCGTCGCCGGCAGCCCCCGCGGCACCCGGTGCCCCGGCGCCCGTGCTCCCGGCGACGCCCGTGCGCGGCGTCGGCAGCAGGCCCGTCGTCGTCGCGGTCACGCCGCACCACCCGCCTGCGCGGACGCGGCGAGCGCCGCCCGGGCGCGGTCCAGCGCCGCGCCGATGCGCGCGTCGAGGTAGCCGTCCGGCAGCTCGCCGACGGCGTCGCCGGGCTCGAGCGCCGGGTCGGCCACGAGCTCGACGCCCGTGAGGTCCGGCAGCCCGCCGAGCACGTCACCGGCCGGCACGTCGCCGGTCGCGGCCGGCGCCGCGAGCGCGGCCCGCACGGTCGCGAGGTCGCGCGGGTGCAGCCGGACGGTGTGCACCTCGCGGCGCGGGTCCTGCTCGCGCAGCCGGCGCAGCGCGGCGCGCGCCGCGGTGGGCGCGTCGGCGACCTCCTGCCCGAGCACCACGGCCGCGAGCTCGAGCGCCGCGGCGTGCAGGGCCGCCTCGGACGCGGCGAGCACGGGGGCGGTGCGCTCGGCGGCGGCGCGGGCGGCGGCCGCGAGCACGGCGAGGGCGTCGGCGTGCTCGGCGGCGCGGCGGGCGTCGGCCTCGGCGCGCTCGCGCTGCACGCGGGCGGCCTCGACCTCGGCGGCGCGGGCGGCCTCGCGGGCGCCCGCGGCGTAGCCGGCCGCGTACCCCGCGGCGTAGCCCTCCGCGCGGGACGACGGCTCCGCGACGGCGGCACCGCCGAACACCTGGGTGAACCGGTGCTCAGGAGACATACTCGTCCTCCCCCTCGCGCCGGATCACGATCTGGCCGGACTCCTCGAGGCGGCGGATCACCTGGACGATGCCGGCGCGGGCCTCCTCGACCTGCGAGAGGCGGACCGGGCCGAGCAGCTCGATCTCCTCCTCGAGGTTCTCGCGGGCGCGCTCGGACAGGTTGCGCAGCGTCTTGTCGCGCACCTCGGGCGTCGCGCCCTTGAGCGCCACGGACAGCTCGTTGGTCTCGACCTGGCGCAGGACGAGCTGCATCGCGCGGTCCTCGAGCAGCACGATGTCGCCGAACACGAACATCCGGCTGCGCACCTCGTCGGCCAGGGCCTCGTCGCGGCTCTGCAGGCCCTCGAGGATGAGCTTCTCGGTGGTCGGGTCGGCCCGGTTGATGATCTCGACCAGCGGCTGCACGCCGCCGACGGCGGACAGCTCGTTGGGAGTCAGGACCGTCGAGGCCTTGCGCTGCATCGACTCGGCGATCACCTGCACGACGTCCGGCGAGGCCCGCTCCATGAGCGCGATGCGGTGCGCGACCTCGGACTGCTGCTCCGGGGGCAGGCCCGCCATGATCGCGGAGGCGTGCTCGGGGCGCAGGTGCGCGAGCACGAGCGCCACGGCCTGCGGGTGCTCGCCGTTCAGCAGCGACAGCACCTGCCGGGCGTCGGCGTTCTGGAGGAACTCGAACGGCTGCCCCGCCATGGAGGTCTGCAGCCGCTCGATGACGCCGGCCGCCTGGTCGCGCCCGAGCGCGCCCTCGAGGAGCTGGGTCGCCAGCCCGAGGCCGCCGTTGACGCCGGGACCGATCATCGACGCGGAGTAGAACTCCTCGACGACCTCGTCGGCCATCGTCTGGTCGACGCGCTCCAGCCGCATGATCTCGGCCGTGAGCTCCTCGATCTCGGCGACGTCGAGCTGCGCCATCACCCGGGCGGCGCGCTCGCGGCCGAGCTGCAGCAGCAGCATGGCGGCCTTCTGCGTGCCGGTGAGCGTCGTGGCGGCCATCAGCGCCGTCCGGCCGGGGTCAGCCAGCCGCGCAGGAGGTCCGCGACCTCGTCGGGCTGCTCGTCCGCGAGCGCCGCGATCTCGGCGCGCTTGACCGCGAGCGACGCGGCGACGGGGTCCACCTCGGCGGGGCCGGGCAGCGCCGGCGGGATGTCCGCCGGGGCCTCGAGCTCGGCGGCCTCGGACGGCCCGTCGACGAGCGGCAGCTCGCCGATGTCGAGCGCCTCGCGCCGGCTGCGCCGGGACCGGCGGGCCAGCACGATCGCGATCACGACCACCAGCAGCAGCAGGGCGCCGGCGACGACGGCCTGCCGGAGCAGGCTCGCCCGCTGGTCGGCGGCGGCCTGCGCGTCGGCCGCGGCGAGCGCGTCGGCGGCGGCGTCCGCGCTCGTCGTGTCGAAGGCCATGGCCTGGACCGCGATCGTGTCGCCCCGCTCGGTGTCGATGCCGGCGGCGGCGGTCAGCGTCGCCGTGAGCTGGTTGAGGTCGATCCCGGCGGCGGCCGTCTGGTCCACCAGGACGGCGAGCGACTGGCGCTGGACCGTGCCGGGGGCGACGCTCGTCACCTCGGTGACCTTGTTGACGGCGTTGCTGACGTCCTCGGTGGTCTTGGAGTACTCGCCGGTGCCGTCGGAGCCGTTCGGCACCGCGATGTTGTCGGGGCCGAGCACGCCGGTGGCGTTGCCGGACCCGGCGCCCGTGTAGGTCTCCTCGGTGGTGGAGGACACCAGCGGCGGGACGTCCTCCGCGATGGAGAACTCCTCCGACGTGCGCTGCGTCTGGTCCTGGTTCAGCTCGGCCGTGACGGTCACGGCCGACTTGCCGGCGCCGACCACCTGGTCGAGCAGCGCCTGCACCGCTCCGGTGACGCGCTGCTCGTAGGCCGACGTCGCCTCGTCGCCGGAGCCGGCGGTGATGCCCGTGCCGACCTCGGAGAGCACCTTGCCCGTGGAGTCGACGACCGCGACGTCCGTGGCCTTCATGCCCTCGATGCCGGCGGACACCAGGTGCACGATCGCCTCGACCTGGTCGGTGGTCAGCTCGGTGCCGGTGCGGGTGCGCACGAACACCGACGCCGTCGGGTCCTGCTTCTCGGAGACGAACACGGTCTCCTGCGGGAGCGCGAGCTTGACGGAGGCCGCCTCGACGCCGGACATCGCGCCGATGGTCTTGGCGAGCTCGCCCTCCAGCGCGCGCTGGTAGGTGGTCTGCTGCTGGAACTCGCTGGACGTCATGGACATGCCGTCGAGCAGCGAGTAGCCGTCGCCCTCCGCGTTGGCCGGCAGCCCGGCGGCGGCGAGCTTGAGCCGCATCGCGTACAGCTTGTCCTGCGGGACCATGACGGTGCTGCCGCCGTCGGTGAGCTCGTAGGACACGCCCTCCGCGGAGAGCTGGTCGACCACGGCCGAGGCGTCGGTGGCGGACAGGCCGGAGAACAGCGGCGCGAGCGTCGGCTTGCTGGCCCACGAGTACACGGCGAACCCGCCGAGCAGGATCGCGGCGACCGCGATGACCGCGAAGGTCTTCTGGGGCAGCGAGAACTGCTTGACGGCCCCGCTCATGCGGCCGAACAGGGACTTCACCTGGGCGGGCATCAGGCCTGCATCCTCATGATCTCGGTGAACGCGTCGACGGCCTTGTTGCGCACGGCGGCGGTGAGCTCGAGCGCGAGCTTCGCCTCGGACGACGCCACCGTGTAGTCGTGGACGTCGTCGAGGTCGCCGGTGACGGCCTGGACCGCGAGCGCCTGGCTGGTGGACTGGAGCTGCTGGACCTGGTCGACCGCGCCGAGGGCGGCGGCGAACCCGCCGTCGAGCCCGGCGGCGCCGGTGGCGGACGCCCCCGGCGTGGCGGAGGCGCCCGACAGGTCGGACAGCGCCGACAGGTAGGTGGTGGGGCTGACGCCGGAGACGCCGCCGACGGGCTGGATGCTCACGAGGTCCGTCCGATCTGCAGCGCGGCCTCGTAGGACGCCCGCGCGCGGTCCACGACCGCCGCGTTCGCCTGGTAGCCGCGCTGCGCCATGATGAGCTGGGTCATCTGGCTGGCCATGTCGACGTCGGGGTAGCGCACGTACCCGTCCTCGTCGGCCAGCGGGTTGGTGGGCTCGTACACGACGCGGCCCTCGGCGGACCCCAGCGCGATGCCGGAGACCTGCGCACCGCCGCCGTTCTCCGTGGGGATCTCGCTCGCCACGACGTACTTGGCCTGGTACGCAGCCTCCGTGGTGGAGGTCGCGTTGTTCATGTTCGCGAGGTTGTCGCTGACCGCGTCGATCCACTTGCGGTAGACGGTCATGCCCGTGCTGGCGACCCCGATCGCCCCGAAGGTCGTCATCAGGAGGTCCGCATCGCGGCGCGCACGCTGGAGAACGTGCCGTCGACGGCCTGGGTCGCGAGCTGGTAGCGCAGGTTCGTGTCGACGTTGAGCAGCGTCTCCTCGTCGAGGTTGACGTTGTTGCCGTCGGTGCGGGTGGGCTCGAGCGACCGGGCGACGGTGGCGGAGGCCGCCCCGGAGCCGCCCTCGACCGCGCGGGCCAGGGCGTCCTCGAACTGGACCTTCTTGGCCTGGTAGCCGGGCGTCTGGATGTTCGCCACGTTCTCGGCGATCGCGCGCTGGCGCAGGGCCAGCCCGTCCAGCGCGCTGTTCAGCGCGACGTAGCTCACGGAGTCGAACATGCCCATGGCAGGGTCACCCTCACCGAGGTTGGTCCTGATCGGCCTGTCCGTGGCCTGCTGCGCGAGCGATCCCTGCTCACTGCCCCCATCGGCGGCGACGGGACCGCGCTGAGGCTCCGGGGCGGACTTCTTGCCACGTCACCCGCGCGAGGGAGCCGATACGCGCGGTCTGTCCGCTTCGCCCGCTCCCGTCCCCAGCCGCGCGGGGTGCGAGGGGGTGCCGGGAGTCGCCCGACCGGCGGTCAGGCCTCGGCGTCGAGGTAGACCGGGACCGCGGCGGGACGGGTGCGCATCGACTCGGCGAGGCGCAGGCTGCGGCGGTGCTCGCCGAGCTGCTCGGCGGTGCGGCGCACCAGGTCGCGCTGCCGCTCCACCAGGGCGGCGGCGCGGGGGGCGAGGTCCAGCGGCAGGGGGCCGAGCCCGCGGGGCGTGCGCCACGGCTCCGTCACCGCGACGTCCAGCCCGGCCGCGACCTCGGGCGACCGGGCGGCGCGCAGCAGCGCCTCGGCCCGGTCCGCGACCGACTCCATCTCGGCCAGCGCGCGCGCCCAGGCCGCCTCCCGCTCGTCCTGCCCGCGGTGGCCGCCACCGGCGCCCGTGCCGGGGTCGGCGTACCCGTCGACCGCGGAGCCCTCGGTCAGCGCCGTCACGGCACCGACCGCGGGCGCCTCAGCCGACACCGAGCACCCCGGAGCCGGCCGGGCCGCCGGGGGCGGTGTCGAACGGGGACGCCGGCCGCGGGGCGGGCACGTCCTGCGCGACCACCGCGGCGGCCTCCCGCCACGTCTCGGCGAGCGGCGCGACGACGCCGCGGCAGGCCGCGACCCGGTCGGCGTCGCCGGAGGTGGCGGCGCCGATCAGCTCGGACAGCAGGAACGTGTACACCGACAGCAGCCGCTCCGCGCCGTCCCACGCGTCGACGTCGAGGTTCGCCATCAGCTCCGCGACGATCTCCTGCGCGTGGCCGAGCTGGGTGGTGCCGCCGACGCGGTCGCCCGCGCGGAACCGCTCCTCGGCGCGGTCGAGGTCGAGCAGCAGCCGGTCGTAGAGCATGGTGAGGAGCTTCGCGGGGCCCGCGGTGGCGACCGCGTCGGCGAGGTACCGGGTCCGGACGTCGTACACGACGGCCCTCCGTTCGGGATCGGGCGGCTCAGCTCGCCGAGTTGTTCGCGTTGAGCTGCGCGAGCTGCTGGGTCAGGAAGTTCGAGGTCGACTGCATCTGCGACATGGCGACCTCCATGGCGGCGTAGGTCTTGACCAGCGCGGCGCGGCGCGTGGCCAGCCGGTCGTCCCAGCTCGCGATCCGGTCGGTGAGGTCCTTGACCTCGTCCTCGCGGACCTTGATGGAGGTCGTCAGCGTGCCGTCCGTCGCGTCGGAGGCGTCCTTCGCGGCCGTCTCGAGCGAGGCGGCGATCTTCTGGACGACGTCCTGCACCGCCGTGGGGTCGGCGGTGTACGCCGCGGCGAACTTCTCCGCGTCGAAGCTGAAGGTGCCGTCCTTGCCGAGCACGATGCCGGTGCTGGCCACGTCGGTGCCGTCGGCCGCGGTCGAGCCCGCGGCGAGCAGCTGCTGCTGCAGGAGCCGGATGGTGGTGTCGCCGGACAGCAGGCCGGCGGTGATGATCGAGCTGCCGTCGGCGGCGGTGCCGGTGCCCGAGGTGGTGCGGCTGGTGATCTCGCTGAGCACCAGGTTGAGGTTGGTCACGAGGTTCTGCGCCAGCGTGCTCATCGCCTTGGCGTCCCGGGTCACCGTGAGCGTGACCGGCTCCTCGGTGGTCGCCGAGACGGTGACGTCGACGCCGGTGAGCAGCCCCTCGAACGTGTTGCTCGCGGAGGTGACCGTCGTCGCGCCGGCGGTGTCGGGCCAGAGCGTGATCGACGCGTCGGACGCCGCGCGCAGCTGCTGCGACGTGAGGGTCTGGCCCGCCGCCGGGTTCCCGACGGCGACGGTGAACCCGTTGGCGGCGCCCGTCTCGGTGCCCGTGAGCTGCAGCTTGTAGACGGGGGCGGCCGCGGTGCCCACGTTGACCGCGGTCGCGGTGACGCCGGTGCCCTCCGCGTTGAAGGCGGCGACGACGTCCCCGATGTTCGAGCTCAGGGCCGTGATGGTCGTGGTCTCGCCGCCGCGCGTCAGCGTGAACGACGGCTGCAGGTCCGTGTACTGCGCGGGCAGCGTGTAGAGCGTGGACTGCGAGGCCGCGACCGCGTCGACGGTGAACGCGAGCGACGACGGCTGCGCACCGGTCGAGGTGACGGCGGTGACGGCGGTCGACGAGGAGGTCGCCTTCGCCGCCTGCCAGGACTCCGTCTTCGCGGCGGCGCCGGCGGCCGTGCCGAGCGAGGACACCTTGGTGTTCAGCGACTGCAGCGCGGAGACCACCGACTGCAGGCCGGACTTCTTGCTCGCCAGCAGCTTCTGCTGGTTCGCCTCGACCGCCATCAGCTTGTCGATGATCGCGGTGGTGTCCAGGCCGGAGATCAGGCCGTCGATCCCGATGCTGCTCGCCATCGTCTGCAGTCCCTCGCTGTGCTGGTCGGCGGTCGTGGTGATGCGGCCAGGCGGTGGGCGGACGGTCGTCCACCCACCGCCTGGCCGGTCGTGCGGTGCCACCCGTCACGGGGACGGGCGGCGGTCAGGTCACTGCAGGAGCTGGAGCACGCTCTGCGGCAGCGACTTGGCCTGGGCGAGCATCGCGGTGCCGGCCTGCGACAGGATCGACGCCCGCGTGTACGACACCATCTCCGAGGCCATGTCCGTGTCACGGATCCGGCTGTCCGACGCGGAGAGGTTCTCCACCGCGACGTTCAGGTTGTTGATGGTGTGGTCGAAGCGGTTCTGGACCGCACCGAGCTGCGAGCGGACCTTCGACACGGACTGGATGGCCGCGTCGATGGCGTCGATCGCCGAGGTCGCACCCGCGTTGGACGCGACGTTCGCGAAGGTGGCGGTGTCGGCACCGGCGGCGCCGTCCACGTCCGCGACCAGGTCACCGGTGACGACGGCCGCACCCGCGGCGGTCTTCTCCGGGCCCTGGACCGTGACGTCGCCGTAGGCGCCGAACTTCACCGACAGGCCGGAGCCCGACAGCGCGGAGTCGACGGCGGACTGCAGCGCGTTGCGGTTGGCCTCCGCCTGGCTGGCGTTGGCGGTACCGCCACCGGCCCAGGTGATCGACGCGGCGTCGACCGTGTAGGTCTTGCCGCCGAAGGCGAACGACAGGTCGGCGGCCGGGGCCGCACCCGCGTAGTCCACCGTGCCCGGGCCGAAGGTCCAGGTCGAGCCACCGGAGGTGACGTCGATGTTGTCGACGCCGAGGCCGGCCGCGCTCATGGACTTCGCGGTCAGGTCGACCGTGATCGAGTCGGCGCTCGAGGTGTTGGCGCCGACCTGGAACACGCCCTCGTAGGAGCCGTTCAGCAGCGTCTTGCCGTTGAACTGCGTGGTGTCCGAGATGCGGGTGAGCTCCTTCTTGAGCTCGCCGATCTCGTCCTGGATGTTGCCCTTGGCGGTGGAGGACAGACCACCGTCGTTGGACGCCTGGACGGACAGGGTCCGCATGCGCTGGAGGATCGAGTGCGTCTCGGTGAGCGCACCTTCAGCGGTCTGGACGACCGAGATGCCGTCCTGGGCGTTGCGCACGGCCTGGGTGGTGCCGCCGATCTGGGCGCGCAGACCCTCGGAGATCGCCAGACCAGCAGCGTCGTCCGCAGCCCGGTTGATGCGCAGGCCGCTCGAGAGCTTCTCGAGGGACTTGCTCAGGTCGTTCTGGGTGCTGGACAGGTTGCGGTACGCGTTCAGCGCCGCGATGTTGGTGTTGACGGAGAGACCCATGGTTCTCTTCCTCCTTGATTCGGGTCGAAGTGGCCCATCCGTGGGCTCACCCCTGACCTTCGACCGCCGGCGGGGCGGCCTGAGGGATTCGCGCCGGTTCACCCGTCCGGGTGGGCGCCCGTCCGCCGCCGCCCCGCACCCGTCCGCCGCAGCCCCGCGCGCGTGCGCCGGGGACGACGCAGGGCGCCGGCCGCGGGTGTGCGGTCGGCGCCCTGCGCCGTGCGTGAGCTGCTCCGGTGCGCGTCAGACCGCCGCGATCCGGCGGGCGTCGTCCTCGTACGGCGTGGGGACGGCCCGCACGACGTCCGCCTGGTGGCTGGCGGCGGTCATCGCGGCGCGGGACGCCACGGCGGCGAAGTACGTCCGGCGGCGGCGCTCCGCCACGCCGTCGGGGCGCTCGGCCGCGGGCACCAGGTCGGGGTCGAGGCTCGCGTTGAGGCCGTCCCGCATGAGCGCGAGGCCCTCGGTGCGCAGCTGGCTGATGCGGGACTGCGTGACGCCGAGCTCGTCGGCCAGCTCCGCGACGGACCGGTCCTGCAGGAACAGGCCCTCGATCACCGTGCGCAGCCGGTCGGGCAGCGTCTCGACCGCGGCGCGCAGGTAGCGCAGCCGCTCCCCGGTCAGCACGTTCTCCTCCGGGCCGGGCGCCTCGTCGCGGACGAGCTCGGCCACCGGGTGCACGGTCGCGTCGATGGACAGCACGCGCCGCTCGGCGTCCTGCCGGGCCTGGTCGACCGCGGCGAGGTCGGTGCCGAGCGCCGACGCGAGCTCCTCGCGCGAGGGCGTGCGGCCGAGCGCGGCGGTGAGCCGGTCGCTCGCGGCGGACAGCTCGCGGGCACGGTGCCGGGCGCCGCGCGACGCCCAGTCCATCGAGCGCAGCTCGTCGATGAGGGCGCCGCGGATGCGCAGCGCGGCGTACCGGGCGAACGGCACCCCGGTCTCCGGGTCGTACGCGCGGGCGGCGAGCACGAGGGCGAGGTGACCGGCGGACACGAGGTCCTCGCGGCTGACCGTGGCGGGGACCCGGGCCAGGACCTCGCTGACGTGGTAGCCGACGATCGGCATGTGCGCGACGACGAGGTCGTCGGCGGCGGGGGCGGCTGCGGAGCTGTTCACGGACCGGTTCTCGGCCCCGCTGAATCCGGGCTTGAGCGATTCCCAGAAAGTTCCTGGGTATCCGATTTATCCGACTTGGGCGGCCATTTCGGACGTTCCGGACCGACAAACCGGACATGGACCCCCATAGCTCCGCGACGTTGGTCCCAGGTGTGACACAGATCACATCGAACGCACCCTCTGCGGCGCCGACAACCTGTATGGCGCACGTTCCGCACGCGCTGACCTGGGGCCTCGCGCGGGCCGGCACACACCTGTCCGATTTCGCTCAGGTCCTCCCCCGCCGTCCCGATAGGAGGGAGGTGCCGCCCGGCGACCCGCCGCGGCGACCGGCGACGCACCACCACACGGAAAGGGGGGCTCACGGCCATGGCCCTGAGCGAGCTGTCCGACGTCCTGTGGACCGAGCGCCGACTGCTCGAGCTGCTGCTGTTCAAGCTCGAGGAGGAGCAGCTGGTGCTGACCAGCGGCCGCACCCGCTGGCTCGCGCACGCCACCCGCGAGGTCGAGACCGTCCTCGACGAGATCCGCGACGCCGAGCTCGGCCGGTCGGTCGAGGCCGACGCGCTCGCGATCGAGCTGGGCCTGGAGCCCGGCAGCACCCTGCAGGCGCTCGCCCAGCACGCGCCGGCGCCGTGGGACGACCTGCTGCAGGCGCACCGCGACGCCTTCGTCCAGCTCACCACCGAGATCGCCCAGCTCGCCGACGGCAACCGCGAGCTGCTGGCCCTGTCGCACCGGGCCACGCAGGAGACCCTGATGTCCCTGCAGGAGTCGGTGCAGACCTACGACCCGACGGGCCACACGACCGCCGGGGCCGACCGCAGCGCGCAGCTGCTGGACCGCTCGTTCTGACGCGGCCGCGCCCGACGACCCCGACGAACCCGAGGAAGAGGACCCGTTGAGCACCTTCTCCGGACTGGGCACCGCCCTCAGCTCCCTGATCGCGCAGCGCCAGGCGCTCGAGGTGTCGGGCCAGAACGTGGCCAACGCCAACACCGTCGGCTACACGCGGCAGCGCGCCGCGATGAGCTCGCTGCCCGCTGCGACCGTGCCGTCGATGTTCTCCACGACGGACGGCGTCGGGATCGGCACCGCGGTGACCGGCATCGAGCGGCTGGGCGACGTGTTCCTCGACGCCCGCGTGCGCAACGAGACCTCCGGCTCGTCGCGGCTGTCCGCCGTGGCGACCGAGTACAAGACGCTCGAGACCACCATCGGCGAGCCGTCCGCGACCGGGTTCTCGAAGGACCTCACGGCGTTCTGGACCTCCTGGTCGGACGTCGCCAACTCCTCCGGGACCGTCGCCAACCGCTCCGTGCTGCTCGAGCGCGGCAAGGCCGTCGCCGACCGGATCGGCACGATGTACCGCGACATCGACACCCAGTGGCAGCAGGCGCTGACGACCACCACGTCGCTCGTCACGCAGGTGAACACCACCGCCGCGAACGTCGCCGACCTCAACACCCGCATCCTCGCGATCAGCAACGCGGGCGGGTCGGCCAACGAGCTGATGGACCAGCGCGACCTGCTCGTCACGCAGCTGTCGTCCCTCGTCGGCGCGTCCACCCGCGCCAACGCGGACGGCACGCTCGACGTCATGGTCGCCGGCAACGCCCTGGTCTCCGGGGGCAGCGCCAACGCGCTCGAGGTCGCCCCCACCAGCCCCGTGTCGTTCCAGGGCGCCGTCGACGGCGACGCGGTCACGATCCGGTGGGCGAAGACCGGCCACGCCGCGGGCATCGACGGCGGCACCGTCGCCGGCCTGCTCACCGTCCTGGCCCCCGCGGGCAGCGGCGGCGTCCTCACCGGGGCGGCCGCGCAGCTCGACGGGCTCGCCACGCAGATCGCCGAGCAGGTCAACGCGATCCACGACGACGGCTACACCGTCGACGGGCGCACCGGCATCGACTTCTTCACCTACGACCCCGGCAACCCGGCCAAGAGCCTCGCGGTCGCGATCACGGACCCCGACGACATCGCGGTGTCCGCCAGCGCCGCGGAGGCGTTCGACGGCACCGTCGGGGAGAAGATCGCCGGGCTCGCGAAGACCGCCGGCGGGCCCGACTCGCTGTGGTCCGCGTTCGTCGTCGACCTCGGCGTGAAGTCCGCGAGCGCGTCCTCCCGCGCTACCGTCGCCGAGGCCGCGCGCGCCACCGCCGCGTCCGCCCAGCTCGCGCAGACCTCCGTCGACACCGACGAGGAGACCGTCAACATGCTCGCGTTCCAGCGGGCGTACGAGGGGGCGGCCCGCGTGCTGACCGCGGTGGACGAGATGCTCGACACGCTGATCAACCGGACGGGGGTGGTGGGCCGATGAGCACCATCGGGCGCGTCACGCACTTCACGGTGCGGGCCTCGACGCTGGGCAACCTGCAGACCAACCTGCAGAAGATGTCCGACCTGCAGGCGCAGATGTCGTCGGGCACGAAGATCACCGTCGCCTCCGACGACCCCGCCGGCACCGCCGACGTGCTGCGCATCCAGGGCGACCAGCGGCTGCTCGACCAGTACAGCCGGAACGCCGCCGACGGCGAGGCCTGGCTGCTCACGGTCGACAGCGCGCTCACCACGTCGCTCTCCTCGCTCCGCAAGGCCCGCAACCTCACGGTCCAGGGCGGCAGCGGAGCGCTCGGCACCACCTCCCGGGCGGCGCTCGCCCAGGAGATCGAGGGCATCCGGGAGTCGCTGCTGGCCCAGGCGAACACCACCTACCTGGGGCGGTCCGTCTTCGCGGGCACCGTCTCCGGGGAGGCGTTCAGCGACGCCGCCGGCGGCTACACGTTCAACGGCGTCGCGACCGCGCGCGTCGAGCGCACCGTCGCGAGCGACACCACGGTCCGCGTCGACAGCACCGGCTCGGCCGTCTTCGGCGAGGGCACCGACTCGGTGTTCGCGGTGCTCGACCGCATCACGGCGGCGCTCAACGACACGACCACGGACTTCGACCCCTCGGCGTTCCTCGACGAGATCGACGGGCACCTCGACAACATGCTCACGGAGCTGTCGTCCAACGGTGCGCGCCAGAACCAGGTCGACTCCGCGCAGGACCTCATCTCCGCCAACCAGATCACCGCCAAGACGCGCCTCGGAGCCATCCAGGACGTCGACCTCGCGCAGATCATCCTCGACATCCAGTCGCAGGAGGTCGCGTACCAGGGCGCCCTGGGCGCCGCCGCCAAGGTGCTTCAGCCGACCCTCCTGGACTTCCTGCGATGACCGCTGACCTCGTCGACGCCGCGCGTCGCACCCACCTGCCCGAGCACCTCCACCTGCAGGCCCCCATGCCGGGGCTCGCGGGCTACGAGGACTTCACGCTCACCCCGCTGGACGACGCCGGCGTGCTCTACGCGCTGCGCTCGGAGCCCGAGGGCGCCCGCCCGGTGCGGCTCTTCGTCGTCGACCCGGCCGTGTTCTTCCCGGAGTACGCGCCCGTCCTCGACGCGGACGTGCTCACGGCCCTCGGCACCGACCGCGCCCACGCGGTGCGCCTCGTCGTGGTCCGCCCCGCGGAGGGCGGCGAGCCGCCGACCGCGAACCTCCTCGCCCCCCTGGTCCTGGACCCCGTGAGCGGGACGGCCGTGCAGACCGTCCTCACCGAGGACTGGCCGCTGCGCGCGCCGCTCGCCCCGGCCGCCTGACCTCCCCTCCCGCAGGAGCCCGCCATGACCTCCCCCCTCGGTGACGACGTCGCACCGGCGGGTCCGCGCGCCGCCGGGCCCATCGGCGGCGGCGAGACCACCGTGCTGCGCCAGCCGGTCGTCCACCCCGACCGGAGCGTCTTCGGCTACGCCGTGCACGTGCGCGTCGGCGGGCCGTCCGGCGTCCCGCTGCCGGAGGACGTCACCGAGCCCGCCGTCGAGACCGCGTACCGGCGCCTGGACCTCACGGGCCTCGCCGACGACCGGCCCGTGCTGCTGCGCGCCACCACCGGGCTCCTGTCCGGCTCGGTGGCCGTCTGGTACGACGCCGCGCGCCTGGTGCTCGAGGTCACGCCCGCCCTGACGCGGCACCCCGAGGCCGACGCGCTGGTCGCCGCCACGACCGCCCGCGGCTCGCGCGTCGCCCTGGCCGACTACGACGGCTCCCTGCCCCAGGACCGCCTGCTCCCGCGGGCGTCGCTGGTCAAGGTCGACCTGCGCCGGGGACCCGACCAGCTGGCCGACCTCGTCTCCCGCGCGCACGCCGCCGGCGCCACCGTGGTCGGCGAGCACGCGGACGACGCCGAGCGGGTCGCGCTGGCGCTGTCCCTCGGCGCCGACCTGCTGCAGGGCCCGATGTTCCAGCGCGACACCCCGCCGGTGCGCCGCACGTTCTCCGCCGGCGAGCTGCAGTGCCTGGAGCTCGTGCGCGTCCTCGGGCAGGACCCCGTCGACCAGCACGCCGTCGTGCGGACCGTCGCCGCGGACCCCGAGCTGTCCATGCGGGTGCTCCACCTGGTCAACTCCTCGGCGTTCGGCCTGCGCCGGGAGATCGACTCCGTGCAGCAGGCCGTCGTGCTCGTCGGGCCGCGGCAGCTGCACGCCCTGGCCATCGCGTCCCTCATCCAGGCGCGGCCGACGTCCGTGGCGTCGCTGTGGTCCGTCCTGACGCGCGCCACGGCGTGCCACGCGCTCGCCGGCGACGACGCCGGGTACACCGTCGGGCTGCTGTCCGCCGTGGCGGCGCAGCAGTCCCTGGACCTCGGCGAGCTCGTCGAGCGCACCGGCGTCTCCGGCGCCCTCGCGGGCGCGCTGCTGCGGCACGAGGGCCGGCTCGGGAAGGTCCTGGCCGCGGTCCTGGCGCACGAGGAGAACGACACCGAGGGCGTGCTGGCCACCGGGCTCGAGCCGTGGGACGTCGCCCACGCCTACCTGGCGGCGGTCCCCCAGGCGCTCGGCACGGCCACGGCGCTGGCGTTCGGCGACTGACCACGCGGTCCCGGGCGGCACGGGCAGGGCGCCGTCCCGCACGGCCTAGGGTGGTCCCGTGCCGTCGTTCATCCGCCTCGCCCTGCGCCCCGAGCAGCGCAAGCCCGCACCCGACCCCGTGCCCGTCAGCCTGCGGCCGGTGTTCCTCGTCGGGATCGCGGTCTGGCTGACGGCGCTGGTGGTCGCGCTGGTGCTGTGGCTCACCGGGGCCGCCGGGCCGCTCGGCGTGTGGACGTGCGCGGTCGGCGCGGTGCTGGGGGTCCTGGGGCTCGGCTGGAGCCGCCGCCGACCCGGGCGCTGACGGCCCCGCCGGCACAGCCCTGACGGCACCGTCAGGCGTCGTCCGTGCGGGCGGCCTCGCGCGCGGCCCGGGCCTCCGCCGCCCGCGCGCGCGTCCGGCCGGTCGCGTGCTCCGACCACCGGGGCACGAACGCCGCGAGCGCGGCCGCCGACAGCACGCCCGCGGCCCCCATCGTCACGATGCCCGCGGCGAGGCTGCCGGCCGCCGCCACCGCGGAGACGACCAGCGGGCCGGCCGCCGCGCCGGAGTCCTGGAACACCCGCCACACCCCGAGGAACTGCGCCCGGGCGTCCGGTGGTGCGACGTCCGCGCCGAGCGTCATGAGGATGCCCGAGCCGATGCCGTTCCCGAACCCCATGACCATCGCCACCACGGTGAGCCCCGCGAGGGAGTCCGTCAGCGGCAGCGCCGCGATCGCACCGCCCAGCACCAGCATCGACGGCACCGCCACCCACAGCCGGCCGCGGCGGTCCATCACCCTGCCCGCCGGGTAGAACAGCAGCATGTCGACCGCGCCGGAGATCCCGAACACCAGGCTGGTGGTCGCGGGCGACAGGCCCAGGTGCTCCGACCACAGCGGCAGCACGACCTGACGCGTCGAGCGCACGGCGCCGACCAGGACGACCGCCACGCCGAGCGTCGCCAGCAGCCGCGCGTGCCGCCGCACCAGCGCGGCGGTCGACACGGTGGCGCGGGGGCGAGGGGCGCCGTGCGGGTCGTCCGGGTCGCCCGCGAGGCCGACGACGAGCGCCGCCGCCACGCTCGTGACGACGGCGAGCCAGAACACGGACCGCAGGCCGCCGAGGTGCAGCACCCCCGCGCCGAGGAACGGCCCGAGGAACACGCCGATCCGCGCGACCCCGCCCAGCGTCGACAGCGCGCGGGCCCGGTTCACGACCGGCACGGCCTCCGTGAGGTACGCCTGCCGGGCCAGGTGGAACACCGCGGAGGCGGCCCCCATCACCAGCACCCCCGCGCCGAGCACCGGGAGCGTGGGCGCGAGCGCGCACGTCACCAGCGCGACGCAGGCGACCCCCGCGGCCACGATCATCGCGCGGCGGTCGCCCACGCGGGCGGCGAGCGCCCCGGCCGGGACGTCCCCGAGGATCTGGCCGACGCCGACGAGCGCGACGACCAGCGCGGCGCGGTCGAGGCCCGCACCGAGCTCCGCGGCGACCAGGGCGACCACCGGGGTGACGGCGCCGAGCCCCGTCTCGTAGAGCAGGGCGGGCAGGTACGCGGAGGTCAGGAGGGAGCGGGTCATCGCCCCGTCATCATGCCGCGACCGTCGCCCGCCTGCTCCACGGCGAGCTCGGCCGCCCGCTCCGGCTCGAGCAGCACCAGCTCGACGGCGTGCCGCAGGGACCACGCCCCGGCGCCCTGCGCGAGCCCGCGCGCCAGCCCCGCGAGGTGCGTCGCGTGCACGACCGCCTCCGGGCCCGCCCCCTCGACCCACCAGTCGACCGGCACGCCGTCCACCCGCAGCGACTCGTGCTCCACCCAGGTGGGCGGGGCGCCCGGCAGCAGCGTCCGTACGGCGGGCGGCGTGGTGCTCAGCGCGCCGGCGTCGTCGCCGTCCTCCTGCGCGACCGCGCCGTCGGCGAGCTCGTCCGCGGTCGGCACCCCCAGCGCCTCCGCGAGGTCGTCCGGGTCGACCGGCCCCGCCGGCGGCACCATCGCGGCCACGTCGGTGCGCTGCCACCACATCGGCTCGGGCGCCACCGCGGCGTCCTCGGCGTGCACCAGGGCCACCCGGTCCGGGGCGACGAGCGCGGGGAGCACGTCCAGCCCGGGCCGCGCGGCGTCGTCGTCCGCCCACGCCCGGGCGCGTCCCGCCCACGCCGCCCAGACCGCCGCGGCCAGCGCGAGGTCGACGGGGGCACCCACCGGAGCCGCCGCCCGCAGCAGCCGGTTCCAGTCGGGGGCCGGCACGTCGGCCACCCGCCCGACGCCGCCCAGCGCGGCGAGCACCGCGTCGTCCAGCCCGGCGACCTCCTCCGGGGCCGGCGGCAGCAGCCGCGTGGCAGCCGGCTCGGCACCCGCGACGGCGAACGGCCCGCCCGGCACGAGGCCCGACCGGTACCGCAGCCACCACGCCGTGTACGACGGGGCGGTCCCCGTGCCCTGCTCCGGGCGCACCGGGTCGAGCAGCGCCCGGCGCAGCGGCCCGGGCTCCGCGAACCGGGCGAGCACCCGCGGCCACGCCCCGGGGTCGACGGCGTCGAGGTCCGCCACCGCGACGACCTCCGGCAGCGACTCCCCCTCCCCGAGCAGCCGGGCGACCTCGGCCAGGTAGTCGTCCCACCCGTCGAGCCCGTCCGCGACGAGCCCGGAGTCGTCGTCGAGGTCGGGCCCGGACGTGGCGACGTCGGCGAGCCGCAGCACCACCAGGTCGGCGCGCACCCCCACCGCGACGAGCGCCGCGGGACCCCAGCGCTCCACCGCCGCCGGGTCGACCGGCGCCAGCACCCGGTCGTCCAGCAGCGCCGCGGCCGGGGACCCCGGGAGCAGCAGCCCGTGCGCCGGCGCCGGTTCCCCGTCGGCGTCGCGCAGCGTGAGCAGGCCCAGCACCGCGCGCCCCGCCGGCACGGGCGCGCCGGGGTCGAGACCGGCGTCCGTGCCCTCGGCGAGCGCGGCGCGCACCAGCGTCAGCACCGCCTCGGTGACCTGCCCGGCGAGCTCGAGGTCGTCCTCGTCGGCCTGGTCCAGCACGGCCTGCCGCACGCCCGGGTGCGCCAGCAGCGCCGCCGGGTCGGCGGGGGCGGCCCCGAGCCGCTCCAGGACGGGGTGCGCGGCCTCGGGGTGCACGAGCCGGACGCCCCAGCGGCCGAGGACGCCGAGCGCGCCCGCCACCGCGCCCGCCCCGTCGTGCGCGTCGTGCGCGTCGTGCGCGTCGTGCGAGCCGAGCGGCTCGTGGTCGTCCGGGCCCTCGACGGGCAGCAGCAGGCCCCGCGCGCCGCGCACCACGCGCCCGTCCGCCAGCGGCACCGGCAGCCCGGCGAGCGCCTCCCGCACCAGGGGGTCCCCGACCGCGGCGTCCAGGGCGCCGTACAGCGCACGCCAGCGCGCCGGCGGCAGGTTCGCCGCGGCCGGCAGCTCGTCCACGACGTCGGCGACCTCCCGCACCTCGACGCCCAGCGACCGCGCCGCCGGCAGGGCGCCCTCGGGCAGCACCACCATCCCGCCGAACCACGGCGCCAGCGCCCGCGTCAGCTCCGCCGCGGCCGGCCCCGCGAGCGCGACGGCCCGCCGCGGCTCGACCAGCTCCGCGGTGGCGCCGCTGCCGCCCGCGCCGTCCGCCGAGAGGCCAGGACCCGGGGCGTCGTCGCCGGCACCACGCCCGCCTGCCGGCCTCTCGGGGGCGGCCGCCGGCAGGAGCGGGGTGCGGGACAGGGCGTCGAGCAGCCGCGGGCGCAGGGCCGCGTCGACCTCACCCGCCGGCAGGCCCAGCGGGACCAGCCGCAGGGCGTCCCCGCCGTCGGACGCCACGTCGGCCGCCAGCAGCGCGTACAGGTCGCCCGCGACGTCGAGCAGCGCGTCCGTCGCCCGGCCGCGCGCCGCACGCCGGCGGGTCGGGTCCAGCGGCAGCGTCGCGACGAGCAGGGCCGGCAGGTCGAGGGGGTCGTCGGTCGGCGTCGGCGCGTGCAGCACGGCCGGGGCACGCCCGGCCCCCGGCGCCGGCGCCCGCCCGTCCCGCGGCAGCGCCCACGTGACGCGCCACCCGCGGCGGCCGCGCTCCTCCACGGGCCGGTCGGCGACGA
The DNA here is from genome assembly GCA_014763765.1 of Micrococcales bacterium. GTDB lineage: Bacteria > Actinomycetota > Actinomycetes > Actinomycetales > Cellulomonadaceae > Cellulomonas. The sequence goes on from JACXUT010000041.1 coordinate 21,632, forward strand.
GGGCCGGGTCGAGCTCACCCTCCGCCGTGCGCCGCCGCCACCGCCGGTCCAGGTCGGCCACGCGCCGCCGCGTCCCGGCCAGGTCGTCCTCGACGACGACCTCCGTGAGCGCCGGCAGGGCGAGCAGCAGCGTGTCGCCGACCTCGGCCAGCATCCGCCGCACGGCGTCGACGGCCTCCTCGTCGCGCAGCGCCAGGACGACCGCCGTGTCGTACCCGCCGGGCGGGCGGCCCGCGTGCTCCCGGGGCAGCCGCAGCGCGGGCAGCGAGCCTTCGCGCCGGGCCACCTCCTCGGCCAGCCGGGGCTCGCCGGCCGCGGCGAGCGCGAGGTCCCGGCGTGTCTCCGCGAGCGAGAACCGCACCGCCCCGGAGGTGGAGAGCACCGCGAGCTCGTCGGACACCGCGCGCACCGCGGCGAACCCCACGCCGAAGCGCCCGACC
>JACXUT010000311.1 GCA_014763765.1 Micrococcales bacterium
CTGGCCTCTCGCCGCCCGCACCTGGGCCCAGACCCATCGACGTTGCAGCAGATGCGGGGTTCCGGCGCGCGAACCCCGCATCTACGGCAACTTCGACGGCAGGAAGACGCGGACCGGGCGTACCCGGGCCGGGCGCACGCCACGCTCGCGGCGCTCGTGCGCTCGGGCCGGGCCCGCGTCGCGGGCGGGCCCGGGCCGGGTCACCAGCGGGTGTGGACGTGCTCCCGGATGCGGTCGTCGTAGATCGCCCGCAGGGCGTCCTGGGTGGCCTCGTCCAGCGCGGGCAGCGACGCCGCGGCGGCGTTGGCGCGCGCCTGCTCGGGGTTGCGGGCGCCGGGGATGACGGTCGAGACCCCGGGCTGGTCGACGATCCACCGCAGCGCGAGCTGGGCGGTCGTCGCGCCCTCGGGGGTCAGCGCCGCGACCTCGCGGGCCGCCGCCACGCCGACCTCGTACGGCACGCCCGAGAACGTCTCGCCGACATCGAACGCCTCGCCGTGCCGGTTGTAGGCGCGGTGGTCCGTGGCGGCGAACTGCGTGTGCTCGTCGTACTTCCCCGACAGCAGGCCGCTCGCGAGCGGGACCCGCGCGATGATCCCGACGCCGGCCTGCGCGGCGGCGGGCAGCACCCGCTCGAGCGGCTTGCGCCGGAACGCGTTGAGGATGATCTGCACCGTCGCGACGTGCGGGCGGGCGATCGCCGCGAGCGCCTCGTCGACGGTCTCGACGGACACCCCGTAGGCGGCGACGCGGCCCTCGTCGACCAGCGTGTCGAGCGCGTCGTACGTGGCGTCCCGGTCGAGCACGACGCTCGGCGGGCAGTGCAGCTGCACCAGGTCGAGGGTGTCCACGCCGAGGTTGGCGCGGGACCGGTCCGTCCAGGCCCGGAACGCGTCGAGCGTGTACGCCTCCGCGACGTGCGGGTCCGCGCGGCGGCCCATCTTCGTCGCGACGGTGATCCGCGCGGCGTCCGCGGGCCGGTCCGCCAGGAACCGCCCGATGAGCGTCTCGCTGCGGCCGTCGCCGTACACGTCGGCGGTGTCGAAGAACGTCACGCCCGCGTCGGCTGCGGCGGCGAGCACGGCGAGCGCGTCGTCCTCGGCGACCTCGCCCCAGTCCGCGCCGAGCTGCCAGCAGCCCAGCCCCACGACCCCGACGTCCCGTCCGGTCCTGCCCAGCGTCCTCGTCTGCATGGCCGCGAGGCTACCCGCGGCGGCGGGGGTGCCGCGCGCCCGGGTCGGCGGCGACGCGTCGGCCCCGCCACCGCCCCGCCGGGCGCTCCGGGGAGCAAGATGGTCCCTGCGCCCGGATCGGGCCAGCGCCGCACGAGGGGGGTGTCCGGTGCCCGCAGGACCGTCTCATCCGCCCCGGTTGCTCCCGTGGGCGCGCGTGCAGCGGACGCTCGCGCTCGGCGCCGACGAGGCCTGGGCGCTGGTCGCCGACGTCCGCCACCACGGCCGCTGGGTGCCGGCCACGCGGGTGACCCTCCACCGCCCGGACGGCGCCGGGTGGCGGCCCTGCGCACCGTCGTCACCCCCGGAGCCGGGGGACCTGGTGGTGGCCGTGACCGGACCGCGCGCGCGTCGCGGTGGCGGCGGGCTGGTCGACCGGATGCGCATCGAGCGGTTCGACCCGCCGCTGGGTGCCGCGCCGGGCGTGGCGGTGCTCGTCAAGCTCGGGCCCGTGCTGCTCGGGTCGGCGCGCATCGAGGTCGCCGACGCCGGCCCGGGCCGCTCGCGCGTCACGTGGTCCGAGCAGGTGCACCTGAGGGGGCTACCACCTGCGCTGACGGCGTGGGCGGGGGCCGCCGGCACCGACCGGATGATCGCCCTGGTGCTGGGCCGCGCGGCCCGCGAGACGCAACGAAACGCCGGATGAGCCCCGATCCGCGCAACGAAGCACCGGTCGCTGCGCAACATCGCGCCATGATGTGCAGCCCGGACGACTCGTAGGCTGTGCGGGACGTGCCCCGACGAGGCGGCCGACGTCCCGTGGACCCGACCGCACCCGCACCTTCGAGGAGCACCCATGACCGTCACGCCCCGCGCCACGACCCGGCACTACCTGATGTGCGAGCCGACCCACTACACCGTCTCGTACGAGATCAACCCGTGGATGGACTCGACCCGGTACACGGACGCCGGCCGCGCGGTGCAGCAGTGGCGGACCCTGCGGGAGACGTTCGAGTCGCTCGGGCACGTCGTCGAGACCATCGACCCGATCCCCGGGCTGCCGGACATGGTGTACGCCGCGAACGGCGCCACGGTCGTCGACGGCCTGGTGTACTCCGCCCGGTTCCGCCACCCCGAGCGCCAGCCCGAGGGCCCGGCCTACGAGAAGTGGTTCGCGGACCACGGCTACGTCACGCACACCGCGGAGCAGGTGAACGAGGGCGAGGGCGACATCCTGTCCGTCGGGGACGTGCTGCTGGCGGGCACCGGGTTCCGCACCGACCGCGCCGCGCACGACGAGATCGCCCGGGTCACCGGCCGCGAGGTCGTGTCGCTCGAGCTGGTCGACCCGCACTACTACCACCTCGACACCGCGCTGGCCGTGCTGGGCTCCGAGCCCGGCGCCGAGCAGGTCGCGTACTTCCCGCCGGCGTTCTCCGACGCCTCCCGGGCCGAGCTGGAGCGCCGGTTCCCGGACGCCGTCATCGCCTCCGAGCGCGACGCCGCCTGCCTCGGGCTGAACGCCGTCAGCGACGGCCTGAACGTCGTCGTCGCGCCCGGTGCCGTCGACCTGGCGGCCCAGCTCACCGAGCGCGGCTACCGCCCGCACCCCGTCGACACCAGCGAGCTGTTCAAGGGCGGCGGCGGCGCGAAGTGCTGCACGCTGGAGATCCGCGCCGCCCGCTGACCCCTCCGGTCCGGGCGGCCGTCCGCCCGGCCCGACCCGCACCACCCGACCCCGCAC
>JACXUT010000042.1 GCA_014763765.1 Micrococcales bacterium
GGTGTGTGCGCTGCACCGCCATGCCACCGGCCGTTCGGCCCTTCCGGTGGCGGCGCACGCCCGGTGGCATGGCGGTGCAGCGCACACACCGGGAGGGCACCGTGGACAGCACCCCGTTCGCCGCCGTGTCCTGGCAGTCGCGCGGGGCCCTGGTCCGCCTCGAGCACGAGCACCCTGGCCGGGCGTACCTCGCGGTGCGGTCCGCGCCGACGCCGCGGGGCGACGCCGCGGCCCGGGACCTGGTCTGCGCGGCGGTGGTGCGGGCGCGGGCGGAGCGCATCAGCCACCTGGTGACCACCCTCGACGCGTCCCGCCCGGTCTGCGGCGTGGTGCTCACCGCGCTGCGGGAGCAGGTCGGCACGCACGTGCGGGAGCTGGAGTGCCACCGCAGCGGCGCGAGCGTGCTCGTGTCCGTCGAGCTCCTGCCGCCGGCCGCGGACCAGGCGGCCGGCGCGTCGCGCGACGCCCGGCTCCCCCCGGTCTCGCTCGCGTGGCACGTGCGGGTCTACCTGGCGGCGGCGCCCGACGTGCCGTCGCGCGGCCACGGCACGACGACGGCGCACGCCGTGCTCACGGTGAGCGACGCGAAGCGCCTCACGGGGACGGGACGCGCGCACCGGCACCCGCACGACGTCGACGTGCGGGAGGTCGGCGAGGAGCTGGCCACGGCCCGCGCGCTCGCCGAGCTCGCGGACCGGCTGCTCGCCGACGCCCGGGAGCAGGCCGGCGCCGCGAGCACCGGCGGGCCGGCGGGCAGCAGCGGAACGGCGGGCACCGGCCGCGCGCCCCGCTGACCCGCCTGCTTGCCCGGCGGATACCCCCGGGGGCATAGTGGCGCAGCACCGCGCCGGCTCGCGGGGCGCTCCCCCGGGCGCTCCCGCCGGCGCCCACCACCCGGGAGGACCCCATGCCCGCCACCACCGACCCCGAGGCCGCCCGCCGCATCCTCAACCGCCTGCGCCGCGCGCGCGGACAGCTCAACGCCGTCATCGACGCCGTCGAGAACGGCGGGTCGTGCCGCGACGTCGTCACGCAGCTCGCCGCCGTCTCCAGCGCGCTCGACCGCGCCGGCTACACGGTGATCGCCACCGCCATGAAGGAGTGCCTCGTCGAGCCCGGCTCCGTCCGCACCGAGGACGGCCTCACGCCCGACGAGCTCGAGAAGCTGTTCCTCACCCTCGCCTGACGCCCGACGCCCGACGCGGGACGCGGTCGCGCGTCGTCAGTGCGTGGTCCAGCCGCCGTCGATCACCAGCTCCGCGCCGGTCACGAACTTCGACTCGTCGCTGGCCAGGTACAGGTAGCCGTACGCGATGTCCATCGGCTCCCCGGCGTGGGGCGGCAGCGGCGTGCGGCCCTGGTCGAACGCCGCCATGGCCTCCAGCGACTCGATCCCGGCCGCCCGGGCCATCCCGGTGAACACCGCGCCCGGGTGCACCGAGTTCACGCGGATGCCGTCGCCGGCGAACCACTGCGCCGCGTGCTTCGTCATCGACCGCACCGCGCCCTTCGACGCGCTGTACGCCGCGCCGTGCCCGTCCGCCTCGCCGCCGATCAGCCCCGCGATCGACGAGCAGTTCACGATGGACCCGCCGCCGCGCGCCTGCATCTGCGGGATCACCGCCTTCATGCCGAGCCAGACGCCCATGGCGTTGACCGACAGGATCCGGTCCCAGTCCTCGCGCTCGGTCTCGAGCACGCCCTTGGCGAGGAACACGCCGGCGTTGTTGACCAGCACGTCCACGCCGCCGTACGCGCGGACGGCGGTGTCCACGACGTGCGCCCACTGATCCGCCCGCACGACGTCGAGCGGTACCGCCGTCAGGTCGCCCGCGAGCCGGCCGACCTGCGCCTCCAGCACGTCCGCGACGACGTCGGCGGCCACCACCCGCGCCCCCTCCCGGGCGAACAGCTCCGCCGCGGCCAGCCCCATGCCGCTCGCCGCTCCCGTGATGACGGCGACCTTCCCGCTCAACCGGTCCATCGTGGTCCTCTCCCTCCCGCGAGCGCCGCACCGTGCGGCACGGGGCCGCGGCCCCGTGCTCGCACCGTGGCAGGGACGGGTGGGCGACCGGCACGGGCGGACGTCACGAGACCGCGGGTCCGACGTCCCGGCACCGGGTCCATCGGCTCGGGGCGACGTGCCGACCGGCCCCTGACCGGGCGCACCCCGCCGCCGTAGCGTGGGAGCACGCGGGCAGGAGGCGCTGCGATGGGTCACGAGGTCGTCGTCGGCGTGGAGGGGACGCTCTCCAGCAGGCGTGCCGTGCACTGGGCCGCCGAGGCGGCGTGGGCGCGCCGCACGGAGCTGCTGCTGGTGCACGCCGTCGGCAAGCCGGCACCCGGGCAGGAGGCCGCCTGGTCGCAGGCCGTGGACGGCGGGGTCCACGAGATGCTCCGCCGCGAGGCCGACCGGGTGCGCCGCGCCGAGCCGGGCCTGACCGTCCGGGCCGAGGTGGACCTCGACACACCCGCCCGGGCGCTGACGCAGCGCTCGCGCACCGCGCAGCTGGTGGTCGTGGGCACCCGCCGCACCACCGCCGCGCAGCGCGTGTTCTCCGGCTCGCTGTCCTACCAGGTCGCCGCCGGGGCCTCCTGCTCGGTCGCCGTGGTCCCGCCGCTGACGGGGCACGCCGAGAACCGCGTCGTCGTCGGCCTCGACCACTCGCCCGACGCCCAGGCCGCCGTCCGCGCCGGTGCCCGCGAGGCCGACCGCGTCGGTGCCCGCCTGGAGCTGCTGCACGCCTGGCAGCCGCCCGGCGAGGCCGGGGACCGGGCACTGGTCGACGGTGCGGCCGACGACCTCGCCGACGACTTCCCGGGGCTCGCCGTGGACCGGCGGCTCGTGCAGTCCCACCCCGCGATCGCGCTGCTCACCGCCGCCGCCGGCGCGCGGCTGCTGGTCGTCGGCAGCCGCGGGACGGACGGCGTCCCGCGGATCCCGCTGGGCGCCACCAGCCACGCGCTGGTCCTGCACGCCCCCTGCCCGGTGCTCGTGGTCCGCACCTGACCCCGCGCGGGCGAGCTGCCGGTCACGCGCGGTGCGCGCCCCAGCCGTGCCAGCGCTCGACCTCCACCACCGCGTCCCACCGGGGGCTCTCGCGGTCCGGGTACGGGTGCCCGGTGTAGTGCCGCGACAGCCGGTCGATGCCCGAGCGGTCGACGTCCTCCGTCAGCTCCACGACCCGCCCCACCAGGGTGACGTGCGTGTACCAGTCGTCGCCGTCGAGCACGGTCAGCGTCACGCGGGGGTCGCGGCGCAGGTGCCGCAGCCGCACCCGGGAGCCGTCCAGGTTGAGCAGCACCCGGCCGTCCTCCCGCCAGAGGTACCAGGTGGCGGCGGACACGGGCGTGCCGTCGGACCGGAGCGTCGCCATCACGGCGGGGTTCGGGCGCCGCAGCATGGCGACGGCGTCGGGGGGCAGGGGCGGACGGGCCACGACGGGCACCTCCTCCGGGGTGAGGGGACGCGCACCAGTCTGCCGGGCGGCGCGCCGCCCCGCCTCACCAGCCCGAGACGCGCCGCAGCCCGGTCGCCGGGGTGAGCTGGACGAGAGCGGTGCCGCCCGCGTCCTCGACCTCGAGGCTCACGGCCGCCGCCCGGCCCTGCTGGTGGCGCGCCACCCACTCGAGCACCTCGAGCACGTCGCCCGCGCCCACGAGCCGCCAGCGCTCCGCCGGCCGGCCCGCCGAGGTGTGCAGGTCCACGACGTACACGGGGTCGTCGACCTGCACCCACGAGTACCGCGCACCCGCGTCCCGCACCGCCTGCATGGTCGTCCCCTCCGGTCGTCCGCGTCTGCGGCCAGTCTCGGCGCGGGCGGTGAACGCCGGACGACGGCGAGGTGGCCGGGGCGGGGCGGGTGCACGGACGGCGGGCGGACGCCGGGGCGTCGCGGCGCCCGGCGTGGTCCCGCGCTCACACCGCCGCCCGCCGCACCATCCCGGCGAGCCCGGCGCGGGCCGCCTCCTCCCGCTGCCACGTCGCCCCGGTGCCCCGGGCGAGCACCTGCTCCGCGCGCCGCTCGGCGACGGCCCGGTCGCCGGTCGCCTCGAGGGCCGGCGCGACGTGCGCGAGCAGCGCCGCCACGGCGGACCCCGCCGGCACCGGCAGCCCCGAGAGCGGGTGCAGCAGCTCGCCCGACACCCCGGACCGGCTCGCCCGCCAGGCCGCGAGCCGCAGCAGCCCCGTGTCGACGGCCGGCGCCGGCAGGCCCGCGCGCCACTCCCGGGCGGCGGTGTCGACCAGGCCGCGCGCGAGCGCCGCGACCAGCACGGCGTCCTCGACGTCCCGGCACACGTCCGCCACGCGCACCTCGACCGTCGGGTACCGGTGCGACAGCCGGGCGTCGGCGTAGAGCATGCCGGCGTCGAGCAGCACGCCGGAGTCCAGGTACCGGCGCAGCCGCTCGCGGTACGCCGCCACCGAGCCGTACAGGTCGGCCGGGCCGGTCGTGGGCCACCGCCACCACACCTGCGTGCGGTAGCCGGCGTACCCGGTGTCCTCGCCGTCCGCGAAGGGCGAGTTGGCCGCGAGCGCCGCCACGACGGGCAGCCAGACCCGCACGCGGTCGAGCACGGCGACGCCCTCCCGCGCCGACCGCACCGCGACGTGCACGTGGCAGCCGCACGTCAGCTGCTGGAGGCACGTCAGCGCGAACCGGTCGCGGATCGCCTCGTACCGGGCGTCGGGCGTCAGCGAGGGCCGGCCCGGCAGCGGGGCGGTCGCGAGCGGCACCGCCAGCACCCCCGCCGCCCGGGCGGCGCGCCCGGCGCACGCGCGCAGCAGCCGCAGGTCGTCCTCCACGGCACCGAGCGCCGTGCGCGGGGGCGTGGCGGTCTCGACCTGCTCCTGCTGCAGCTCGGAGGTCAGCAGCGGCGCCCCGGCGGCGTCGGCGGCGAGCGCGAGCACCGCCGGCGCCACCGGCACCGCCCGGCCGCTGCGGGGGTCCACCAGCAGCAGCTCCTCCTCGACGCCCACGGTCCGCACGGCAGCGGACCGGTCGGGGAACCGGTCGACGACGTGGTCCGGCACCCGCTGACCCGCGCCGGCCGGCAGCCACGCCGGCGGGCCCGCCGGCGCCTCGGGCGGCGCGTCCAGGCACGGCTCGGGGACCCGGCCCGGGCCGGGCGGGAACGTCGTCGCCGACCCGCCGGCCGTGGACGTCGGCAGCTCCATCGCAGGCCCCCTCGCGTGCGTGGGCGGGCGCGCCCCGACCACCGGGGCGCCGCACCGTCCGCCCAGCGTCACACGTCCGCGCCCGACCCGCCATCGACGTCCGGCCCTGGTCCCGCGCCCTCCTCGGTCCCGCCCTGGAGGGCCAGGTGGGCCACCAGCAGGGCGATGTCGTCGTCGGGGGCGTCGCCGGCCGTGCCGCGACTGAGCACCGCGTCGGCCAGCCACGCGGCGTCGAGCACGGCGTGCTCCCCGGCCCGCCGGCGGGCCTCGGGCACCAGCCGTGCGACCAGCTCCGCCAGGCGGTCCAGGCCGTCCTGCAGGTGCTCGCCGCGCCGCTCCACCAGGCCGTCCGTGAACAGCAGGACCGTCGAGCCGCGCGGCACGGGCACCTGCGCGTCGGTGCGGCCGCCGCCCGCGGTGACCCCGAGCACCAGCTCCGGCTCGGTGCGCAGCTCGCGCACGGTGCCGTCCGGGGTGACGAGCAGCGGCGGCAGGTGCCCCGCGTTCGTCCAGCGCAGCGTGGTCCGCCCCACTGCCCGGTCCTCGGCGCCCTGCTCGAGGCGCAGGACGACGGCGGACGCCATCGCCTCCACCCGCAGCCGCTCCATCGTCGTGTCGAGGGCGGTGAGCATCTGCGCGGGCGTGCCGCCGCTCGTCGCCCCGATGCCGCGCAGCAGCGTGCGGACCTGGCTCATCGCCGCCGCCGCGTGGCGGTCGTGGCCCATGACGTCGCCGATCACCAGCACCGTCGCGCCGTCCGGCTGGACGAACGCGTCGTACCAGTCGCCGCCGACCTGCGCCGCGGTCGCGGCGGGGACGTAGCGCACCGCGAGGTCGAGGTCCGGCGGCTGCGCCGGCGCGGTCAGCAGCGCGCGCTGCAGCGTCTCGGCCATCCGCCGCTGGCCCTGGTAGAGCTGCGCGTTGTCGAGCGCGACCCCCGCGCGGTCCGCCACCTGCACCAGCAGCGCGACGTCCTCGTCCGCGAGGTCCGGCTGGTCGTCGTCGAGGAACAGGGTGATGGCGCCGACGGTGCGCCCCCGGGCACGCATCGGCACCGCGTACGCGGCACGCGGGGCCAGGCCGCGCAGCACGTCGCGCGCCTCGCCGCTCAGGAGCACGGAGATCCGCTCCGTCGCGTCCGGCACCACCACCAGCTCGCCGCTGCGCAGCGCCCGGTGCAGGTAGGACCCGGGCGCGAGCGCTCCGAGCCGCAGCCGGGCGTAGCGCGCGACGGCGGGGCGCAGGTGCGGCTCGGCGTGCCAGCCCGCGATGTCGCGCAGCCGGTGCTCCTCGTCCCAGAGCGTCACCAGGCACCAGGAGCCGAACTCGCGGACGAGGTGCCGCGCGAGCCGGCCGACGGCGTAGTCCGTGTCGAGCGTCGAGCTGAGGTCGTCGCTCACGGTGGCCAGGACGGCGAGCCGGTGGGTCGCCGCGTCCGCCGCGGTGCGGGCCAGCAGGCGCTGCTCCTCGGCGCGCCGCCGGCCGGTGACGTCGTGGAAGTACACCGACAGGCCGTCCGGCCCGGGGAACGCCCGCACCTCGTACCAGGCGTCGAGCGGGGGCGGGTAGTACGCCTCGAACGACCGCGGCTCCCCCGCCGCGACCGCGCCGCGGTAGTGCTCCTCGAACGCCGAGCCCGGGGCGGACGGGAAGACGTCCCAGACCACCTCGCCGAGCAGCTCGCCGCGACCGCGGCCCAGGAGCCGCTCCGCCTCGGCGTTCACGTACGCGAACCGCCACGCGCCGTCCAGCAGGAAGAACGCCGTGGACATCGTCTCGAGCACGCGCGCGATCCGGGCGTCCGCGTCACGCTCGGCCGTCGTGTCGTACGCCGCGCCCAGCACCCGCTCCGCCGCGCCGTCCGGTCCGGCGAGCGCCAGGCCCTGCGCCTTCACCCAGCGGACCGCCCCGTCCGGGTGCACCACCCGGTACTCGGCGGTGTAGCGGGCGACGCCGTCCACCGCCTCCCGGAGCGCCGCGTGCACCCGCGGCCGGTCGTCCGGGTGCACGCACGCGGTGAACGCCTCGATCGTCCCGCCGAACGTGCCCGGCTCCAGGCCGAACAGCAGGTGGAGCTGGTCGTCCCACACGAGCGCGCCCGTGCGCAGGTCCCAGTCGAAGCTCCCCACCCCGCCCGCCGTGACGGCGAGGTGCCAGCGCACGCGGTCCGCCTCGTAGTCGACGGCCAGCGCGGACAGCTCGAGCTCCGCGACGGCCGACGCGGCCAGGTCCACCAGCGCCGCGACCTCGTCGGGGGTCCACGACCGGACACGGGAGTCGTGGACACCGAGCGCGCCGACGACGCGGCCCCCCGACGTCACCAGGGGGACGCCCAGGTACGCGCGCCACCGGCCCGCCTCGACCTCGGCGAGCCCGCGCAGCCGGACGTCGTCGCGGGCGTCGGGCACCACCAGCGGCCCGCCCAGCCGCGCGACCACCTCGGCCAGCACCTCGGGCGCGGCGGGCGACGAGCCGTCCGTGGCGGCCGTGCCGTCCGTGGCGGCCGTGCCGTCGGACGGCGCCGGGACCTCGTCGAGCAGCGTGGCGCGGGCGGACGGCGCGGAGAGCAGCCGGGCGGCCAGCCGTTCCAGGCGCGCGAGGAACAGGTCCCGGGACGCCTCGGGCCCGGCGTGCGGACCGGCAGGCGTGCTCGCGTCGGCGTCCTGCCCCCGCGGCGGCAGCGGCCGTGGCGGATGCTCGGGCACGGGTCCCTCCATCCGGTCGCCTCCTCGCCCAGCATAGGCGAGACGGTCCTGCGTGCCGCGGCGAGCCGGCCCCGCTCACGACTCACGCGAGGCGCTGACCTGCACGGAGCCGTCCGCGAGTACCCTGACGGCGCCCCCACTCGGCCGACCACCGGAGCCCCGCATGACCGATCACGAGGACCCCGCACCGGCCTCGACGGACTCCGCCGCGGCACCCCCCGCCACGGCGGCCACGGCGGTCCCGGCGGACCCCCGCCGGCCGCCGCGGTGGCTGCCGCGCGCGCTGGTCATGGCGGTCGCCGCCGTGTTCGCCGGCATCCTCGTCTGGCGCGCCGCCTCGATGCTCGGCAACGTCTTCACGATCCTGGTGATCTCCTGGTTCCTCGCCCTGGCGATGGAGCCGATGATCCTGTGGCTCGGCCGGCGCGGCGTGAAGCGCCCCCTCGCCACCGGCATCACGATGCTCGGCTCCCTGGTGGTCGGGATCGGCGTGCTCGCGCTGCTCGGCGGCCTGTTCGTCAACCAGCTCGTCGCGCTCGTCCAGTCCATCCCCGGCTACTACGCCGACCTGCGCGGGTTCCTCGACGACCGGTTCGAGGTCACGCTGCCGCGCACCGACGAGCTGCTCACCAACGCCGGCGACTACGTGGACGACATCGCCCCGGGCGTCATCGGCGTCGGCACGTCCATCGCCGGCGGCCTGTTCACCGCCACCGCCGTGCTGCTGGTCGTGTACTACATGGCCAGCGCCGGCCCCCGGTTCCGCGCGTCCGTGTGCCGCTACCTGGCGCCCGACCGGCAGCGCGAGGTGCTGCGGCTCTGGGAGGTCTCGCAGGACAAGGTCGCCGGCTTCATCACCTCGCGGATCGCCCTCGCGGCCATCTCGACCGCCGCGACCTGGGTGTTCCTCGCCGTGCTCGGCATCCCGTACGCGCTGCCCCTGGCGACGTTCACCGGGCTCGTCTCGCAGTTCGTCCCGACGGTCGGCACGTACATCGGCGGCGCGCTGCCGGTGCTCGTGGCGCTGTCGGTGTCCCCGCTGCGGTCGCTCGCCGTGCTGGCGTTCATCATCGCCTACCAGCAGGTCGAGAACCTGTTCCTCACCCCGAAGGTCTCGCAGCGCTCGCTCGCGCTGAACCCCGCCGTGGCGTTCCTGTCGGTGATCGCGTTCGGGGCGGTCTTCGGGCCGCTCGGGGCGTTCCTGTCGCTGCCGGTGGTCGCGACCGTGCAGGCGGTCGCCTCGACGTACGTGCGTCGGCACGAGCTCGTGGACTCCGCGCTGCTCCAGGACGAGCAGCCCGGCCGCACCCGGGCCCCGGAGGCGGAGCTGCGGCCCCCGGTCGCGCCGCCCGCCGACCCGGCCTAGCGTCGCGGCATGACCGACGGCACCGACGACTGGATCCCCGACTCCCCCGCCGACGACCCGGACGCGGTCGACGGCCCGGACGCCCCCGACCTCGGCGGGGTGGACCGCGGCGACGACGTCGCGCAGGACCTCCAGGAGAACCTCGAGGACGGCGCGCTCGGCCGCAGCCCGGTCCCGGACCCGGTCGAGCCCCCGGACTGACGGGCTGACGGGGCCGGGCCCCCTCGGGCGCGACCCGACGCCCCCGGGCCGTCAGGCGTAGAACACGGCCTCGACCACCGCCCGGGCGCGGCGCGACGCCCGCAGCCACGCGTCCTCCAGCTCCTGCGCGGAGCCCGACGGGTAGCCGACCACCGCCGCGAGCCCCGTCATCACGCGCCGGTCGTGCGGCAGCACGTCGGCGTGCGCGCCGCCCGTCCGCCCGGTCCACAGCACCAGCGCGTCCCGCAGCCGGGACGCGAGCTCCCACGCCTCGACGAGCACCGCGGTGTCGTCCTCGCCGAGCAGCCCCGCGTCGCGCGCGGCCGCCAGCGCCTCGAGCGTCGACGGCGTGCGCAGGGCCGGGTGCTCGTGCGCGTGGCGGAGCTGCAGCAGCTGCGCCGTCCACTCGACGTCCGCGATGCCGCCCCGCCCGAGCTTGAGGTGCCGCGTGGGGTCGACGCCGCGCGGCAGCCGCTCGGACTCGACGCGGGCCTTGATGCGCCGGACCTCGCGGACGCCGGCCGGGTCCAGCCCGCCCTCGGGGTACCGCAGCGGGTCGACGAGCGCCACGAAGCGCTCCCCGAGCGCCGCGTCGCCCGCCACCGGCCGCGCGCGCAGCAGCGCCTGGCTCTCCCACACCAGCGACCAGCGCGCGTAGTACTCGGCGTAGGCGTCGAACGAGCGCACCAGCGGACCGTTGCGCCCCTCGGGCCGCAGGTCCGCGTCGACCTCGAGCGCCGGCTCCGGGCCGACCGCCCCGAGCAGCGCGCGCAGCCGCGTCGCCACCCCGGTCGCGAACGCCTGCGCGAGCTGCGGGTCCGCGTCCGGCACGGGGTCGTGCACGAACAGCACGTCCGCGTCGGACGTGTAGCCCATCTCGCGCCCGCCGAGCCGCCCCATCGCGACCACCAGCAGCGCCGTCGGGTCCGCGTCCAGGTGCCGAGCGGCGCGCTCCTCCCACGCCGCCACCCGCAGCGCGCCGGCGAGCAGCACCTCCGCCGTGACGGTGAGGCTGCGCGAGGCGCGCGTGCCCGTCACGACGCCGAGCACGTCGGCGACCGCGGTGCGCGCCAGCTCGCGGCGTCGCATCGCCCGCAGCGCGCCGACGGCCTGCACCGGCTCGTCCGCGCGGGTGAGGATCGCGTCCGCCTCCGCCACGAGGCGCTCGTGGCTGCGCGGCTCCAGCTCGGCGTCCTCGTCCAGCCACACGACGGACTCGGGCGACCGGCCGAGCGCGTCGGCCACGTAGCGCGACGTCGAGAGCGCCCGCGCGAGCCGCTCGGCGGCCGTGCCGGAGTCGCGCAGCAGCTTGAGGTACCAGTGCGTGCCGCCGAGCGTCTCGGAGAGGCGGCGGAACGCCAGGAGCCCGCCGTCCGGGTCCGGCCCGTCGGCGAACCAGCCGATCATCACCGGCAGCAGCTGGCGCTGGATCGCCGCCCGCCGGGACACCCCCTCCGTGAGCGCCGCGATGTGCCGCAGGGCGCCCGCCGGGTCGCGGTAGCCGATCGCCGCGAGCCGCTCCCGCGCGGCCTCCGGGGCGAGCGCGGCCTCCTCCGTCGAGAGCTGCGCGGTGGCCGGCAGCAGCGGGCGGTAGAACAGCGCCTCGTGCAGGTGCCGCACGTCGCGGCGCACCTGCCGCCACCGCTCGAGCAGGCCCGCGGCCCCCTCCGTGCGCATCCCCACCGACCGGGCGAGGCGACGCAGGTCCGCCTCCGCGGTCGGCATCAGGTGGGTACGCCGCAGCCGGTGCAGCTGGATGCGGTGCTCGACCGCGCGCAGGAACCGGTAGCAGACCGCGAGCTGCGCGGCGTGCTCCCGGCCGACGTAGCCACCGGCGGACAGGGCGGCGAGGGCGGTGAGCGTGTTGCCGCTGCGGATCTCCGGGTCGGACCGCCCGTGGACGAGCTGCAGCAGCTGCACCGTGAACTCCACGTCCCGCAGGCCGCCGACGCCGAGCTTGATCTGCCGGTCCGCCTCCGCCGCGGGCACGTGCCGCTCGACGCGCCGCCGCATGGCCTGCGAGTCCTCGACGAAGTTCTCCCGCCGCACCGCCTGCCAGACCAGCGGGTTCAACGCCGCGACGTAGGCGTCCCCCAGCTCCCGGTCACCCGCGAGGGGGCGCGCCTTGAGCAGCGCCTGGAACTCCCAGGTCTTCGCCCAGCGCCCGTAGTAGGACACGTGGGAGTCGAGCGTGCGGACCAGCGGCCCGTCCTTGCCCTCCGGCCGCAGCGCCGCGTCCACCGGCCACAGCTCCGGCTCCCCCGACGGCCCGGCGCACGCGCGCGCCAGCGCGGTCGCCAGGCGGGTGCCGGCGGCCAGGGCCTCGGCCTCGTCGGCCCCCGCGACGGGCTCGGCGACGTACACGACGTCCACGTCGCTGACGTAGTTGAGCTCCCGGCCGCCCGTCTTGCCCATGCCGATCACCGCGAGCCGGACCGACCGGCCGTGGTCGTCGAGCTCGGCGCGCGCCAGCGCCAGGGCAGCCTCGAGGGCGGCCGCCGCCAGGTCCGCGAGCGCGGCCGCGACGCCCGGCAGCCGGGTCAGCGGCTCCCCGCTCGTCAGGTCGGTCGCGGCGATGCGCTGCAGCCGCGCCCGGTACGCCCGGCGCATCGCGTCGACGCCGCCGGGGCCGCCCGGGTCCGCGACCGGGACGTCCGCGTCGGGGTCCGCGCCGACGGCGCGCAGCAGCTCCGCGCGCACCTCGGCCGCCGGGACGCCGGTCCCGAGCTCCTCGTCCAGCACCACGTCCAGGTGCTCGGGGTGCGCGCACAGGTCGTCCCCGAGCGCCACCGAGGCGCCGAGCACGGCGAGCAGGCGGGCGCGCGGCGCGCCGTCCTCGGTGAGCACGGCACGGAGCCGCTCGCGGCGCGCGGCGTCGTCGAGCACGGCGCCCGCGATCTTCGCCAGCGACAGCAGCGCCTGGTCGGGGTCCGCGGCCTCGGCGAGCGCCGGCACCAGCGCGGCCGGCTCGACCGGGCCGTCGGGCTCGGCACCCGGGCCGGACGACGCCGACGGGGACGTCTCCCGCGCTCCGGTCTCCCCGGCGTCCGCGTCCCGCGCGGGGTCGTCCGCGCCGGCGTCCGGGTCGCCGCCCAGCAGCCGCACGAGCGCGGCGTCGGCGAGCAGCCGCTCCGCGCGCGCGGCGTCCGCGAACCCGGCGCGGGTCAGGCGACCCGCCAGCGTGCTGCCCCGACCGACCGACGTGCTGCTCACGCGCTCACGCTACCCAGCGGCAGCGCCCCCGCGCGCCGACCGTCCACCGCCCGCCCGCGTACCCGCGGGTCAGAGCATCGGCAGGAAGCGGCGCAGCTCGTACGGCGTGACCTGCGCGCGGTACTCCTCCCACTCCTGGCGCTTGTTGCGCAGGACGTAGTCGAAGACGTGCTCGCCCAGCGCCTCGGCCACCAGCTCGGACTTCTCCATCACGGCGATCGCGGCCTCGAGCGACGCGGGCAGGGGCTCGATGCCCAGCGCGCGGCGCTCGGAGTCGGTCAGCTCCCACACGTCGTCGTCGGCGCCCTCGGGCAGCTCGTAGCCCTCCTCGACGCCCTTGAGGCCGGCGGCGAGCAGCAGCGCGAACGCCAGGTACGGGTTGGTCGCCGAGTCCACGCCGCGGTACTCGATGCGCGAGGAGTTGGACTTGCCGGGCTTGTACATCGGCACCCGCACCAGCGCGGACCGGTTGTTGTGGCCCCAGCAGATGTACGACGGCGCCTCGGAGCCGCCCCACAGCCGCTTGTAGGAGTTCGTGAACTGGTTCGTCACGGCCGTGATCTCGGCGGCGTGCCGCAGCAGGCCCGCGATGAACGAGCGGGCCGTCCTCGACAGGTCCAGGTGCGCGCCGGGCTCGTGGAACGCGTTGCGGTCGCCCTCGAAGAGCGACAGGTGCGTGTGCATCCCGGAGCCCGGCTGGTCGGCCAGCGGCTTCGGCATGAAGGACGCGAAGACGCCCTGCTCCAGGGCGACCTCCTTCACGACCGTCCGGAACGTCATGATGTTGTCGGCCGTGGTCAGCGCGTCGGCGTACCGCAGGTCGATCTCGTTCTGGCCCGGGCCGGCCTCGTGGTGGGAGAACTCCACCGAGATGCCCATGGACTCGAGCATCGTGATCGCGGCGCGCCGGAAGTCGTGCGCGGTGCCGCGCGGCACGTGGTCGAAGTAGCCGCCCTGGTCGACGGGGACCAGCGGCTGCGCCGGGTCGGCGGGCGCCTCGAACAGGTAGAACTCGACCTCGGGGTGCGTGTAGAAGGTGAAGCCCTTCTCGCTCGCCCGGGCCAGCGCGCGCTTGAGCACGTTGCGGGAGTCGGCCAGCGACGGCTCGCCCTCGGGCGTGAGGATGTCGCAGAACATCCGCGCGGTGCCGTGCCGCTCCCCGCGCCAGGGCAGCACCTGGAACGTCGTCGGGTCGGGCTTGGCGATCATGTCCGCCTCGTACACCCGGGTCAGGCCCTCGATCGAGGAGCCGTCGAACCCGATGCCCTCCGAGAACGCCGCCTCCAGCTCCGCGGGCGCGACGGCCACCGACTTGAGGGTCCCGAGCACGTCGGTGAACCAGAGCCGGATGAATCGGATGTCGCGCTCCTCCACCGTGCGGAGGACGAACTCCTGCTGCCTGTCCATGCGGTACATCCTGCCTGATCCGGGGCCGCCGTGGCCGCCGCACCACGCCGCCGGGGGCCGCTGGCTGCGCCCGGTCCACCCGAATAGGCTCGCGGCATGCCCGACCAGCACGACACCCGCGCGCTGCGCGTCGCCCTCGCCCAGATCGACACCTGCGTCGGCGACCTCGCCGGCAACGTCGACGCGGTCCTCACGTGGGCGCGCCGCGCGGCCGACGCCGGGGCCGACCTCGTCGCGTTCCCGGAGATGACCGTGACGGGCTACCCCATCGAGGACCTGGCGCTGCGCGCGTCGTTCCGGCGGGGCGCGGAGCGGGCGCTGGCCGGGCTCGCGGCGTCCCTCGCCGACGCCGGCCTGGGCGACCTGACGGTGGTCGTGGGCACGGTCGGCGAGCGCACGACGCGCGAGCACGACGGCGCCCCGGCCCGACCGACCAACCAGGCCGTCGTCCTGCGCGGCGGGGCCGTGCTCCAGCGCTACGACAAGCACCACCTGCCGAACTACGGCGTGTTCGACGAGTTCCGCATCTTCGCGCCGGGCGGCGAGCCGTCCGTCGTGGACGTCGCGGGGCGCCGCGTGGGGCTGCTGATCTGCGAGGACATCTGGCAGGACGGGCCGGTCGCGGAGCTGTCCGACGACGACCTGGACCTGCTCGTCGTCATCAACGGCTCGCCGTTCGAGGAGGGCAAGGGCCACATCCGCGCCGAGCTCGCCGCCCGCCGCGCCGCCGAGGTCGCCGCGCCGGTCGCCTACGTCAACATGGTGGGCGGGCAGGACGACCTGGTGTTCGACGGCGGCTCGTTCGTCGTCGCGCCCGACGGGCAGCTGCTGGCGTCGGCGCCGCAGTTCGTCGAGCACCTGCTGGTGTGGGACGTCCCGGCGCCCGGCACCGCGCCGTCGCGGGGCGAGGTCGCACCCCCGCTGCACCCGGACGAGGAGATCTACCGCGCCCTGGAGACCGGGCTGGCCGGCTACGTCCGCAAGAACGGCTTCC
This sequence comes from Micrococcales bacterium, assembly GCA_014763765.1. Classification (GTDB taxonomy): domain Bacteria; phylum Actinomycetota; class Actinomycetes; order Actinomycetales; family Cellulomonadaceae; genus Cellulomonas. Next base: position 15,066 of record JACXUT010000042.1, read on the forward strand.
GGTCCGTCGTGCTCGGCATGTCCGGCGGTATCGACTCGGCGCTCGTGGCGGCCGTCGCCGCGGACGCGCTGGGCGGCGACCGGGTGGTGGGCGTGTCGATGCCGTCGCGGTGGTCCTCGGACCACTCGAAGGACGACGCCGCCGACCTGGCGCAGCGGATCGGCGCGGACTACCGCGTGCAGCCCATCAAGCCGGTGGTCGACGCGTTCGAGGGCGAGATGGCGCTGGACGGCGTCGCCGCCGAGAACCTCCAGGCCCGGGTCCGCGGCGTGATCCTCATGGCGCTGTCGAACGCGGAGGGCCACCTGGTGCTGGCGACCGGCAACAAGACGGAGCTGGCGGTCGGCTACTCGACCATCTACGGCGACGCCGTCGGCGGCTACGCCCCGCTGAAGGACGTCGACAAGTCCCGCGTCTGGGCGCTGGCCCGGTGGCGCAACCACCACGCCGTCGACCGCGGCGAGCTCCCCCCGATCCCGGAGAGCTCCATCACCAAGCCGCCGTCCGCGGAGCTGCGTCCCGGCCAGGTCGACCAGGACTCGCTGCCGCCGTACGACCTGCTGGACCAGGTGCTCGACGCGTACGTGGAGCACGCCGAGGGCCGCGCCGAGCTGCTGGAGCGGGGGTTCGACCCGGCGATCGTCGACAAGGTGCTCTCGCTGGTGGACCGGGCCGAGTGGAAGCGGCGGCAGTACCCGCTCGGACCGAAGGTCACGGCCCTGGCGTTCGGGCGGGACCGTAGGCTGCCGATCACGACGCGCTGGCGCGAGCCGGTCGACGAGACCGCCTCCCCGGAGGCCGCCGCGCGCACCACCGGCACCACCAGCGACCCCGTGGAGCAGCACTGATGTCCCAGCACCCCGCCCCCTCACCGGTCCGCCGCGTGCGGGTGCACCACCTCGCGGAGGCCAAGCAGCGCGGCGAGAAGCTGACGATGCTGACGGCCTACGACTTCGCGACCGCGCGGATCTTTGACGACGCCGGCATCGACGTGCTGCTGGTGGGCGACTCCATCGGCAACACGATGCTCGGGCACGCCTCGCCCATCCCGGTGACCGTCGACGAGATGATCCCGCCGACGCGTGCCGTCGTGCGGGCCACGCAGCGCGCCCTCGTGGTCGCCGACCTGCCGTTCGGGTCCTACGAGTCCGGCCCGGCCCAGGCGCTCGCCACGGCCACCCGGTACCTCAAGGAGGCCGGCGCGCACGCGGTGAAGTTCGAGGGCGGCACGCGCGTCGCGCCGCAGATCCGCGCGCTCACCGAGGCGGGCGTCCCGGTGGTCGCGCACCTCGGCTTCACCCCGCAGTCCGAGAACACCCTCGGCGGGCACCGGGTGCAGGGCCGCGGCGACGAGGCGGCCGAGCGGCTCGCCGAGGACGCCGTCGCCGTGCAGGAGGCCGGGGCCGTCGCGGTGGTGCTCGAGATGGTGCCCGCGCCGGTCGCCGCCCGGATCACCGAGGTGCTCACGATCCCGACCATCGGCATCGGCGCCGGGCCGGACTGCGACGGGCAGGTCCTGGTCTGGACCGACATGGCCGGCATGTCCGACTGGTCGCCCCGGTTCGCGAAGGTGTTCGCGCCGGTCGGCGAGCTGCTCGGGCAGGCCGCCCGCGCGTACGCCGCCGAGGTGCGCGGCGGGCAGTTCCCCGACGCCGACCACTCGTTCCTCAGCTGAGCGGGACCGCGCCCGGAAGCGCACCCCGGCGACCGCGGGACGACGTCGACGCGTCGGACGCCCCGGCGGCGGGCGGGCGCCCGGACCCGGCAGGCGCCCCGCGGGCGCTCCGGCGGGTGCTCGGTGCGGTGGCCTGCGTCCTGGTCGCGGGCCTCGTCGTCGCGCTCCTCGCCCCGGACCGGCTCGGGATCGCCGGCCGGTCGCCGTGGGTGCAGCTCGTGGCCCTGCGCGGGCTGGTCGCCGTCGCGCTCGTGCTGGCCGCGGCGGTGCTGCTCGCCGCGGTCGCGGGCTGGGCCCGGGTCGCCGAGAGGACGGTGCTGCGCCCGCCCGGCAGGCGGCTGCCGCTCGTGCTGGCCGCCCTGCTGGTCGCGGGCGCCGCGGGTCAGGGCGCGGTGCTGGCCGGACGCGGCCTCGAGGGCGGCGGCCCCGGCACCGCGCGTGCGGACGAGCTGGTCGTGCTGTCGTTCAACACGTTCGGCACCGTGACGGCCGACGAGCTGGCCGCCCTGGTGCAGGAGCAGGACGCCGACGTGGCCGTGCTCGCCGAGACGTCCGGGCGGACCGCGCGTGAGGCCGCGCGCCTGCTCACCGACGCGGGGCGGCCCACCACCGCCCTCGCCGAGGACGCGGTGGGCTGGCGGGCCGACGGGGTCGCCGTGCTGCTGCGGGACGCGCTGGGCGGGTACCGCAGCACGACGCAGGGGCTGCCGGCGACGGACCTCGGCACGTTCGCGGCCGTCGCGACGGGCACGGGCGCGGGCTCCGGAGCGGGCGCGGGCGCGGGCGCGGGCTCCGACACGGGCTCCGGTGCCGACGCGGGCACAGGCACCGAGGCCCGCCGAGTCCCGCCCGCACCCGGGGTCGTCGTGGCCGTCCACACCCGCGCACCGTCGGCCCGGGGCTCGATGCCGCAGTGGGTCGCGCACGTCCAGGGCGTCGCCGACGTCTGCCGCAGCACCCCCGGCGCGGTCGTCGCGGGCGACCTCAACGCCACGCTCGACCACCCCGGCCTGGCCGACCTGGGCCCGTGCGTGGACGCGGCCGCGGCGACGGGCGCCGCCGGGCTCGGCACCTGGCCCGCCGACGTGCCCCGGGTGCTCGGCGCGCCGATCGACCACGTGCTCGTCGACGCCCGCGTCTGGCGCGTCACCGCTTTCGGCGTGCTGCCGCGCACCGGCACGAGCGACCACCGCCCGGTCGTCGCGCACCTCGCGCGGCGCTGAGCCCGGCACCCGCCGCGGGGCGCCGGGGTACCAGGTCGGAGGTCCCGGGCGCGGGCCCCCGGGGGCGTCGGACGCCGCGGCACGCCGCACCGGGGCCCCGGGGTTCACGCCGCGGACGCGTCCCGCCCTCTAGCCTCGTCCGCATGCGCCGCGACACCGCCGTCGACCCCTCGGGGGCGGCTCGCTCCCCCGCGGGCGCACGGACCGCCGACCGCCCGGGCGCACCCTCGGCCCAGCGGGGGCCCGGCGCACCCGCCCCGGGCCGCCGGCCCCCGGGGCCGCCGCCGCTGCGCCTCACGCGCCGCGGCCTCGTCGTGCTGGGCGTGCTGGCGCTGGCGGTCGTCGGCCTGGTGGTCGCCCTCGTGGTCGCGGTCGTGCGGATCGCGGGCGGCAGCGAGCCCGCCCCGCCGGCCGCGGTGGTCGCGCCGTCGTGCGTGCCGGACCAGACCGAGTCGCTCAACTGCTGGCCGGCCGTCGACGAGGGCGACGACCCGAGCCTGGAGGTCTCGCCCTGGGTGACCGGCCGCCTGCTGGCGGGCGACGTGCGGACCGTCCTGGACCACGTCGCGCAGCGGTTCGACGCCGAGGTGGAACCCGTCGACGTGGCGAGCTCGTGGGGCTGGGCCTACCGGCCCGTGCGGGGCGAGGACGGCGAGGAGGACCGGCTGTCGAACCACGCCTCCGGGACGTCCATCGACCTGAACGCCACGGAGCACCCGCTCGGCGCCACCGGCACGTTCACCGCGGAGCAGGTCGAGGCGATCCGGTCGATCCTCGCGGAGGTCGCGCCCGTCGTCGCGTGGGGCGGGGACTTCGACGGGCGGGTCGACGAGATGCACTTCGAGATCGTGGGCGACGCCGAGGCGGTCGCGGAGGTGGCCGCGCGGCTGACCGGCGCGGCCCCGGAGGGCTGAGCCGCCGGCGGGAGGCGCGCGACCCGCCGGCGTCCCCGCTGCCGGTCAGGACCGCTCGCGGCGGTCCTCCTCGTCCCACGCCTCGGAGCGGGCGCGCGCCTTCTCGAGCGCGTGCTGCGCGGCGTCGCGCGTCGGGTACGGGCCCATGAGGTGCGCCCACGTCGACTGCTTGCCCTGCTCGACCTGGCCGGTCTGGGTGTTGTAGTAGAACTCGTCGGCCACGGCGGCCTCCCTCGGTGCGCGGGCCCGCGGTCGGCGTGCGGGCCGTCGCTTCGTAGACTGCCAGGCATGACGTCCGTCCACGCGCCGAGGCCGGCGCTCGTCCCGGGCCGCGTCGGCCCGCGGCGCCCGGTCCCCGCGTCCCTCCCGCGCCCCGAGTACGTCGACCGCCCGGCCCCCGAGCCCTACACGGGCAGCGACGTCGTCGCCCCGGAGGTCGTCGAGAGGATCCGGGTGGCCGCCCGCATCGCGGCGCAGGCGCTCGCCGAGGTCGGCCGGCACGTCGCCCCCGGCGTCACGACGGACGAGCTCGACCGCGTCGGGCACGAGTTCCTGCTCGACCACCACGCCTACCCGTCGACGCTCGGCTACCGCGGCTTCCCGAAGTCGCTGTGCACCTCGGTGAACGAGGTCATCTGCCACGGCATCCCCGACTCGACCGTCCTCGAGGACGGCGACATCGTCAACGTCGACATCACCGCGTACACCGGCGGGGTGCACGGGGACAACAACGCGACGTTCCTGGTCGGGGACGTCGACGAGGAGTCGCGGCTGCTGGTCGAGCGCACGCAGGAGGCCCTGGCCCGGGCGATCAAGGCCGTCCGCCCCGGGCGCGAGGTCAACGTCATCGGCCGCGTCATCGAGAAGTACGCGGCCCGCTTCGGGTACGGGGTGGTGCGCGACTACACCGGGCACGGCGTCGGCGAGGCGTTCCACTCCGGGCTGGTCATCCCGCACTACGACGCCGCCCCGCAGTACGACCGGGTCATCGAGCCCGGGATGGTCTTCACCATCGAGCCGATGCTCAACCTCGGCACCCCCGACTGGACGACGTGGGACGACGGGTGGACGGTGGTCACCGCCGACCTGCGCCGCAGCGCCCAGTTCGAGCACACCCTGCTGGTCACCGACACCGGAGCGGAGATCCTCACACTCCCATGAGCGCGCACACCTCCTCCCACGCCCCGCGGGCGTTCGGCATCGACATCGGCGGCTCGGGGATCAAGGGCGCCCCCGTCGACCTGACGACCGGCGAGTTCGCCGCCGACCGGGTCCGCATCCCCACCCCGCAGCCCGCGACCCCCGCCGCCGTGGCGCAGACGGTCGCCGAGCTGGTCGGCCGGTTCGACCTGCCGGACGACACCCCGGTCGGCGTGACGTTCCCGGCCGTCGTGCAGCACGGCGTCGCGCGGTCCGCCGCCAACGTCGACGTCTCGTGGATCGGCACGAACATCGAGCACGTGCTCGGCGAAGCGGTCGGCCGCCCGGTGCTCGCCGTCAACGACGCCGACGCCGCCGGGTACGCCGAGACGCTGTATGGCGCCGCGCGGTCCACGTCCGGCGTGACGTTCATCTGCACGCTCGGCACCGGCATCGGGACCGCGATGGTCGTGGACGGGGTGCTCGTGCCGAACCTCGAGCTCGGGCACCTCGAGATCGACGGCCACGACGCCGAGACCCGCGCCTCCGACGCGGCGCGCGACCGCGAGGGCCTCGACTTCGAGCAGTGGGCCGAGCGGCTGCAGCGCTACTTCGGCGTCATCGAGGACCTGTTCTGGCCGGACCTCATCGTCGTCGGCGGCGGCGTCAGCAAGCACCACGAGAAGTTCCTGCCGCTGCTGCACCTGCGCGCCCCGATCGTGCCCGCGCAGCTGCGCAACGCCGCCGGCATCGTCGGTGCCGCGGCGCTCGCCTCCCGCGCCGCTCGGGCCGCGGCCGGCGCCGCCGCCTCCTGAGCCACCCGCCCCGGCCCCCGCACCACGTGCGCGGGCCGGGACCCGGCCGTACCGTCCCCGCATGGGACTCGTGGTGAGCCAGCTCTGCATCGACGCGCGCGACCCGGTCGCCCTCGCCCGCTGGTGGCAGCAGGTGCTGGGCTGGCGCGTCGACGAGGACGAGGACGAGGTGGCGCTGGAGCCGCCGGACGCCGCCACGCCGGCGTGGCTGTTCCTCCGCGTCCCCGAGGACAAGCAGGTCAAGAACCGGCTGCACGTCGACCTGCGGCCGCCGGACGCCTCCGACCAGGCCACCGAGCTGGACCGCCTGCTGCGCCTCGGTGCCGTCCCGGTCGACGTCGGTCAGGGCCCCGACGTCACCTGGCACGTGCTCGCCGACCCGGAGGGCAACGAGTTCTGCCTGCTGCGCAGCACGCCGTCACAGCTCGCCGCGCTGCTCGCCGCGGAGGACGCCGCTCGGGATGCGGGCGGAGCTGACCCGGCTTAACGTCGAAGGGCCAGGTCACCGCAGCGCAAGGAGGATCTCATGGGACTCGACGACAAGATCGCGAACGCCGCGGAGAAGGTGTCCGGCAAGGCCAAGGAGGCCGCCGGCCGCGCGAACGACGACGAGCGTCTCGAGGCCGAGGGCCGGACCGACCAGTCGAAGGCGGACCTCAAGGACGCCGGCGAGAAGGTCAAGGACGCCTTCAAGCACTGACCCCCGCGCCGTGACAGGTGCCCCGCCCCGGTCCCCGGGCGCGGGGCACCGTCGCACCCGGCCCGAGCCCGGGACTCAGACCGGGTCGTCCCGCAGAGCGGCGGGACGCACCGGTGTGCGGAACCGGGGGGCGCCGTCCTCGCTCGGCTCCGGCGTCCACCGCCCCGTCGCGCTGAGCCCGACGACGTCGAGGTGCACCTGGGCGATGTCCTCCAGCGGGAGCGGGTAGTTCGGCGCCGAGGTGCGGCTCTCCGCGAGCGGCACGTCGTCCTCCGCGAGCAGCGTCAGGGTCCACGTCACGGCGTCCGCGCCGGCGTGCACGGGCGAGTGCACCAGCAGGTGCCGTGCGCGGCCCGCCTCGGGTCCGCTCAGTGCCGCGATGCGCGGCAGCCGCCGTCCGGTCGTCATCGGTGCCCCCTGCTCGCTCGAGGCCCGGGATTCTCCAGCCCGGTCCAGGGTGGGTCCCGCTGCGGCGCGCCGCCGGGACCTCCGTCCCTGGTGCACCCGCCGGACGGGTGGGTGCACCAGGGA